>JAJYPP010000011.1 GCA_021795235.1 bacterium
CTACCACACTTCTCTCAGCTGGCTCGCTTCGTCCATCCCATCCGCCAGGGCTCGTCGCCGCTCCCGGCTTGCCCTACGTCCCCCGACCAAGCCACCGGGCACCTCAGCCGAGGACCTGAATAGTTACCGTGGCATGAGGCACTGAGTGTCACGGCATCAGCCCCCTTCTCGCCTCGGGGCAGCCGACCCGCGCCACTACAGCCGCCCTGCGTGATCGCTCCCTTGAGCAAGGGCCGACTCCGCGTACTGCGTCCCAGTGTCCAGCTGGCGACTACTACCCCAACGGACACCCCTACCCAGTCGAACAGAGGCGGACAGCAGCGGACAATTGCCCCCCAAACGTACCCCCAATTGATCTCGAAACGGACGTCTGCGAACAGTCGCGGACATCCGCCAGATCAACTGAAAAACCCGGTGTCGGCGGTTCGATCCCGCCCCTCGGCACCAGTTCTTGATCTCGCACCCACGGCACCACCTAGGCTGTACGGGCCAGTTGACCACAGTCTTGACCACAGCCGAGACCTTCAGCAGGTGCGCCGGTGGCGCGCTCTCCAAGGCCTCCCGAAACATGTCGGGTTCCAGGCGCGGTGAACCAGAGGGGTCTAAGTCTCATTGCCCGGAAAGCTACGGCTCTGGGCGCCCGCCAGCCGACGCACCGTGTTGTCCTTGACCCGTTCAGCGGCCTGCCCGGCGCGTTTCAAGCTGATGGCGGGCCTCTATGCAGTCGATGGTGTAATGATCGGCGAAACCGTGCTTCCAGTAGGAATGAGGTGTGCTACCTACGGTTCACCGAACGCTGCGAGCCGCCGTCGAGGACACTTTGAGGGGGTCCACGCCGATCCAACAGCTCGAAAGGGCAGTCACACGCCTGACCGGTGACAGGAACTCCACCGGAGGCATCTGCAGCCATGGCCGCCCCCTCACCTCGCGTGCCGGATCGACTGGTGGAGCCTAAGAAATCTTTATAGACCCATCGGATCCGCAGCCTCCAAGACGGCTCTGCCAAGGCCGAGAACAATCTCCTGAGAACACAGTGTCCAGAGGCGCGCCCTCGAGTGGCAAGATGGGCTGCGGCCATCCTCACACGCGGTCTGCTGAAGCATCACCCCCTTGTCTCCCAGTGTCCACCCCCACGCCACGCGCCCACGATCGAAACTGCTTGCCTGCCAGCTGAGTCGTGCTGGAAGTCCAGGTGGCGCCCTGCGCCTCCCGAAGCACCAGGCCAATGTCCTCGGCTCGGGCTCTCGGGTGATCCTCCAACATCGCAAGGGCTCGTTTGGAGCCCCTGACGTGCATCTCCAGAGCAACTCGTAACGCTGCCACGTCAACGCCCGATGGACCAAACACCGCAGGGTTCACCTCCCAGCCTCTCGAACGCGAAGCGTCCAAAAGAGCTAGCCTAGACAAGTCAGACCGGCACTTCTCAAGCCGGCTCTTCGGGCCCCGCAACGCCTTGCCCATAAGTTGCCTGACCCCGGACTTGGGACACCACGGAATGCTGGCGAGTTGCCGAGTCGCGGAGCAGACCCGATGATCCGCGAAGGATCCCAGGGTCCCGGCCAGACTTGGCACGGGGCTGACCCTCCCCGGCGCGATGATCGATCCTGACAACAACCGTGACAACAACCGGCGCGGACGGAGGCGGACGCTCCCGGTCAATCGGACTCCCGCCCGCGGGTCCTTCGCGATCAAGACGGACGCTGGCAGACGGCGATGAACACTGCCCGCCAGGGCTGGATGACCTGAAGCCGACGCTGGGTACCGGCCCAGTGAACGGCTACAACTGGTGAGATAGAGGCCAAAGCCAGAGCCAAGCCAGCCGACAGAGCGGATTGTGGGACGCCCACGCGGGTCCGGACGCTCTTCGCTTGGCCAGGCCCGGATCCTACCCCAGAAGAGCCGATCGTCCAAATGAGCGTCGGTAGTACTCTGTAGTACACTGAGCGAATGGATGGCTGCGACTGGAGCTTTGCTGAGAATCACATGCGAGACCGTCATGGCATTGAACCGGCTTGGGCAGAGGAGGCGCTCCGTGACCCTGACGCACTCACGATCAGACCAGATCCGGCCAGCAGGTCGGGACGAAGTGTCCGCACCATCGGCTTCTCCACATCCGCGGGCTGCCTGCTCACGATCATCACAGTCGCTGAAGGAACGGTTACCTATGGAGTCAATGGTTGGCGCGCGAGTGTAACCGATATGCGGCGCTACAAGGAGGACTTGCAATGAGCGATGAAATCGCCCGAGTGGTTGCCGAGGAAGCCGCAGCCTCCGAGGCCAACCGCGACGCACCGGTATTGGCCGACTCCACAGTCAACAGGCCAAACCGGCCTCGTTCGGCTGTTTACTCAGTCCGGCTCAATCTCGAGGAGGTGGCCTCGCTGCAGGCCCTGGCTGAGGAGGTGGGCGTTCCGGCTTCGACGCTTGTCCGTTCGTGGATCGTTGACCAGCTCCGCTCCGCACGCGGCGAGTTCGGAGAAGCCGAGGCAGAGCTGCGCGCCGCCCAGCTTCACCTGGCACACCTCCAGCGCCACCTCGCCCGGCCCGTACCGTGATCGACCTGCCCCCTCCACTACCCGAGACTACTACGAAGCGATCCACAAGGGGCCGGTAGGAGCGCCGCACCACGGTTGCCAGGCGCCAAGGGCATGCCGACAGCGCTGGTGACCGTCCTCCGAGAGGCCTCCGCATTGAGGTTCGAAGGAGCCGGCCCCCCATCGGCAATTGAGGCGGCGCCCACCGCGATCGTGCCACGGAGTGACACACAGTGGTACACTTTCCGGTGTGGCTGACCATTACACCTTGCGGCTGGCGCCCGCCACGCGGCAGCGGCTCGTAGAGTGGGCGCGCCGCGCCGGTCTTCCTGAGCGCACCCTGGCACAGCGCTACGTTGACGAGGGGCTGCGCCACGACGCGCATCCACTGATCCAGTTTCTCGATGGGCCGAGTGGGCGCCGCGCGAGCCTGCTTGGCCGAGGACTGGACGTCTGGGAGGTCATCGCCACGATCCGAGACAACGACGGATCAATCGCACAGGCAGCCGATTACCTTCAGGTCCCGACCGGGCTGGTTGAGGCGGCGGCGGCATACTACGGTGAGTACACGGACGAGATCGACGAGGAGATCGCGCTCAACGAGGCCGAGTACGAGCGCGGTCGCGCGTCGGCCTTAGCCGCAGAACGCGCTCTGGCTACGTGAGGGCCCTACTGGATGAACATCTCTCCCCACAGATCGCGGAGTTGCTGCGCCAAGCGGGCTATGACGTCGTAGCAGTTGCCGATCGCGACGACCTGGTCGGCCTCAGCGACAGGATGATCCTTGAGGCCGCGAGCAGCGAACGTCGCGCCGTGGTCACTAACAACATCAAGGACTTCCGTCCGCTAGCAGCCGAGTGGCTCGCGCAAGGTCGAACGCACGGCGGTCTGATCTTGCTGCCCTCGTCGCGCACGCGCACCCGCACTGCCGTTTCCGCTCTGGCTGGCGCCATCGAACGTGTTCTTCGCAGCCACCCAGACGGGCTGATCGGCAGTGAGCGCTGGATCGGTCCGCTGGGGGGCGTGTGACGGTCTCCGATCGCCGTCAAGAGCACCGTTCCTAAGAGCTGTTCCAGTTGAGAAACGCCCGCCGAGACGACCCCCATGATGGGGCTTGCTGACTTATTCCGATATCGGAATTAGGTCCCATTATGCCGACCCCAGGGTTATGCCGATGTGGGACCGTCAGCGAGTTCGAATTGGCGGAGTCTTGTCGGCATAACCACCGGAGCTTCGAGCGGCACGAGCACGGAGGTACAGCAGCGGGCGACCGCGGGTTTCGGATCGGTCGTGCCGGTTGGATGACCCCGAACACCAACGGCAAGCGCTCGCCTGCGAAACGTCGCCGCGCCCGGAGGGAGGCCTCGGCCTCACCCGGCCTGAGAGCGAACCTTCCCTTCGCGGTAGTCTGTCCAGATGCCACCACGAAAGTGCGTGTCGAGGGGTTCGGGGCAGCCCCCGCATCAGATGAGGGCGATCGTCACCAGTCAGTTGACAAGGGACTACCTGAGAATGCCATCTAGAGGGTGGGGTCGGCTCAAGCCGACACGGGGAGCCAATGCGTGGGCGACCATTGGCTCATCGGCATGAATGCGCAGCTAGAAGCGGCCCTTCGCGAGATTGTAGAGGCCGAGATGGAGCGCTGGGGAGTTCCCGGAGTCGTGATCGGACTGCTGCGGGGAGGGAAGTCCGAGGCTGTCGCCTTCGGCGTTGCAAGCGTCGAGAGTGGGTATCCCATGCTCCCGGACTCTGCCTTCCGGATTGCCTCCGTGACCAAGCCAATCGTAGCCACCTTGGTCGCGACTCTCATCCAGGAGGGTCGGATCAACCCCGACGGGCCACTGGCCGATTACCTTCCCGACCTCAAACTCCCGGAGTCAGGCGAGGCTGGAATCACGGTCCGTCACCTACTCACTCACACGTCGGGTCTGGATACGGAGCTTCCCGTGAACTTGACCTCGTTCGGGAACGGCGATGACGCTGCCAGCCGACTCGCGGCGAGCCGGCCCCCTGTCATGCAGTGGGCGAGACCCGGTCGTGTCTTCTCCTACTCCAACTTTGGCTATTGGCTGCTGGGCGCCATCGTCGGCCAATGCACCTCGAGCACGTTTGAGAGCGCCATGCGGCAACGGCTTCTGCGTCCGCTGGGACTGAACCGGACATTCCTCTTCGCCGGCGAAGCCATCACGCAGCCCATTGCAGTTGGTCACCGCCCAGGCGGTCCCTCATCTCACGTCCATTCTGTCGTCCGCAACTGCTACGCTCCTGCCCGCGTCCGCGTCGCCTCAGGAGGCCTGATTGCCACCGCTGCAGACCTGCTGACCTTCGCCAGCCTGTACCTTGGCTCGTCCACCAGCCACCTACTCAACGAAGAGCATCTCGAGTACCTGGTGCAGAGGGCCGCAGCGCCAGGCTGGGGAGGCCACTACGGTTGGGGATGGTGTCTTGAAGAGCGGGGAGGCGAGCTGGTCATCAAGCACGATGGCGGCGCGGCCGGGTTCGCGACGACGCTTCAGATCGTGCCCGCCCGGGACTTCGCTCTCGTCGTCCTGACCAACAGCTCACGATTCGTTGCTATGAGCCGGATCGCCGACTGGGCAATGGGACAGTTCGCGGGACTGAATCGGACTCCGCCACAGGCCGTGCCAGCGGATCCCGAGGTCTTGGGCATGCTGGCGGGGCACTACCGTTCCTGCACCAGCTCCATCCAAGCTGAGCCCAGAGGGGACGGCTTGCAGCTCGAACTCACCGACCTGGACCCGCTCACAGGCGAGGCTGAAGGCTTCACCTCTGGGTTCGCCGAGCCAATCGGCGATCACGGCTACTGCTTCCGCGACGGCGAGCTCGAGGGCATGCTGTTTGACTTCGTCGATCTGGAGGATGGCGCAAGCCGCGGCCCCTCTCACATCCGAATTGCCAGCCTGGCTCAGCGATCAATGTGACTGAAACCGACCCTGACGTGATCGCCTACTACGAGCGCGGACGGGAGGCACGCCGACTCACCGACATGTGCGTCCTGGAGCGCGTGAGAACCGAGGCGCTGCTGCACCGGTACCTTCCACCGCCGCCGGCGACTGTGCTCGACGTTGGCGGGGGACCGGGCCTCTATGCGAGCTGGCTTGCGGACTCCGGCTACGCGGTTCGCCTCATCGATCCCGTGCCGCTCCACATTGAGCAGGCAACGGAACTCGCACAGGGCCGCTTCGTTGCCGAGCTGGGGGACGCCCGCCACCTCTCGGCTCCCAGCTCGTCTGCCGACGCGGTACTTCTACTGGGACCCCTCTACCACCTTCCAGAGGCAGCCGACCGGCGAGCCGCCCTCAGGGAAGCGCGGAGAGTGTGCCGACCCGGCGGCCAGGTGATCGCCGCTGCCATCAGCCACTGGGCAGGGCTGTTCGACCTCGTCGGTAGGGGTGCCCTGGATGCCGATCAGCTACGGCGCTGGTGGTCTCTCGTCGAGGAGACCGGAGGACAGCGAGCCAGTGACTCTCCTTGGTTCACCACCGCCTACTTTCACCGGACCTCAGAGCTCCGCCAGGAGTTTGCCGATGCCGGGCTCACCGATGTACAGGTAGTCGGCGTAGAAGGGATAGGCGGCCTACTACCCGATCAGACGGAGCGCATGGCCGACCCTGGACAGCGGGAGGTCTTGCTTGAAGCAGCCGCGATAACTGAGGGCGAGTCCGAATTGGCAGGGCTATCTGGACACCTTCTGGCAGTTGGCCGACGGTGACCTTGCCGCCCGTTGCTGTCAGGGGTGACGGCCCAGAGACCAGTTGCGGGACCCGATCCGGCCACTTTGGGCGCCTTGCGTCAGCCCGGCGTGAGGAGGTCGTCCACGGCTCGCGCAGCCTCCGTTGCATCGACTCCGACACCTGCGAATAGAGGTCGAGCGTGATCCCGACCGTGGCATGCCCGAGGAGTTCCCCACGACAGGCGCCCGCTATCGTTGATGCATGCCCTCCGCAGACGTGGTAATAGAGCCATCCCCCGTCACCGACCTCTGTGAGGTCGTGGCGCTCTACCGCTCTGTGGGTTGGACCGCGTACGCAGACGCCCCCACTACACTCGAGGCAGCACTTCGCGGATCTTCGCGAGTCGTGACCGCCCGCCGCAGCGGAACCCTGGTAGGCCTCGCCCGGGTCATCACCGACGGCGCCACGATCTGCTACCTCCAAGATGTGCTTGTCCATCCCGATGCACGAGGAATCGGGATCGGCCGCGATCTCGTCGAGGCCTCGCTCCGCCCCTACGCGCACGTTCGCCAGAAGGTCCTGCTCACCGACCACGAGCCCGGCCAGCGAGCCTTCTACGAGTCGCTTGGCTTCAGCGAGACCCGAGACTACGGCCCCGGCACCCTGAGAGCATTCGTCCGATTCGACAGCTGACTCACGGTCGTCGAGGGCACGGATCCGGCTCCCGCACCTCGCCACGACTGTGAGCAAACGCCCACTTGGTGAATCCCGACTACTCAACCACCATCAAGGCGAGCAATCACACCATGAAGCCGCTACGAGTCCGCTGTGACGGCCCCGGGTCCCCCGCCACCGCACCCTGAGCCTCCGCCTACCTCGCCGTGGCGAACGGCTCGGCGCGAACGACAGCTGTCAGTCGGCACTAACCGAGGTGGCAGCAGCTATCCGATTGACTGCACTAACCACAGACTTCAAGGAGGCGGTGAGAATGCTCTCGTCCATCCCCACCCCCCACCGACACGTGCCCTTGGAGTCGGCGGCCTCGACGTAGGCGACCGCGGTGGCGTCGGTGCCCGCCACCACGGAGTGCTCGGCATAGTCGCGCACCTCGATCACCACCCCGAGGTCGCTGCTCAGTGCATGCACGAAGGCAGCGATGGGTCCGCTACCGCGGCCGGAGACAGTCCGGCGCTTGCCGTCCACCAACAGGTGAACGGTCGTCGACGCTCCCGCGTCGGTGTTGGTGGTCTGGTGACTCTCCAGCTCGATGCCACCGTGCCCGGGCAGGTACTCCGCCTGGAAGGCGGCCCAGAGCTGGGCCGGGGAGATCTCGGTCCCGGTGTCCTCGCTGATTGCCTGGATGGTCTTGGAGAACTCGATCTGTAGCCGCCGGGGAAGGACCAGGCCGTGCTCCGTCTGCATCAGGTAGGCGACGCCTCCCTTGCCGGACTGGCTGTTGACACGGATGACGGCCTCATAGGTGCGGCCGACATGCTTGGGGTCGATGGGCAGGTAGGGCACATCCCACGTCTGGTAGTCCGGCGGCAGTGCCTCCAATCCCTTCTTGATCGCGTCCTGGTGAGAGCCCGAAAACGCCGTGTAGACCAGGTCACCCACGTAGGGATGCCGGGGATGGACCGGCAGGCGGTTGCAGTACTCAGCCACCCGCCGCAGGGCGTCAATGTCGCTCAGATCCAACTTCGGGTCAACCCCCTGGCTGAACAGGTTGAGCGCCACCGTGACCAGGTCGACGTTGCCGGTGCGCTCTCCGTTGCCAAACAGGGTCCCCTCCACCCGGTCCGCCCCCGCCATCACGCCCACCTCCGCAGCGGCCACCCCCGTGCCGCGGTCGTTGTGGGGGTGGATGGAGAGCACCACCAGCTCGCGATGAGGGATCTGGCGAAGGAACGACTCGACGACATCGCCGTAGATGTTGGGCGGGTACATCTCCACCGTGGACGGCAGGTTGAGGATGAGCCGCCGAGCCGAGGTCGGCTCGATCACGTCCATGACCGCGCCGCAGATCTCCACCGCGTAGTCGAGCTCGGTACCGGTGAAGCTCTCTGGGGAGTACTCGTAGAAGATGTCGCTGCCGCGCAGCTGTTCCCGCTCCAACTTCCGGCACAGCCTGGCCGCGTCCAGCGCGATCTTGGTCACGCCCTGGCGATCGAGGTTGAAGACCACCCGGCGCTGGAGCACGGAGGTGGAGTTGTAGAAGTGGACGATGGCACTCGGAGCGCCGCGCAGGCACTCGTAGGTCCGCTCGATCAGCTCCGGGCGGCACTGGACCAGCACCTGGATGGTGACGTCGTCGGGGATCAGGTCGCCTTCGATGAGCTGGCGGACGAACTCGTGATCAGGCTGGCTGGCCGCGGGGAAGCCAACCTCAATCTCCTTGAACCCCATTGCCACCAGCGCCTCGAACATGCGCTGCTTGCGCAGCGGGTCCATGGGATCAATGAGGGCCTGGTTCCCATCGCGCAGATCCACAGAACACCACTGCGGCGCGCGCACGATCTGACGGTTGGGCCATTCCCGATCAACGAGCCCCTGCGGTAGGGGCTGGAACGGCCGGTACTTGTCGAACGGCATGGGCTTGGAGATCGTTGGCTTTGGAGACATCGCCCCTCACGTGGGATAGTGCCGGGGGAGGATGCCCCCCTGTCCGCGAAGAGTCTAAGCAGGTGGCCAATAGTTCTGTCAGCCTGACTCGGTGGCCACGCTGGCCGTGGGCTGGCAGAGCCCTGTCCAAGGTTGGTGCCGCAGCCATTCCCATAACCACACAGCCGTTCTATTTCTGCTGGAGGCGATGCCCTCACTGCCCCCAGTGACTACGGAGATGGCCAGACCAACCAAGCTTGGACTGGCTCCGACGCCGACGGCGCGTTGGGGCCGCGCCGGCGACCGGGCACGGGGATCCCTCAGACGGGCAAGAAGACGACCTCCAGCCCAGAGCCGATCGGGCCGCGGCGTGGCTGGAGCGGATCAGCCCACGGCTGACCGACGGCGCATAGGGCTGGCTCTCCTGCCTCGCCAGACATGGGGCTGGTTGCGGGCGGCCGGCCATCCATCGGCCGGAGCCGTGGGGGCGGCCGGGTCCACCCTGGCACTCCTCGCCGAGCCGCCAGCTCAGAGCCGTTGGCAGCGGGCACCATCGCCCCCGCACCTTGCCCGCCCGCAGTCGGAGCGATCCGGCGCTAGCCGGTGCCCTTGACTGGCCCCCCCCGGGTGGGTTAGGCTTGTGGCAAGTTGCGAACTGTATCCAGCGTCTTGCCGGCCATGAGCCACTCCTGCTGCCTAACGGCACCGATTACAGGAGGGCAGGTCACCTAGACGCGGCGCATATCTAGAGGACAGAACCGGCCCTTCGAATATTCGGAGGGCCGGTTCTGTTTTATCAGGATCCGGGCCCTTCTAACGCCAGCACCAGTCATCCATGGACCTTCCAGTCACTTCCCTTCCACCGGCGCCTGCCCCGGTCGGGCTCTATGACCCGTCCGCGGAGCACGACGCCTGTGGCGTGGGGTTCGTAGCCACCTTGAGGGCGACTCCAACTCGGGCCGTGGTGGACTTGGGCCTCAGCGCCCTGCGCCGGCTCGCCCACCGGGGGGGGGTGGGAGCCGATCCCCGGACCGGGGACGGCTCGGGGGTGATGCTCGATCTGCCCCACGCCTTCCTGCGCCGGATTGCGGCCGAGGCCGACATATCGCTGCCGGCGCCCGGCAAGTTCGCGCTCGCCACCCTGTTTCTGCCCCAGCAAGAGGGGGACCGCCGAGCCTGCCAGGCGGTCCTGGAGGAGGAGGTCACAGGCGCCTCAATGCAGTTCTTGGGATGGAGGACAGTCCCGTGCCGGCCGCTCACGATCGGGGTCGTGGCCAGAGCCGCCCAACCAGTCATCCGCCAATGCTTTGTGGGGATGGGCAAGGAGGAGGAAGACTCTTTCGAGGACCGTCTGTACCCGTTGCGCAAGCGCGTGGAGAACAGGATTGCCCAGCTCGAATTCCAGAGCGAGACCAGCCGGGAACTGGTCGCCGTGGTCAGCCTCTCCACCCGCACCCTGATCTACAAGGGGCAGCTGACCGCGGCTCAACTCACGGCCTTCTACCCCGACCTGCTGGCCGCAGATCTGCGCAGCCGCCTGGCCATCTTCCACCAGCGCTTCAGCACCAACACTCAGCCGAGCTGGCGATTGGCTCAGCCCTTCCGATTCATCGCCCACAACGGCGAAATCAACACCCTGCGGGGCAACCGCAACTGGATGAGAGCGCGATCCGGCAGCTGGCGGCACCGGATTGGCGGGGTGGGGCCGGATCAGGTGCAACCG
Source organism: bacterium (assembly GCA_021795235.1). Lineage (GTDB taxonomy): Bacteria > Chloroflexota > Dormibacteria > Aeolococcales > Bog-877 > AG-12. The sequence goes on from JAJYPP010000011.1 coordinate 10,554, forward strand.
GTGATCGAGGACTGGGGTAGCGACTCCACCGCCTTTGACAACACGGTCGAGCTCTTGGTCAGGAGCGGGCGCCCTTTGACCCAGGCCCTGATGATGATGATCCCGGAGGCCTGGGAGGATGTCCATGACCTCTCCCCAAGCCTGCGGGACTTCTACGCATACCACGCCAACCTGCTCGAGCCTTGGGACGGGCCGGCTGCGATCTCGTTCAGCGACGGACACCTGGTCGGTGCCGCCCTCGACCGCAATGGCCTGCGCCCCGGCAGGTTCGTCGTCACCAGGGATGGCCTGGTGGTCCTGGCGTCGGAGGCCGGGGTCGTCGACTTCAGTCCCGAATCCGTGGTGGAGTTGGGACGGCTGTCACCAGGTGAGATGCTGGCGGTGGACCTCGAGCAGGGGCTCATCCACCGCAACGCCGAGATCAAGGCCGAGATCGCCCAGAGCTCTCCCTGGGGACGATGGGAGAGATCCCGGGTCCTACGGCTGTACGAACGCCACGAGAGCGGGGCCGACCCAGAGGTGCCCGTCCCAACCCTCGACGATCTGCTGGCTATGCACCAATGCTTCGGGTACTCGGAGGAGGAGCTCGTCAACGTCCTGGCCACCGCTGCCACCACGGGCCACGAGCCGGTCGCGTCGATGGGTGACGACACCGCCTTGGCGGTGCTGTCGGGACGCCCCCGGCTGCTCTTCGACTACCTGTATCAGGGGTTCGCCCAGGTCACGAATCCTCCGCTCGACTCCATTCGTGAACGCCGGGTGATGTCGCTGCGCACCACCCTGGGGCCGGGTGGCGATCTGCTGGCGCCGGGCCCAGCGGTTCCGCCACGGATCGAGTTGGAGGGCCCGATCCTGACGGATGGCGGGTTGGCGCGCGTGCGGCAGCAGGGGTCGACTCGATTCAGATGCCGCACCTTGGCCGCGGTCTTCTCACCGGGCGCAGGGCCCGAGTCGATGTCGAGGGCACTGGCGGAGCTGGCCGAGGACGCCCAGCGCGCGGTCGAGGACGGAGTCCAGGTTCTCGTCCTCAGCGACCGCGATGTCGGCCCGGACCTGGCCCCCATCCCCAGCCTGCTCGCCCTTGGGCGAGTCCATCACCATCTGGTCAACCTGGGGCTGCGGACCAGGCTCAGTCTGGTGGTCGAATCCGCCGAACCCCGCACCGCGCATCACATGGCATGCCTGATAGGCCACGGCGCGGAAGCCATCAATCCCTACCTGGCGCTGGCAACGGTGGCCGCCCTGGCCAGCGAGGATGAGCTCCCTCGGACCCGGTCACGCGCCCAGGCCAGGTCCGCCTACGTGGCGATGCTCACCGGAGGGATCCGGAAGGTCATCTCGAAGATGGGGATCTCGACGCTGGCGAGCTACTGTGGCGCCCAGGTCTTCGAGGCGGTCGGGATTTCCCAGGACGTGGTCCAGCTCTGCTTCCCGGGCACGCCGTCCCGGCTCGGCGGGGTCGATCTGGACTCACTGGCCCGCGACGTGCTCCGCCGTCATCGCGCCGCCTACCCGTGCTCACGATCGGGGGCCGAGCGCGAGGTGGGAGGCGACCACCGCTGGCGGGTGGGTGGCGAGTCCCACGCCTGGAATCCGGAGACCGTGGCCGCTCTCCAGCACGCGGTCAGGCAGGGATCCTCGGTCCGCTACGAGGACTTCCGCCGCCTCGCCGACGCCGAGGTGGGAGGTGCGATCTCCTTGCGGCACCTCCTGGAGCCGCGCCCGGGAGTCGAGGTCCCCCTGGAGGAGGTGGAGCCCGCGGTCGAGATCGTGCGTCGGTTCGTCACCGGCGCGATGTCCTTGGGCGCGCTGAGCAAGGAGGCGCACGAGACGCTGGCCGTGGCCATGAATCGGCTCAGAGCCAAGAGCAACACCGGCGAGGGCGGTGAGGACCCGAGGCGGTACCGCCGACTCGAGGACGATGGCGAGCGCCGAAGCGCCATCAAGCAGGTCGCCTCAGGTCGCTTCGGCGTCACCATCGAATACCTGGTCAACGCGGACGACATTCAGATCAAGATGGCTCAGGGGGCCAAGCCAGGGGAAGGCGGTCAGCTGCCTGGACACAAGGTGGATGAGACCATCGCCCGACTTCGACACTCGAGCCCGGGTGTCGAGCTGATCTCCCCGCCCCCTCACCATGACATCTACTCGATCGAGGATCTGGCCCAGTTGATCTGGGATCTCAAGCAGAGCAACCCCGCGGCCCGCATCAGCGTGAAGCTGGTCTCCTGCACCGGCGTGGGGACGGTGGCCGCTGGGGTGGTGAAGGCATGTGCCGACCACATCACGATTTCCGGGCATGATGGCGGCACCGGGGCAGCTCCGCTGTCCTCCATCAAGAGCGCCGGTCTGCCGTGGGAGCTGGGGCTGGCGGAGACCCAGCAGACGCTGGTGCGCCAGGGGCTGCGTTCCCGGGTGGTGCTGCAAGTCGACGGAGGGTTGCGCACCGGTCGAGATGTCGTGATCGCGGCGTTGCTCGGTGCGGAGGAGTTCGGATTCGCCACTGCCGCCTTGGTCGCCAGTGGCTGCGTGCTCATGAGGGTGTGCCATCTCAACACCTGCCCAGTGGGGGTGGCCACCCAGGACCCCGTGCTCCGGCGCCGCTTCGCGGGTCAGCCGGAGCATGTGATCCGCTACTTCCTGATGGTGGCCGACGACACGCGGCGATGGATGGCCCGCCTGGGCTTCCGCAGCTTCGCCGACATGATCGGGCAGGTGCAGCGGCTCGGCACCCGCCCGGAGCAGTACCCGGCCAGCGTCGGTGACCTGGATCTCACACCGCTGCTCGCCGTACCCGAGGCTAGAGCGGCGCAGCTGATGCGCGGCGGACACCGCCGCGATGCCGCCGCCGTGCGTAACCTCCGGGGCCAGGACCACCACCTGGAGCGAGCCCTGGATGTCCGCGCCCTGCGACGACTGGAGGGGCGGCTGGCCACAGGTCAGCCCACCACTCTTGGTTTGACCGTGAACAACCGGGACCGTGCGGTCGGCTCCCTGATCAGCAGTGAGGTAACCCGGCTGCACGGGGGCACGGGCCTGCCGGACGGGACTGTCCACCTGCGCCTTCGCGGCATCGCCGGCCAGAGCCTGGGAGCCTGGCTCTGCCCCGGGCTGACCATAACCTGCGTGGGAGCCGCCAACGACTACCCCGGCAAGGGCCTGAGTGGAGGCCGACTCGTGGTCATGCCCCCGCGTCGGTTATCGGTCGTCAGCACGGAGCAGGTGATTGCGGGAAACGTGGCGCTCTACGGGGCCACCGCTGGCGAGGCGTTCTTCGCCGGCCGGGCCGGGGAACGGTTCGCGGTCCGCAACAGCGGCGCCACGGCTGTGGTCGAGGGAGTGGGCGACCACGGCTGTGAGTACATGACCGGGGGCACGGTCTTGGTCCTGGGCTCGGTGGGCCACAACTTTGGGGCCGGAATGACCGGGGGCACGGCATACCTGCTGCGAGCTCACGCCGCAGCCCGCAAGCTGAGTTCGGAGTCGGTGGAGATGCGGCGCCCACCAGCCGCCGACCGGGCCCGCATCATGGGCCTGCTCCGCCAGCACTGGGAGCTCACCCGCAGCCCGCTCGCCGCCGCGTTACTGGCCGAGCCCGAGGGCACCGCCGCTGCCCTGGTGGCGGTGCGTCCCCGACGGTCCACCGCTGTGCCCTCGGCCAAGCCCCGCATCGCCCACTTCGACTCCCAATCTGCAGTCGCCAGAGGCTGATCGGTGCCGGATCCACTGGGTTTCGTGCGCTTTCCGCGCACCAGTGCGCCCAGCCGCCCGGTCCACGAGCGGCTGGGGGACTACGCGGAGATTCACTTGGCAACCGGGGAAGGGCACCTCCGGGAGCAGGCGCGCCGCTGCATGGGATGCGGCATCCCCTTCTGCCATCAGGGCTGCCCGCTGCACAACCTCATCCCCGATTGGAACGCCCTGGTGGAACGGGAGAGCTGGCAGCACGCCCTCTTGCGACTGCACCGGACCAACAACTTCCCCGAGTTCACCGGCAGACTCTGTCCAGCTCCTTGCGAAGCCAGCTGCGTGCTCTCAGTCAACGACCAGCCGGTCTCGATCAAGGAGATCGAATGCTCGATCATAGATCGCGGCTTCGCGGAAGGTTGGGTCAGACCGCAACCGGCGGCAACCCGCAGCGGCCGGCGGGTTGCCGTCGTGGGATCCGGTCCCGCCGGCCTCGCCGCCGCCCAGCAGCTGGCCCGCCGGGGCCACCAGGTGACGGTGTTCGAAAGCTCGGATCGGCCAGGGGGGCTGCTCCGGTACGGCATCCCAGACTACAAGCTGCCGCGGGAGATTCTCGACCGCCGGCTGGCGCAGCTGGAAGCGGAGGGAGTCAGCTTCCGCTGCGATGTCACGGTTGGCCGGTCGCTGGCCGCCGCAGAACTCGTCGCGGAGAGCGATGCCATCTGCCTGGCCATCGGCGCCCGGCGACCGCGAGACCTCGACATACCGGGGCGCCGCCTGACCGGGGTGCACTTCGCGCTGGACTATCTGGAGCAGCAGAATCGCCGGGTGGCGGGCCTGCCACCGCTGCCGGGGCGGCCCGAGATCTCCGCGGCCGGCCGGCGCGTCGTCATCTTGGGGGGCGGCGACACCGGAGCGGATTGCTTGGGGAACGCGCTCCGGGAGGGGTGCCGGGAGGTGGTGCAGTTGGAGCTGCTGCCGCAGCCACCGCTGACCCGCTCAGCCGGTAACCCGTGGCCCGAGTGGCCGATCATACTGCGGACCTCGCCCGCCCATGAGGAGGGCGGCCGGCGGCTGTTCGGGGCCGAGACGGTCAGCTTCCGGGGCCGCGCCGGAGCGGTGGTGGCCGTGGAGTTCCGCGACGTCACGCTGATCCACGACAACTCCCATCGGGCCATCGAGCCCGTGGCCAACAGCCATCAGATGATCCCGGCGGATCTGGTTCTGCTCGCCCTCGGTTTCACCGGCCCGCTACTCGACGACGTGCTCGCGCAATTGAGCGTGCCCATCGACCCGCGCGGGCGCGTGGCTGTGACCGCCGAGGGGCTGGCCGACCCGGCCGGCGTCTTCGCCTGCGGGGACGCGGTCGCGGGGGCGTCGTTGGTGGTCAGCGCGATTGCGGCCGGCCGGCAGTGCGCCGCCGCCATGGATAGCTGGCTCCTTCGGCCCGGACCCTAAGTCCGCCCGGCCAGACCAGCCGGCTCCTGCTGAGACCGCCCTGGCCCCAAGGTCGGCGGCCCCACCCACCCGCCTGCTCTGGTCGCCGATCCAGCTTGGGGTAGGGCAGGACGAAATGCTCTCGTGTCGTTGCCACGCATGGCGGCGCCAAACATTGTGACGTTGGCATGATGACCGCGTCGCCCCCTAGCCCGAAGATCTTCCGCAACGACGGCAACCCGACGACGTGCAGCGGGCCTGCGCACTAGGAGGACCAGTGGCCTTCATCCCCGCCGCCCCGTTTCTGAGCCCAGGCGACAACGCCTGGCAGTTGACCGCCGCCACATTTGTGGGGCTGCAGTCCATCCCGGGACTGGCGATTCTGTATGGAGGACTGGTCAAGCGCAAGTGGGCCGTCAGCTCCGCCCTCATGGCCGTGTACGCCTTCGCCGCGGTGATGGTCGTGTGGGTCCTGGCCGGCTTCAACATGGGCTTCGGCCATCCCTGGTTGGGAGACTTGGTGGGGATCCCCCAACCCACTCTCAGCGCCCTCACCGAAGAGGCGCGGGCGTCGATTCCCCTGCTTCGCGGCCTGATGCCTCAGATGGCGATCCCCCAGTCATCGCTCATCTATTTCCAATTCGTGTTTGCCGCCATCGCCCCCATCATCCTGGCGGGGGCCGTTTTCGGCCGCATGAACCTGCGGGCTTGGATGATCTTCGTGCCCGCCTGGTCGCTGCTGGTCTACAGCGTGAACGCCTTCATGATCTGGGGAGGAGGCTGGCTCTCCCAGCTCGGGGTCGTGGACTACAGCGGTGGCTACGTCATCCACGTGGCCGCCGGCATCTCGGGCTTCGTGGCGGCGCTGGTGGTCGGTCCGCGCATCTTGAAGGATCAGCGGGACTTCAAGCCCAACAACATGCTCCTGGCGGTGGCCGGCGCCGGCATCCTCTGGCTGGGCTGGAACGGTTTCAACGGAGGCGACCCCTACTTCGCCAACGCCGACGCGGCGGCGGCCGTCCTGAACACCAACCTGGCGACCGCGGTGGCGCTGCTGGCGTGGTTCCTCTTGGACATGACTCTCAACCGCAAGCTCTCCATGGTGGGAGCTATCAACGGCATGATCTGCGGGTTGGTCGCCATCACGCCCGCGGCCGGTTACGTCGACGGCACCGGGGCCATCCTGGTCGGCCTCCTGGGCGCGGGGATTCCATGGTTCACCATGAACCGGCTCAGCGAGCGGTGGCCGTTCCGGAAGGCGGACGACACCCTGGGAGTTGTCCACACCCACTTCATCGCCGGCGCCGTCGGGGGAATCATGGTGGGACTGCTGGCGACTCCAGCAATGCTGGTGTACGTCGGCAGAGGCGGCGCTGGAGCCTCCGTGACCGGCCTGTTCGCCGGGAACGCACACCAGCTCCTAGTGCAGTGCCTGGGGCTCCTGGTGGTCACGGCGTACTCCGGGACGATGACGTTCGGGATCCTGAAGGCCATCTCGCTGGTGGTCCCGCTGCGCATGTCGGAGAGGGAGCTCGAGGGGGGCGACCGCCTCATCTTTAACGAGGAAGTCTTCGAGCTTCACCACCCGATACCCCCGCCAGATCCTGTCGAGATTCCCACCGAGGCCGACGGGCGCCAGGCGCCGAGAGCACCGGTGATGAGCTGAGGAGATGGGAATCGCTCGCGGCCGGCGGTTTCTCGACCAAGCCAGCTCACAGACGGGCTGCGATGGCCGCGGTCAGCTCTTTGGTCGAGGCCGAGCCACCAAGGTCAGGGGTCATGATCCCCGCCTGAAGGGATAAGTCGGTGGCCTTCTCAATAGCCACGGCTGCGGCGGTGGCACCCCAATCTCCCAACAGCATCGCCAGGGTCAGGATGGCCCCCACCGGGTTCGCCACTCCGCGCCCTGCGATCTCGGGAGCCGCCCCATGGATCGGCTCGTAGAGCGATGGCAGCCCCGCTCGGCCAAGGCTGGCCGATGGGAGCAACCCCAGGGCGCCGGCCAGTGCGGCCGCCTCGTCGCTGAGGATGTCGCCGAGCAGGTTCTCGGTTACCACCACGTCGAAGCGGGACGGCCGTGACAGCATCTGCACCGCGAAGTCGCCAGGCTCCATGCGCTCGTAGTCGACGTCCGGGTGGCTGGCCGCCACCTTGTCCAGCACTCCGCGCCAGACCCTAGCGATCGCCAGCACGTCATGGGGGGCCACCGAGGTGACCCGACCGCGCCGTTGCCGAGCCATTCTGAATGCGGCCAACGCCACTTCGCGAACCTGCCCTGGCGTGTAGGCGAAAACGTCGCTGGCCCGACGGAGGCCGAGTTCATCGACCGTCCGCAGGTGCGGCCCCGCATAGGCACCCGCGGCCAGCTCCCGCACGAAGAGGAGGTCGGCTTGATCGCGCAGGCTGGCGCGAATGGGCGAGCTGGCCGCCGTCCCAGGCCAGCCCCGCACGGGACGCAGAGCGGCGAAACAGCCCAGAGTGTGACGGAGAGCCAGGACGGCCGAGCCCGGGGGTGCCCCGTCCGCGGCCGCGCCGACCGTGTCGACGGCGCCCAGCAGGACCGCGCCGGCTCTCCTCGCCTGCTGGAGCACGGCCGCGGGTGCCACCTCCCCGCAATCCCTGAACGCGGCTCGCCCCAGGGGTGCGCGGGAGACCTCCACCCGCCACGGAAGTCGGGGGGCGATCGCGACCAGGATCTGGAGCGCGGCATCGGTCACCTCGGGGCCGATGCCGTCGCCGCCAAGGACCAGCAGGTGGCGCACCGCGGCCGGGGTCACAGTTCGGTCAGGACCGTGGCCAGCACTGAGATCGCACGGCCGTAGTCATCGATGGCGATGGACTCCTCCGGAGTGTGATCGAGGCTGGCGTCACCAGGGCCGTACACAATCGCCGGACAGCGCCACACCGGCAGGACCACATTGAGGTCCGACGTCGCCAGCCTCCGCTGCCAGGTGGGGCTCATCCCGAGCGGGCCCATGGCCCGCAGGAAGGTCGCGGGGAGGGTCCCATGACGAGGCACCACCGCAGCCTCCTCGCCGGCATCAACCACCCAATCCGCGCCCGGAGCCGTGGCCCGGAGGCGGTCCAGCATCTGGGAACTGGACACGTGCGGAGGCAGGCGGAACCCCAGCTGCACCAGAGCGTGTTCGGTGAGACCATCGGATCCGCTCTTGAAGCCCAGCAGGTGCGGGTGCACCGCCTCGAAGCCGCTGGCGTCACGGTTCACCTCATCGACCATCGAACGAATCGCCAGCCACGCCGCGACGCCGAGTTCGGCCGCCGTGGGGTCCGGGCGGGAGCTGTGGACGATCCCGCATCGGAATACGCCGTGGCATCGCAGGCGCCCGAGATAGCCCACCACCAGCCGAGATGATCCCGAGGGCTCGCCCACTATCAGGAAGTCGGGCGGCGGAAGGGCCCCGGCGAGATGGCGGGCTCCGAGCGAGGTGCTCTCCTCCGCCACCGCGCCCAGGATGTGAACGGGCCGGCGCAGCCGGCCGCTGCCGCGAGCCCTCAGCGCCGCCGCCACAAACGCAGCCAGCGGCCCTTTGGCATCGGAGGCACCCCGGCCGAACAGGCGTCCCGACTCAAGGACCGGCTCCCAGTGGCCGCCCACCGTGTCGATGTGCCCGAGCAGGTAGACCGGCCCCGCGGCCGCGGCCCCGTGCGAAGGCTCCACCACGGCCACGACATTGCCGACCTCGTCTTTGCGAGCTGTGACCCCGCGGCTCTGCAACCACTTCACCAACCACTCCACCGCCGGCCCCTCCTGGCCGGACTCGCTGGGTATCCTCACCAGTTCTTGGAGCAGAGCCGCCTCGGCCGGGGTCGCTCCAGGCGGCTGCGACCAGCCGGCCCACCCCTCCCCTCGCGGCACCGCCGGGCCCGGTGCGGTCACTCTCGCGCCCTGGCAACGCCCCGCCGACGGAAGACGGTTCCCTGGCCACCGCAGGCCTTCGCCACCGGGTCCGCCACCCGCCCGTCCCCGAGCACCACCCGCTGGACACCGCCCTGGAGCGCCTCCCGCGCGGCCAGGACCTTGAGGCGCATGCGGCCCCTGGCAATCTCCATCGCCCGGCCGATCTCGTGGCGACGGACATCGGGGACCAGCGAATCGGGGTCGCCCGGATCCATCAGCAGGCCGGGCACGTCGCTGAGCAGGACCAGGGTGTCCGCGCCCAGGGCGCAGGCTACGCTGGCCGCCGCGCGGTCCCCGTCGACGTTCATCGGTCGGCCCTGTTCGGAGATGGCCGGAGGGCACAGCACCGGCATGTACTGGCCCTCCAGCAGCAGCCGCAGCAGCCCTGAGTTGACCTCGGTGACGACCCCGGTCCGATCCCCGCGGAGAACCCGCTCCCGACCGCTGTCGTCGCGGGTCCGCAGCACCCCCTTCTCACGCCCCCGCAGAACCCCGCCGTCCAGCCCGGTCAGTCCGACCGCGTCGACACCACTGTTCCGGAGGCGCTGGACCACGGCCACATTGGCGCTGCCGGCGTAGACCATGGTGAAGATGTCCATGGTGGCGTCGTCGGTGTAGCGACTCTGGATCCCCGAGGCAGAGCGCACGTGGACCGGGGGATGTCCCAGCCGGGACGACAGTCGGTCCAACTCCTTGGAGGCTCCGTGGATCACTACCACCGGTTCCCGCTTCCATCGTTGGGCGAGGTCGGCGCAGATGGCTCCCCAGTCAATGGCGTCACCGCCGCCCACCTTCACCACCAGCATGGCCATCCTCCTTCTCGCTGACGCGCCCGTCGCAGCGACTTCACAGCGGGTGCAGCCCGGTGAAGGTCAGGCCGGTCCGCTCATCCATCCCCGTGGCGCAGTTGAGCGCCTGGATCGCATTGCCGGCGGACCCCTTGCCCAGGTTGTCGAGAGCGGCGAACAGGCTCAGCCGCAGCCCCGAGCGGTCCAGTGAGAATCCCACGTCGCAGAGGTTGGTGCCCGAGAGCCAGCGCGGGTCGGGGAGGCGGTGAAGCCCGGAGCGCTGGGCGACCAGACGGACGAATGGCTCATCGGCATAGGTGGCTCGAAAGAGCTCCCGGACCTCCCGCTCCGTGACCGCCTCCGCCAGGAAGCAGCGCACCGAGATCGAGATCCCTCGGACCATCTCGACCGCCACCCCGGCGTAGCTCAGCTGCTCGGACGACCACCCGAGTGCCTGGGCGACCTCGGCGGCGTGACGATGCCCCTCGGGGGCGAACACGCGCACCGCGCGCGAGCGCTCCGGGTGATGAGAGCCGAGATCAGGCTGGGAACCGCCCGCCGAGGAACCGAATCTGGCCTCGACACAGGCCGGAGAGGTCAGCGCCCAACCCGCCCGGGCCAACGGCAGCAGGGCCAGGATTGTCCCCACGGCCGAGCAGCCCACTCCACTTATTAGCGGTGCCCCAGCCAGGCCGGCCCGGTGCAGTTCGGGCAGGCCGTACACCGCCGCGTCCAGAACCGACTGGGGCTCGGACTCGGTTCCGTACCACTGGCGAAATGTGGCCTGGTGGCGCAGTCGCAGACGGGTTCCGCAGTCGACCACCAGCGGCGCGCGCCCTCTCAGGTCATCCAGTGAAAGGCCCTGGCCTGGCTCGTCGGCCCCGGCAACCACCACGGCGTCGCAGCGCTCCAGGTCCGGCGGGGCGACGAAGCGCAGGTCCGTGAATCCGCGCAGGTTGGGATGGACCATCGTCACCGGTTTGCCGCGATGGGAGGCCGACGTCACCTGGGCCAGCTGGCACTCGGGATGGCCAAGCAGCAGGCGCACCAACTCGCCCCCGACGTACCCGGCCCCTCCGACCACGCTCACCCGCATCGGTTCAGCTCCGCCACTTCCAGAACATGCTGGACCAGCAGGTCCGGGATGTCGACGCCGGTGGGCCCCACGCTGTTGCGAAACTCCATGGTGCCGTTGATCTCGTTGACCAACAGCCCTTCGGAGCTCTCCAGGAGATCCACGGCCAGCGCTCCTCCACCGACCGCGGCGGACGCCCGGCGGCAGACGTCGTCGAGCTCCGGCGATACCACCACCGGCTCAGCCACCGCGCCGCGGGCGGTGTTCGTGACCCAATGGCTGGAGCGCCGACCGATGGCCGCGACGGTTTGTCCGCCGATGACGAAGGCCCGCAGGTCCCTCCCCGGCTTGGCGACGTGGGCTTGGAGGTAGAGCACCCGGTGCAGGGCACCGCCCAGCTCTACCTTGTGCTCCAGAATGGCCTCGGCACCGTCGCGGTCGTTGACTCTGGAGACCAGCCGCCCCCAGGAACCGGTCACGGGCTTGACAACGCAGGGATAACCGAGTGCGTCCACGGCGTCGAGTCCGGCCTCCACCGTGAAGGCCACCCGGGCCGCGGGGGTGGGCACCCCGGCCGCCTCCAGCGCCAGCGTGGTTTGCAGCTTGTCGCCACAGGTGTCCAGCACCTGGGCGCGGTTCACGGTCGCAACCCCCCACGCCGCCAAGACCCTGGCGATGGTGACCTGGCGAGCGTGGCTCAACGAGCGCAGCAGCACGACATCGCACCGGAGCAGGGTGGCGGTGGGTTCGGCTACCCTCCGGGGCTGCGTGAGCGGCGCGTCGAAGCGTCCATCGTCCACCCGGACCAACTCGACGTTCCGGCGGCGGGAGAAGGCCTCCAACAGCAGCTTCTCCTCCACCCTCACCCGGGAGCAGACCAGACCGACGCGCAGCCCGCTCACTCGCCCCAGTCCTCCTCTATCTCGGGAGCCAAGGCGATCACAGGCGGATTGACGGAGACCGCCTCCAACTCGGCCAGGCAGTCACCGCAGGGGAGAATCTCGCCATCCACGGTGCCGGGGGGGAGATCGACCCGGGCCCCACACTCGGGGCAGACAACTGGTTGGGGAACAGGATTAGTGGACACTCTGACTTTCTCCTTGTGTGGCTTGCGTACCGACGTTCTGGGCGCATAGCGGCCCACATTCACCGCGCAGGCTGCCGTGCGCGCGCACCAGCTCCAGAACCCCGCCGTGGCGCGCGATTCGCTGAGCGAACTCAGGCAGGGGCCGGGCCCGCAACACCCGGCCGGTGCCGAGATCCCGCAGAGTCCCCTGGGAGGGGTCGAAGTGGATTTCCGCCTGGTCCTCCACCCCAGTGCAATCGGGACACTCCAGGACCGGCAGCCCGCGGTTGATGGCGTTGCGGTAGAAGATTCGGCCGTAGCTGGGGGCGATGACGGCCGCGATCCCCGCGGCCTGGATGGCTATGACCGCGTGCTCCCGCGAGCTCCCGCACCCAAAGTCGGAGCCCGCGACGATCACGTCGCCGGGAGCGACCCGCTCGTGGAACTCGGGCCGAAGCTCGATGAAGCAGGCCCGGCCGAGGTCGGCCGGGTCGGTCGTCACGTTGTACCGGCCCGGGATGATCTGGTCGGTGTTCACCGAGTCGCCGAAGCGCCAGGCCCGGGCCATCAGGAGATCTCCCTCGGGTCGGTGAGGCAACCGCGCAGGGCGGTGGCGGCGGCGGTGACCGGGCTCACCAGGTAGATCTCACTGCTGGGATCCCCCATCCGCCCCCGGAAGTTCCGGCTCATGGTCGTGACCGCCTTTTCGCCGGGCCCCAGGACCCCCTTGTGGCGGCCCAGGCAGGGGCCGCACCCCGGGCTCTCGACCGAGACCCCGGCGGCAACCAGGCTCTCGATGTAGCCGGCCCGGAGCGCAGCCAGGTAGACCTCCCTGGAGGCCGGCACCGCCACCGTCCGGACCGCCACCTGATGCCCTTGAAGCACCCCTGCCGCGGCGGCAAAGTCAGCCAGGCGACCGTTGGTGCAGGTCCCGATGAAGACCTGATCCACGGCCAGCCCCGCCAGCTCCCGCACCGGGCGAGCGGTGTCCACCGCGGGCGGAGTCGCCACCATCGGCTCCAGGCTGTCGAGCAGGAAGACCTCGGTGCGCTCGTAGTGCGGCTGCGTCGGGCGCACCATCCGGGGGGCCCGGGCTGTGCGGCCCTCGAGCCAGCTCCGGGTGACCTCGTCGGCGGCGAACATGCCCGCCTTGGCCCCCATCTCCACGGCCATGTTGCAAAGGGTCATCCGGTCGCCCATCGGCATTGCCCGGGCGGAGCTGCCGGTGTACTCGACCGCCCGATACCGGGCCCCGTCGCTGCCGATCCGCCCCAGCACGTTGAGGATCAGGTCCTTGGCCGTCACCGCCGGGCCCAGACGGCCCTCCAGGCGGACCTCGATGGTGTCGGGCACCCGCAGCCAGGTCTCGCCGGTGGCATAGGCGACGGCTACGTCGGTCGAGCCCATTCCGGTGGCGAACGCCCCGAAGGCACCCATCGTGACCGTGTGGCTGTCGGCGCCGACGATGATGTCGCCTGGCACCACCAGCCCGTGCTCGGGCAGCACCTGGTGGCAAACCCCATCTGTCAACAGGTTGGCCACCCGGTGTTCAGCCGCGAACGCTCGCGCCCTTTGTTGCTGCTGAGCGGCCGCCACCGTGGCGGCGGGGGTGATGTGATCCAGGACGACCACGGCCCGGTCGGGGTTGGCGACCCCGCGGCCGAGCGCCTGGAGGCCGTCGGCCACCAGGGGTGTGGTGGTGTCGTGGCTCATCACCAGGTCCACCGGGACGACCACCGTCGTACCTGCTTCGACCGGCCTGCCCAGATGGGCTCCGATGATCTCCTCAGCCAAGGTTCCCATGGCTAGCTGCTCCTCAACGAGTGCAGGGCCGTCGTGACTACTCCGGCGGTGGCCGCCCGATCCAGGCGACGATCCTCAGAAGCCTCCTTGATCGCTCTGGTGGCAGCCTCGACCTCGTGAGCGTCGGCAGCCCTGCCCAGAAGCGTCTCCAGGTAGCCCGCCACCGCATGGCGCCCCGTCAGGCGCGACCCCACCGCGATGACCCGCGCGCGCCCGACCACCGCGGGATCGATCCACTCGTAGGCGCTGGGCGAGCGCAGGACGGCGTTGCTGTGCACCCCGGCCACGTGGGTGAAGGCGTGGGCCGCAGTGAGCGGCTGGTTGAACGGGACCGGCATTCCGGACAGCTCCGCGACCCTGGCGTCCAGCGCGGGCAGGAGTTCCATCCGGTAGCGGCGTGCCTGCTCGGGGGCGACCGTGTACAGCCGCGCCAACAGACCGCTCAACGAGGTGATCCCGACCCGCTCCCCGATCCCCAGCACTGTCACATCCAGACAGTCGGCTCCGGCCAGCCAGGCGGCCAGCGAGTTGGCGACCGAACAACCGGTGTCGTTGTGCCCGTGGAACTCCAGACTCTGTCCCGGGTAACGCCGCCGCACCGCTCGCACCGTGGAGCTCACCGTGGCCGGCGTCGCGCACCCCACGGTGTCGGGGAGCCCCAGGCGGCTCGCACCCGCCTCCACCGCGGTGTCAAAGGCCGCGAAGAGCCGGGACCTGGAAGTGCGAAAGGCGTCTTCGGCGCTGAATCTGACAAACGCGCCGGCCGAGCGCGCCAGCCCGACGGCCTCACGGATCCGCCGGGTCCGCTCCGAAGCGGACTGCCGGAGGCTGTGCTGAGCCAGCTCCGGCGACGTTCCCAAGAAGAGGTTCAGGCCGTCGGCACCGGCGCTGAGCGCCAGGGCGATATCTGCGGGGTGGCAGCGCAGGTGAACTCGGACTCTCGCCGACAGACCCAGCTGGAGGATCTCTCCCAGTTCCTCCGCTGCCCGCGGGGAGACGGCGGGAGATGGCACCTCCAGTTCGTCGACCCCAACAGCGTCAAGGGCCCGCGCCAGCTCCACCCGTTCAGCCGCCGAGAAATGCGCGTCCGCGAACTGTTCGCCCTCGCGCAGGGTGGTGTCGATCAGCCGCAGCTGTCGATCTCCGTGATCCAGTCGTCGCATGGTAGCCTCCTGGCCCTACGGCCACGCCCAATCCGGACGACCGGAAACGGTCGTCCAAGAGGGCGCGACCGGAGCCCGAGGGCTCCGACCACGCGGTACCACCTCTTTTCGCCGGCGCCTCGCGACGCCGACCTTTGCGGGTGCCATCACACCCTGCCCCCATCACGGCGGGACTCCCGCTGGGTTCTACTCCCGAATTGAGGTCCGGTTTCTTCCCAGGGCTCGGAGGTCTTTTTCGAAAGGGGTTCCCTGCGGCTTTTCCAGCTACCGGCCGCTCTCTTGAGGGAGCCTGGTCTTCCTACTCTTCCTCGTCGTCGCCTCTGCTATTCAGTTGTGGATCGGCACCATAGCAGGTTGCCTGCGGTGAGCGCAAGTCCGAATCAGGCGGAGCTCGGTCGGGTGCCGCCCGAGCCCTCGGCCTCCGCCGCACGGCTCCCGGGCCGCTCCCGCCGAGGACCACCACCCTGGCCGGACAGGTCGGCGGTCGCCGTGAGGGCCGTCGCGAGCCGATCCACCATGAGGTCGGCCTCTGCCTCGCTCAGGGTGAGCGCTGGAAGCAGGCGCAAGGTGCGCTGTCCCACCGGGTTGATGAGGAGCCCGGCGGTCAGCGCGGCCCGGGCCACCTCCCGGGCGATCGGTCGCCGCAGCCCGACCCCCAGCATCAAGCCACGGCCACGAACTTCAAGAATCGGGTGACCCGCGGCTGCCAGCGCCAGGATGCCGGCTCGCAGCCTCTCCCCGACTCGAGCCGCATTCTCGACCAGCCCCTCCCGCCTGATCGCGTCAATGACCGCGACCGCCGCCGCGCAGGCCAGGGGATTGCCTCCGAAGGTGCTGCCGTGGTCCCCCGGCTCGAACACATCCGCCCCCGGGCCCGCCAGGGTCGCGCCGATGGGCAGCCCTCCTCCCAAGCCCTTGGCGACCGTCATCACGTCGGGCACTATCCCGGACCACTGGTGGGCCCACATTCGGCCGGTCCGCCCCATCCCGGATTGCACCTCGTCGACAATCAGGAGGCAGCCGTGGCGATCGCACAGTTCACGGACGGCGACCAGATCGGGGATGGGCAGGGGGAACACCCCGCTCTCGCCCTGCACCGGCTCCAGCAGGACGGCGGCCACGTGCTCATCGAGGGCGGCTTCCAGGGCACCCATGTCGCTGCGGGAAACCTGCCGGAACCCGCCGGGCAGGGGCTGGAACGGCTCCGCATACCGAGGTGAGGCCGTCGCCGCCAGGGTGGCCATGGTGCGGCCGTGAAACGCGCCGGTCAGGGTCACGATCTCATAGGCCCCGGACTTGTGGGTCCGGCCCCACTTTCGGGCGATCTTGATGGCCGCCTCGTTGGCCTCCGCCCCGCTGTTGCTGAGGAAGACGCGGCTCGGGAACGCGCTCGCCACCAGCATCTCCGCCAGCAGTACCTGGGGCTCGGTGAAGTAGAGGTTGCTGGCGTGGACCAGACGTGCAACCTGGGCTGAAACCGCCTCCACCAGGGCTGGGTGACCGTGACCCAGGACGTTGACCGCGATGCCGCCGACGCCATCCAGGAGCCGGTCGCCCTGGTCGGTCAACACCCATGCTCCTTCGCCACCGACCAGGGTGACGGGCATCCTGGTGTAGGTGTCGCAAAGCACCGCGCTCGCCCGCTGCGAGAGCTCGGTCATTGGGTCATCCTGGTGTCAGCAGCTCGGCCAGGGCCGAGCTCGGCCCCGAGACGTTGAGCACCGATGTGGCCCCGAAGCCAGCGGCCCGGGCCACCTCCTGCGCCACCGCCAAGCCGGCGCCCAAGGTCTCCGGCTGGTGGGCGTCGCTGCCGATGGCCACCGCGCGCCCGCCGGCCTGCCGCCACCAGCGGACGACCTCGGGGGCAGGGCACAGCCCTCGGGCCTCGTCCATTCCCCGGGTCGTGTTGAGTTCCAGCGCCACCCCGCGCCTGGCCGCCGCCTCCAGGACCGCCTCGATCTCGGCGCGATAGTCCTCGGAGCGGTAGTTGGGATATCCCGCCGGCCAGTAGCGCTTGGGGTACTCCAGGTGGGCCAGAACCTGGAACTCGACGGGCGCCGCCAGCAGACCGAGCACTTCCTGAAAGTAGCTCCGCATCACCGACCCGGGGTCCAGCCCCCGGTCGCTACCCAGCTCGCTGCAGTCGACCAACTGACCTTCGCTCTCGACGCAGTGGAGCGAGCCCAGGACCAGGTCGAAGGTCCCCTGGCGGAGCACGGCCGTCGCCTCCACCGCGAAGCGATGCGGTTCCCCCAGCTCCACTCCGCTCCATATCGCCAGTCCGGGAAAGCGAACCCGGCAGCGGGTCAGGCATTCCATGTAGCCGGCGACATCCAGTTGCGCCCCGGCCGCGACCGGCGTGAAGTCCGCGTGCTCGGTGAAGGCCACCGCCCGCAGGCCCAGCTCCACGGCCCGGGCGCAGGTCCTGTCCATGGACCCTTGGAGCGCGTCCCAGGACCACTGGCTATGGACGTGGAGGTCCGCGCTCGTCGGCTCAGGTTCTGCCGCCGCATGAAGCCCAGCGCCCGAGCCGGCCGCCGGGAGGCTGAACTGCTGAAGATGCGTCCGTCCCAAGGTCATTCCCGCGCCAGCGCCTTGTCCGGATCCAGGGAACCGTCAAACAGCGCCCGGCCGACGATGGCGGCCTCGGCGCCAGCATCCTCAAGCGACGCCAGGTCCGCCAGCGAGCGGACCCCGCCCGCCGCCATCACCGGAGCTCCCAACCCGACCAGACGCCGCACCCCCGAGTCGTCGGCCCCGGCCAGCATCCCGTCCCGCTCCGTGTCCGTGTAGACCAGCCGCCGGACCCCGCAGCCGAGCACCGCCCCGGCGGTCTGCAGCAGGTCCATGCCGGTGTCGGTGGTCCAGCCTCGGGACAGCAGTCGGCCGCGCCGGGAATCCAGCGATACCACCAACCTGTCCTGGAATTCCGCAGCCAGCGCTGTCAGCAGGATTGGATCGGCCAGCGCCACCGTCGACACGATCACGCGCCGCACCCCCACCGCGAGCGCCGCCTCGATATCGGCCCGGTTGCGCGCTCCGCCCCCGGCCTGCACGGGCAGCCCCACCGCGCGGACAACTGCGGCGATCACACCGAGATTCTGCCACCGCCCCTCCCGGGCCCCATCCAGATCCACCATGTGCAGCCACGTCGCGCCCTGGGCCAGGTATCCCCGGGCCATTTCGACGGCACTGCAATCAGTCCTCAGGACATGCTCGTAGCGACCCTGGACCAGGCGTACGGGCTCACCCCCCAGCAGGTCGATGGCTGGGATCACAAGCACGGCGCGGCCCTGCCCAGGGCAGTAATCGGCCGGGTGGCGGCACCTCCGCATATCATGCTACCATGCTAGCATGATAAAGCGGCCTCAGATCGTCTCCCCTCAGCCGGCACCTGGGGACGACCCGGCGGCGGACCTGTTCGCGGCCGTCGCGATGTTGACCTCCACCCAGGAGGCATCGGACTTCCTGCGGGACCTCTGCACGATCCAGGAGCTCCAGGCGCTCGCCACTCGCTGGCAGGTGGCTCGGCTGCTCCACCAAGGCATGCACTACCAGGAGGTCGCGGAGCGGACGGGGGCCAGCACCGCCACCATAAGCCGGGTCAGCAGCTGGCTGCGATTCGGGACGGGAGGCTACCGCACCATGCTCGAGCGCTGGCCGCAGACAAGCTCGTGATCGACACCGGATCCCCCACTCAGCGACTGCGGCTGGCGCTGCCCAACAAGGGGCGCCTGTGTCAGCCGGCCCTGAACCTGCTCCGCGAGACCGGGCTGGTCTTCGAAGAGGACGATCGCCGTCTGTTCGCGCCCTGCCACAACTACCCCCTCGACCTGCTCTTTGTCCGCGCCGACGACATCGGCGAGTACACCCAGGACGGCGTGGTCGACCTGGGCATCACCGGGTCCAACCTGTTGGAGGAGGCCGGCGCCGCCGTGGTCCACCGCCTGGAGCTCGGGTTCGGCCGCTGCCGCCTGCAGCTCGCCGCCCCGCATGCGGCCCAGATCACCACCGCCGAGGACCTGGCCGGGCGCGTGGTCGCGACCTCGCACCCTCGGATCACGGCTGAGTTCTTTGCCGCGCGCCAGGTAAAGGTCCGCCTGATCGAGATCAGCGGAGCGGTGGAGGTGGCGCCGCTCCTGGGAGTGGCCGACGCGATCGCGGACCTGGTGGCCAGTGGCAGCACCTTGGCCACCAACGGCCTCAAACCGCTGGAGACGCTCCTGGAGTCGCAGGCGGAGCTGGTGGCCCACCAGAACCTGGCGCCGGACCGTCTCCGCCTTGTGGAGGAGCTGACTCTGATGATCGCCAGCGTCATCGCCGCCAGCCAGCGGAGGTATCTCATGCTCAACGCCCCGACCGACTCAGTCGAGCGGATTCGAAGCGTGATACCCGGGATGGGCGCTCCCTCGGTGATCCAGCTGGCTGCCCCCGGCATGGTGGCCATTCACGCCGTGGTCGATGCCGAGACGATCTGGCAACACCTCGGTCCACTCCGCGAGGCCGGAGCCTCGTCGATCCTGGTGCTGCCCATAGAGAAGTTGATCCCATGAGTCAGGCACCGTCGCTCTCGAGGACCGCCTCATCCGACCGTCCCCACGCTGAAGGGGTGGACCGGGAAGCCCAGGCGATCCTGGACCAGGTCAGACGGGAGGGTGACCGCGCAGTCCGGTCTTTGACCATGCGATTCGACGGGGTCGCACCAGAGCAGACCAGAGTCGATCCCATGGAGCTCGCCAAGGCCCTGGACCAGGCGCCGGCTGCCCTGGTCGAGGCGCTCCGGGCCTCCGCCGCCAACCTCACTCGAGTCGGCCTGGCTCAGCGATTCTCGGAGGAGGTGGTCGACGTGCGACCGGGCGTCAAGGTGTGGAGGATCTGGCGCCCGCTGCATCGCGTCGGCGTCTACGTCCCGGGCGGACGTGCACCCTATCCGTCGTCGGTGCTGATGCTCTGCGTACCCGCGCGGCTGGCCGGCTGCGCGGAGGTCGTCATCTGCTCTCCTCCCGGCAAGGATGGGCTGCCAGCCCAGAACATCCTGGTCGCGGCCGCCGTCGCCGGGGTCACCGAGGTACACGCCATCGGAGGTGCTCAGGCAGTGGCGGCCATGGCGTATGGCACCGAGACCATGGCCAGGGTCGACAAGGTCTTCGGGCCTGGCAACGCCCATGTGACCGCCGCCAAGCGGCTGGTCTCCGGAGACGTGGCGGTCGACATGCCCGCCGGTCCCTCGGAGGTCATCGTGGTGAGTGATGGCTCCGTCCCCTCGAGCTGGATCGCGGCGGATCTGGAGGCCCAGGCGGAGCACGCTCCCGATGCTCTGGGGATCCTGGTCTCGACCAACCCGGTGCAGGCGGAGGAGGTCGCGCGGCTGGCGGATCCAAAGTACGCGGCGCAGATCCGGGTCCGCACCGTCGCCAGCATGGAGGCCGCTCTGGAGGTCGCCAACGGCTTCGGCCCGGAGCACCTCATCCTGGCCTGCCGGGATGCGGAGTCCTGGCTCGGGTCGGTGACCCACGCGGGCTCGGTCTTCCTGGGATCGCACTCCCCCGCGGCCGCCGGAGATTATGCGACCGGCGCCAACCACGTGATCCCGACCGGGGGCGCGGTGCGAGCCTACAGCCCGCTTGGTCTGGAAGCCTTCGGCCGCACCCTGCAGGTCCAGGCCATCTCGCCCCAGGGGCTAGCCCGGTTGGGGCCGGTGGTCGAGCCCCTGGCGCGCGCGGAGGGCTTTCTGGCACACCTGCGCTCGGTGCAGACCCGCCTGGACGCCCCGGCCGCGGCGGAGCGCAACGTTCCCCGGCCCCGTCGGGACGTGGCCGCCATGCACCCCTACCGCTGGGAGGCGTCGAACGCCGAGATCGCCGTCCGGGCGGGGATCAGCGAGCGGGAAGTGCTTCGTTTCGACACCAACACCTGCCCTTGGGTGGGCGCGACACTGACCGGCCTGGACCACCTAGAACTCAACGAGTACCCGGATTCCGACTACCCCGGGCTGGTGTCCGCGGTCGCGGATTACGCCTCCTGCCCCAAGGAGACGATCACGGTCGGCGCTGGTGCCGACGAGTTGCTGCAGCTGCTCGCCCTGGCCTTCATCGGGCCCGGTGATCCAGCGGTGATCCCCGATCCCAGCTACGCCATGTACCGGACTCTCACCGAAGCCGCTGGAGGCCGACCCGTGATGGCACCGGTCAGCGACCCAGACCAGCTCATGCGTTCCGCGCTCCAGGCCCGCCTCACCTGGCTCTGCAACCCCAACAACCCCACGGCGGAGCCGCTGCCGCCGGGGTTCGTCGAGGAGCTGGCCCGCCAGAGCTCTGGCCTGGTCGTGGTGGACGAGGCCTACTTCGAATTCTCCCAGACCACCTGCGCCCCGCTGGTTCGAGAGCTCGGCAACCTGGTCGTGGTGCGAACCCTCAGCAAGGCCTTCGGCCTGGCCGGCGCCAGGGTCGGCTACGCGCTCTCGGGGCCGGAGGTTGCGGCCACGCTGGCCAGAGTCCGCCCCCCGGCCAGCCTCAGCACGATCTCCGCCGCTCTTGGTACTCGCGCCCTCAAAGAGGCGGCGACGATGCGAGCCAGAGTGCAGGCGCTGCTGCTAGAACGGCAGACCCTGGCGAATGCGATCGCGGCGATGGGCTTCACGGTCCCCCAGTCCTCGACCAACTTCCTGCTGGTCAGCTGTCCTTCCGGGCTGGCCGACTTCCTGGAGGCCAAGGGTCTCGTGGTGCGGCGGTTCCCGCAGGACCACGCCCTCAACGGATGGATGCGTGTCACCGTGCGGTCGGCTCAAGAGAACGCCCAGCTGCTCGACCGGTTGGCGACCTGGGATGGTCCCCGTGCCAGCTGAACGCCGCGCCCAGCTGCACCGTGTCACCCGCGAGACCGAGGTGTCGGTGAGCCTGTCGCTGGATGGCACCGGCAGGGCCGATGCCTCCACCGGAGTCGGGTTCCTCGACCACATGCTCGAGAGCCTGGGCACCCATGCCCGCTTCGACCTGGAGGTGCGCGCCACCGGCGATCTCCACGTCGACAGCCATCACACCGTGGAGGATGTGGCCGCGCTGCTGGGCGCGGCCCTGGACGAGGCGCTGGGCGATCGCAGCGGCATCGAACGCTTCGGGCATGCGCTGGTGCCCATGGACGAGAGCCTGGCGTCGTGCGCGCTCGACTGCTCCGGGCGCGGAAACTCGGTGCTGCTGATGGGCTTTCCGAGCCCCACCGTGGGCGGGGTGCCCACCTCCTCAATCATCCATTTCTTCGAGGTTTTCGCACGCGCCTCGCAGGTCACCCTGCACCTGACCGCCACCGGCCGCGACGACCACCACATGGCCGAGGCGGCCTTCAAGGCCACCGCCCGGGCGCTGCGCGCGGCCGTCCGCAGCGATCCCAGCGGCCTCGGCCGCGCGCCCAGCACCAAGGGCTCGCTGTGATCGGGGTCATCGACTACGGAGGCGGAAACCTGGCCAGCGTCGGCTACGCCCTCGACCGGCTCGGCGTCGAGTGGGCACTGGTGCGCCGGGCAAGGGAGCTCGATCGAGCCCAGTCGGTTGTCTTTCCCGGCGTGGGCTCAGCCGGCGCGGCCATGACCCGGCTCCGGGCTGCCGGTCTGGATGTGGCCCTGGCCAACTACCTCGGATCGGGCAGGCCCTACTTGGGGATATGCCTCGGGCTGCAGCTGCTGTTCGAGGACAGCGCCGAGGACGGCGGCGCCTGCCTGGGGGCGTTGGCCGGGCGGGTGGTGCGGTTGGCGACTGCGGAGAAGTTGCCCCATGTGGGGTGGAACACGATCGAGCTCAACGGGCCCGGCGGTGCCCTGGAGGGGTTGGCGGGAGAGGCTTTCTACTTCACCCACTCGTACGTGGTACAGCCCGTCTCGCCCACCGTGGTGGCGGCGCGGACCACCCACGGCGTCCCGTTCGTCAGCGCCGTCGCGGCCGGCCCTGTCTTGGGAGTCCAGTTTCATCCCGAACGCAGTGGAAGAGCGGGCCTGCGGCTGCTGGCGAACTTCGCGGCCACCACCCAGCGAGCTCTGGCGGATGCTGGCTAAGCGCATCTGTCCGTGCCTGGATGTGGCCGCCGGCCGGGTGGTCAAGGGTCGCCGGTTCCAGTCCCTCAGGGACCAGGGCGACCCGGTGCTGCTGGCACGACGCTACGCCGATGAGGGAGCCGATGAGCTGGTCTTCCTGGACATCGAAGCCAGCCTGCAAGGTCGCGGGACCATGGTCGATCTGGTCAGCCGGGTGGCCCGCGAACTCTTCATCCCCCTCACGGTTGGAGGCGGGATCAGGTCGGAGAGTGACATCCGCCACCTGCTCCGCGCCGGTGCCGACAAGGTGGCGATCCAATCCGCAGCCGTCGGCGATCCCGAGCTGGTGGAGCTGGCGGCGACCAGCTTCGGCTCTCAGTGCGTGGTGGTGGCGATTGACGCTCGGCGGCACCAGCAGGGATGGGAGGTGTTCACCCATGGGGCGCGTCACCCCACCGGTCTCGAGGCCGTGAGCTGGGCGCTTGACGTCGAGCGTCGCGGGGCCGGGGAACTGCTGGTCACCAGCATCGACCAGGACGGGGTCCGCCGCGGCTATGACCTCGAGCTCACCCGGGTGATCGCCGACAGTGTCCACATACCCGTGATCGCATCCGGGGGAGCGGGAACGCCCGACGACCTGCTGGAGGTGCTGACCACCGGCCACGCCGACGCGGCCCTGGCCGCCTCCATCTTCCACAGCGGCGAATGGACCGTCGCCGCGGTCAAGGACAGGCTGCACGCGCAAGGGGTGGTGGTGCGGCGATGAAGCTCGAGGGACCGGCGGATGTCAAGTTCGACGACCGCGGCCTGGTGACCGCCGTGGTCCAGGACTCCCTGACCGGAACCGTGCTGATGGTGGCCTACATGGACCGGGAGGCGCTCGGACTGACGCTGGCAACCGGCCAGGCTCACTTTTGGAGCCGCAGCCGCCAGCGCCTGTGGCGCAAGGGGGAAACCTCCGGAGCCACCCTGGAGGTGGAGCTAGTGCAGGCCGACTGCGACGGCGACTGCCTCCTGGTGACTGCCCGGCCGACGGGCCCGACCTGCCACCTGGGGCGCCGCTCCTGCTTCGGTGAGCCTGCGATCTTGCTGGATCAGCTGCAGCAGACCCTGGAGTCGCGCCGGCAGTCGGCGCCACCCGGCTCGTACACCGGGGAACTGTTCGCCGCCGGCGAGCCGGGCATCTCGCGCAAGATCGGCGAGGAGGCGGTCGAGGTGATCTTGGCGGCTCACCAAGAGGACCAGGGCCAGCTGGTTGCCGAGGTGGCCGATCTGTGGTTTCACGCCATGGTGCTGCTGACGGCCCGCGGTCTCTCGCCGGCGGATGTCTTCGCCGAGCTGCGGCGTCGCCAATCCGGCTGATCGGCGGTCGCGCCATCGACCGGGGCCGCCAAGGCCGACGGATATGCCGTCTGCATGTGATGGTCCTGGCCGGGATGGGAAAGGGGCTGACCCGGTGGCCGCCGCCGACTCCGCCCGGTCCGAGAGACGACAATGACCCGATGCCGGAGCGGATCGGTTACCAGGGCGAATCCGGAGCGTACTCCGATGAGGCGTGTCGCTCCCTGTTTCCGGGGAGGGACGCGGTCGGGCACCCGACCTTCGCCGGCGCGTTCGGCGCTGTCTTGGCGGGTCAGGTCCAGGCTGCGGTGCTCCCGGTCGAGAACAGTCGCGCGGGAGTCGTCCAGGAGGTGAGCGACCTCCTCTGGCAGCATTCCGGGTTGGGAGTGGTGGCCGAGCACGTGATGGCGATCCGGCACCAGCTGCTCTCTCGCGGGGGGGCCCCGGTTACCCGCGCCTGGTCGCACCCCCAGGCTCTGGCTCAGTGCGCAGACTGGCTGAATGCCCACGGGATCGTTCCGGTCCCCTTTCCCGACACCGCGGGCGCGGCTCGCCACGTGGCCACGTCCGGTGTCGCTGGCGACGGTGCCATCGCGTCGGCCCGAGCGGCGGAGCTCTACGGCCTTGTGGTCGTGGCCCAGAACGTGGCCGACGAGCCGTCGAACCAGACCCGCTTTGTGGTGGTGACCAGGACCAAGGGGGTGGCCACCGTACCCAGCGGGCCCGCCAAGGTGACGATGGGGTTCGTTGTCAAACATCGGCCCGGGGGCCTGGTGAGCGTGCTCCAGCTCTTCTCGACTCTGGGGCTGAACCTGAGCCGGCTGGACTCCAGGCCGATACCGGATCAGCCGTTCCGGTACCGCTTCTACGCCGACGTCGAGCTGGAGGACGGAGCCCAGGCACCGGACCTGCTGCGGCAGTTGAAGGAGGTCAGCGAGGAGCTGCGCCCGTTCGGGGTCTACCCGCGCGCTTGAGCAGCCGGCGGTCCATCTCCAGCGCCTGGAACTGAGAGCACCGCTCCCTGGGCCGAACTGCCCACCAGGTGGGCGTACCTTGAGAAGACACCGCGCTCCACCGCCGGCGGCGGGGTCCAGGCACGACGGCGGTCCGCCCACTCCTGGTCGGAGAGGTCGACCGACATCGAGCGACCTTCGACGTCGATGGTGACCTGGTCTCCATCCCGGAGCAGGGCTATGGGGCCCCCGACCGCCGCCTCGGGTGCCGTGTGGCCGACCATGAGCCCATGGGTGGCGCCCGAGAATCGCCCGTCGGTGAGCAGCGCCACACTGTCGCCCAGCCCCTGTCCGACCAGGGCTCCAGTCACCCCCAGCATCTCCCGCATCCCCGGCCCCCCACGAGGCCCCTCGTAGCGGATGACCACCACGTCCCCGGGCGTGATCCGGCGCGCCGACACCGCCGCCATCGCGTCCTCTTCGCAGTCGAACACCCGGGCGGGCCCGGTGTGCAACCTCCACTCGTGACCGGCAACCTTCACCACCGCCCCCTCAGGGGCGAGGGATCCGTGGAGAATGACCGTCCCCCCGGTCGGGCTCAGGGGCTCTCCCACGCTCCGCACCACGTCCTGACCATCCCGCTCCGGCGAGGCGGCGGCAGCCTGCGCCGCCGCGTCCCCCAGCGTCTGCCCGGTGCAGGTGAGCGCCTGGCCGACGAGCAGGTCGGCTTCCAGAAGTTTGCGCGCCAGCAGCGCCACCCCGCCCGCCCTTGTCAGGTCAACGGCGTTGTAGCGGCCCCCCGGGCGAAGGTCGGCAAGCCACGGCGTGCGCCGGCTGATCCGGTCGAAGTCGTCGATCTGCAGCGGGATCTGCGCCTCGTTGGCGATCGCCAGCAGGTGCAGCACCGCATTGGTCGAACCTCCGCTGGCCATCACCCCGGCGATGGCATTGGCGAAGGACTCCGGGCCGAGATAGGTGCTGGGCCGGCGGCCCGCCAGAACCATGTCGACGGCGCGCCGGCCCACCTCGGCGGCGACCCCCGGTTTGGCTGGATCGGTGGCGGCCACGCCCCCGGACTGCAGCGGGGCGATGCCGAGCAGCTCGATGGCCATGGCCATGGTGTTGGCCGTGAACTGGCCCCCGCAGGCTCCCGCCCCGGGGCAGGCGACGTCCTCCAGAGCCCGCAGGTCATCGTCCGTGATCCTCCCGGCCTCGGCGGCGCCGATGGCCTCGAAGACGTCGATCACGGTGACGTCCCGGCCCCGAAACCGGCCCGGCTGGATGGATCCACCGTACAGGAGACATCCCGGGAGGTCCAGACGACAGAGCGCCATGGCCGCCCCCGGGATGGTCTTGTCACATCCCACCAGCGCCACCACCCCGTCCAGGAGATGGCCACGGCACACCAGCTCGATCGAGTCGGCGATGACCTCGCGACTCACCAGCGAGGCCTTCATACCCTGGGTTCCCATGGCCACCCCGTCGCTGATGGCGATCGTGTTGAACTCCATCGGGGTCCCGCCCGCCTCGCGGATTCCCCTCTTCACGTCCTCCGCCAGCGAGCGCAGGCCCAGATTGCAGGGCATGGTCTCGATCCAGGTGTTGGCGATTCCGATCAGCGGGCGACCGAGGTCCTCATCGGAGTACCCAGCCCCCTTCAGCATGGCTCTGGCGGCGGCCCGCTCCCGACCGACCACCAACCCCCGGCTCGGCAAGTCTGCAGATCTGGTCCCGCTGGTCATCTAGGTGTCTCCCGGCTGAACTCGGCCACCTCGGTCGCGGCCACTCCGACGGAGTCAAACCTTAGCAACCATGGGTGGCCGGGGGTGGCCGGGACACGGACCACGGGAATAGTGGACCACAGCTTGGGCCGGCCCGCGCCCGGCGTCGCCTGGTCTGGTGCGGGGATGAGCGACGACTCCGGGCGGCAGGGCGTCGGCTCCAGCCTCCACCCTCCAGCTGGTTCAGCACGAGTACTCGCCGCTGGTCATCTGAGTTCAAGGTGATCTTGTCCTTCATGACTGGACGGAGTCGCGCAACCACACCCAATCCCGGTCCCGGCCTTGACACCGGCGCCCGACGCTGGTATACCTATCGGCAAGTTGAACAGGCAATTCGTCGTTGTGCTGGCCGTCGAGAGCTCGATCGCTCTAGTAGCCCTAATTACAGGAGGGCTGGTCAGCTAACGCCTGCGCGATTGGACTGAGCTGAAGCCCCCCGGTGAACCCCGGGGGGTTTTTTTGTACCCCGAATCCAGACGACAAGCCACTTTCGGCCGAAAAAGAGCGAATTCACCCCAGTAGGAAGGAGACGCGCCATGTCGGAGCACGACCGTTTCGATCGACAGGACCATGCGGGGACGCCGGGGTTCCCGCCCGACATCGAGCTCGATGAGGCAGCCCGCAACTGGGTGCGGCATCACTCCCAAGCGGCTGCGAGGCCGCTGCGGCAGGTCGCGGCCGACGCCGCCATCACATCAGCCATCGGGCGAGCCTACGGACAGGACTGAGATTCCAAAATGAGTGCCTCCCTCGCCGCGCTGCCCCGCGACCCCGACGACCAGCCTGCCCGGCCCGCCGCCCAACCCCGGAGTGGTGCGGAGGTCCTACTGCAAGCTCTGGTAGACGAGGGGGTGGAGGTCATGTTTGGCCTTCCTGGCGGCGCCAACCTGCCCATCTACCAGCACCTTCCCGCCTCCCCCATCCGCCACGTCCTGGTCCGCCACGAGCAGGGTGCGGCCCACATGGCGGACGGCTACGCGCGAGCCTCGGGACGCGTGGGTGTGTGCCTGGCCACCTCGGGACCGGGAGCGCTCAACCTCATCACCGGGCTGGCGACGGCTCATTTTGACTCGGTGCCGGTCGTTGCCATCACCGGCCAGGTGGCCAACAGCGCCATCGGGACAGATGCCTTCCAGGAGTCCGATGTCATCGGCTCCACCATGTCGGTCACCAAGCACAGCTATCAGGTGCATGACGCCCGAGATCTGACAGCGGTCATGCGCGAGGCGTTCCACGTGGCCAGGACCGGCCGTCCAGGGGCGGTCCTGGTCGACATCCCCAAGGACGTTCAGCAGCAGCTCGTCTCTGGCGAGCCCTCCAATATCACCCGGCTTCGACCCCACCGCGAGCCCACCAGGCCAGACCCGGAACTGCTGGAGCGGGCGGCCTCGCTGCTGGCGGCGGCGGAGCGCCCGATGATACTCGCGGGCCGTGGGATTGCGATCGCGGGCGCGGAAGCCGCCCTGCAGACCCTCGCCGAGCGCCTCGACGCCCCCGTCGGCACCACCCTGCTCGGCACCGGCGTGTTCCCATCGAGCAGCCCCTTGGCGATGGGGCTGGTCGGCTTCATGGGCACCGGCTACTGCAACAAGGCGGTCAGTGACTGCGACTGCCTGCTGATGGTGGGGATGCGTGCCGACGATCGGGTCACCTGCCGGGTCGACCTCTTCGCGCCCCGGGCCCAGCACATGATCCACGTGAACATCGACCCCGCCGAGTTGGGCAAGACGGTCCCCGCCGACTGCCAGATCGCGGCGGATGCCAAATTCGCCCTGGAAGCCCTCATCGCCGCGATCCCGGCGCGGACCCGCCCCCGGTGGCGAGCCCAGGTCGCGGAGTGGCGGACCCGCCACCCCCTGCGCCATCCCCACAATGGCACCCTGCAACCCCAAGAGGTGCTGGCGGCCGCCTACCAGCGACGCGGCGCCGAGGACATCGTGGTGGCCGACGTGGGGCTCAATCAAATGTGGGCGGCCACATCCTGGACCGGGGAGGCCCCGGGGATCTTCCTGAACTCCGGCGGAGCGGGCACCATGGGCTTCGCCCTGCCGGCGGCCATCGGGGCCAAGGCCGCGCATCCGGACCGGCTGGTCTTCGCCGTCTGCGGCGAGGGCGGGTTCGTGATGACGTTCCAGGAGCTGGCGACGGCGGTCGAGGCTGGCCTGGCGGTCAAGGTCATCATCCTCAACAACGGGCAGCTGGGCATGGTGCGCCAGTTCCAGGACGACTACTACGGTGGGGTGCGCTCCCAGATCGACCACGCGGTCATCCCCGACTTCGAGCTGATCGCCGCCGCCTTCGGATGCTTCGGGCGGCGCGTGGACAGCCTGGAGGAGGTGGGCGCGGCGATGGACGCGGCCATCGCCTACGACGGACCGGCCATCATCGACTGTCGCATCGACCCGGAAGCCAACATCTACCCCATAGTCCCCTTCGGGATGGGCCTGGCCGACTTCGTGGAGTGCCCGTGAGCGTGGCTCAGAGCAATGCGGCGCTGGCGATCGACGCGGGAAGCGGCCTCTACCAAGGCGAAGTTGTCGTGGGCGACACCCCCCGGCTGGTGCTGGTGCGAGTCGAGGACAGGCCCGGGGTCCTTCAGCGCATCACCAACTGCCTGGGACGCCGCGGCCTGCGACTCCTCAGCTGCGCCGTCGGGCAGGGCCCGGAGACCGGCATCCTGTCCCTTTGGATCAGGGTCGGCATGGGCGGACAGCCACCCGACCAGGTGGTCAAGCAGCTGTCCAAGCTGATCGACGTGGTGAGCGTGGAGGACAGGACGAACCAGCAGCCGGTGGAGTGGGTCACGGCGCTGGTCGAGATCCGCACCGACCCGGAGGGGCACCGAATCGATGCCGCGCTCAGGGAGCGAGACCTCCGCGTCGTGGAGCGCCGGGAGGGATCGGTCCTGACCGCCGTCTCCGGAACCCCGCAGGACGTGGACGGGGCCCTCGCCGGCCTCCGCGGGCTGCCTATCATCGATTGGATTCTGAGCCGACCCATATCGCTGGGAGGCGAGGCCACGGACCGAGGTGCCGACACCCCGTCCAACCACGAGCAGAGGAGCTGATCGCCATGCAGATCTACTACGACAAGGACGCCGACCCGGCCGCGCTCGCCGGCAGCCGGGTCACCATCCTGGGGTACGGCAGCCAGGGGCACGCCCACGCCCAGAACCTGCGGGACAGCGGCTACCCGGTCAGGGTGGGGCTGCGGCCGGGCAGCGCCAGCCGGGCCCAGGCGTTGGCTGACGGGTTCGAGGTCGATGACCCGGTCACCGCAGCTCGTGACGCCGACGTGGTGATGGTCCTCATCCCCGACCACGACCAGGCCGCCCTCTTCTCATCGGGCCTGACGGAGGCCCTGAAGCCCGGCTGCCTGCTCCTCTTCGCGCACGGTTTCTCCATCCACTACGGGACCGTCGTTCCCCCCCGGGGTTGCGACGTCGCCATGGTGGCGCCCAAGGCTCCCGGTCACATGGTCAGGGCCTGCTTCCGGGACCGGGTCGGGTGCCCCGCCCTCCTGGCCGTGCATCAGGATGCGACCGGGCGAGCTCGGGAGCGCGCCCTGGCCTACGCCAGGGGCCTGGGCAGCACCATGGCGGGAGTCCTGGAGACCACCTTCAAGGAGGAGACGGAGACGGACCTGTTCGGAGAGCAGACGGTGCTGTGCGGCGGGGTGTCGGCACTGGTCACGGCCGCCTTCGAAACCCTCACCGAGGCTGGCTACCAGCCCGAACTGGCCTATTTCGAGTGCCTGCACGAGCTCAAGCTGATCGTGGATCTCATGTATCAGGGTGGCCTCTCCCTGATGCGCTACAGCGTCAGCGACACCGCTGAGTACGGCGACTACGTCAGCGGCCCGGTGATCGTGGACGAGCATGTGCGCGAGCAGATGCGAGGAGTGCTGGCCCGCATTCAGGACGGCAGCTTCGCGGAGCGCTGGATCGACGAGAATCGCTCCGGTCGGTCCGGCTTCCTGGCCCAGCGCCAGGCGCACGCCAACCATCCCATCGAGGAGGTGGGGCAGCGGTTGCGCGCGCAGATGTCCTGGATCCGGCCGGTGGTGGCCGTCCCACCCCCGGGCGCTGCAACCACCGACCCGGCCTCGAAGGCCGCCGCCGCAGAACCATCCGCGGAGCTAGCGGTGCCATGATCGTGAGCCAGCCATCTGCGGCCGACGACGTCGGGGGGCCGCCATCAGGCGAGGTGGTGCAGGTCTTCGACACCACTCTGGGCGATGGGGGGCAGGCACCGGGAGCAACCCTGCAGCTGGGCGACAAGCTGGCGATAGCGCACCAGCTCGCCCGGCTCCAGGTGGACGCGATGGAGGCCGGATTCCCCGCCTGCTCTCCCGATGACTTCGAAGCGGTCCAGCGGGTAGCCAGGGAGGTGGCGGTGCCGCTGGAGCTGATCGGGATCGAGGTTCCGGAGCGCCAGATGCCGCAGGGGTGGAGCCGTTTCCTGGAGGTTGCCGACTCCACCAAGGAGGTCGAGGACGGGGCCTTGCTCCGTATCGTCGGAGAGTTCGGGGCAGACCGGCCCGCAATCGCGACCGTGGCATCGTGAGCACCGCCACCACCCCCCCCCTACATCTGGTCACCGTGCCCGGTGACGGCGTTGGTCCGGAGGTGACCGCGGCCGCGCTGGCGGTCCTCCGGGCCGCACTGAGCAGTGCCGGGATCCGGATGGAGGTGTCCGAACACCCAATCGGCGGGTTGGCCCTGGACCAATCCGGAGATCCGCTCCCGGAGCCCACGCTCGCCGCCTGCCGCCGGGCCGACGCCGTCCTCCTAGGGGCGGTTGGGGGTCCGCGATGGGACCGGAGGAAACCCCGTCCCGAGGCAGGCCTCTTGCGTCTGCGGAGCGGTCTTGGGGCCTTCGCCAATGTGCGCCCGGTCCGGGTGATGGCCGGCGCCGAGATGCACAGCCCACTGAGACCGGAGATCGTCAGAGGCACCGACATCGTGTTCGTGCGCGAGCTCACGGGCGGCGCCTACTTCGGGAAGCCCCGTGGTGTGGAGGGGCGCCCGCCCGACAGACGGGGGGTCGACACCATCGAATACTCCGAGTCCGAGATCCGACGCGTCGCCGAGGTGGCGTTCACGCTGGCGCGGTCGCGCCGGCACAAGCTGACCTCTGTCGACAAGGCCAACGTGCTGGCCACCTCGGTGCTCTGGCGCGAGGTCCTCGACGAGCTGGCGGAGGCTCACCCGGACATCGAACTGGAGCACGCTCTGGTGGACAGCTTCTCGCTGCGGGTCCTGCTCGACCCTCGACGTTTCGACGTGGTGGTGACGGAGAACCTGATGGGCGACATACTGACCGACGAGGCGGCGGCCCTGGTCGGAACCCTGGGCACCCTGCCCTCGGCCAGCGGCGGCGGCGATGGCCCCTGGCTGTACGAGCCGGTCCACGGCTCCGCCCCCGACATCGCGGGCAAGGGTCTGGCCAACCCGCTGGGAGCGATTGCCAGCACCGCCATGCTGCTGCGCCTCAGCCTCGGCCGCGAGGACCTGGCCAAAGCGGTCGAGCAGGCGATCGGGGCAGTGGTCCAGGCCGGCTCCCTGACACCCGACATGAACGGCGCGCTCTCCACCCAGGCTGTCACGGAGGCAGTCCTCGCCCAGCTCGGGGAGCTGGTGCCGGCATGAGCAGCACGCCCCAACTCGAGGCAGCGGTCGTCCTCTACGACACCACCCTGCGCGACGGCATGCAGGGGTACGGAATGCAGTTGAGCTTGGAGCAGAAACTGCGGCTCGCGCGGCGCTTGGATGACCTCGGGATTCCCTACGTCGAGGGAGGCTGGCCGGGGGCCAACCCCCGCGACACCGCGGTCTTCAGCCAGCTGCGCCAGCAGCCGCTGGAGCTGGCCCGACTCGCAGCCTTCGGGGCCACCTGCCGACCGCAATCTTCTGCGGCCTCCGACCCGGTGCTGCAGGCAACCCTGGCGGCCGGCACCCCGGTGGTCACGTTGGTGGGCAAAGCCTCGAGGTGGCAGGTGGAGACGGTCCTCCGCACCAGTCCGGAGGAGAACCTGCGGATGGTGCAGGACTCGGTGGCCCTGGCGGTCGGGTCCGGACGCGAGGTGGTCTTTGACGCGGAACACTTCTTCGACGGGGAGGCCGCCGATGCCGCCTACTCCCTGGCCGTGGTGCGGACGGCACGGCAGGCCGGCGCCAGCTGGATCGTCCTCTGCGACACCAACGGCGGCAGGCTGCCGGAAGAGATCGCCAAGGCCACAGCGGCTGTCCGCGAAGCGCTCGGCGACTGCCTGGGGATCCACTGTCACAATGACACTGGGACCGCCACCGCCGCCTCGCTGGCGGCCGTGAGCGCAGGTGCGAGGATGGTTCAGGGCACCCTCAACGGGACCGGGGAACGGTGTGGCAATGCCGACCTGTTGGTGCTGGCAGCCAACCTGCAACTCAAGATGGGCCGGCAGGTGCTGCCGCCCGACCGCCTGCGGGAGCTGCCGGCCGTCTCCCGGCAGTTCGACTCCATGCTCAACCGCGTGTCCGACCCCCAGCGCCCATACCTGGGAGCAGCGGCCTTCCTCCACAAGGCCGGCCTGCACGTGCAGGGGATGTCGCGGGCCGCGGCCGCCTACCAGCACGTGGATCCCTTCCTGGTCGGCAACGACACCCGGGTGGTGGTCTCCGACCAGAGCGGACGCAGCAACGTGGCTGCCAAGGTCAGCGAGCTGGGATTGAGGTCGATCGACCCCAAGGCGAGCCTGGAGCTGATCGACACCATCAAGAGGCTGGAGGCGGAGGGATGGGCCTTCGAGGACGCCGACGCCTCCTTCGAGCTGCTGGTGACCAGAAGTGCCGGCGGCGACGCCGCTCCCTTCGAGCTGACCGAATCCCTGGTCGTGGCCCATGAGCATGCCCACGCTCAAGACGACTCCCCCGGCATCCAGGCCAGCGTCAAGGTCAAGGTGGGTGGGGCCCTGGTCCACACCGCCGCCGACGGCGCGGGGCCGGTCGAAGCCTTGGACAGCGCCCTGAGACGGGCCCTCATCCCCCACTTCCCCCACCTGGCCACGGTCCGCCTCATCGACTATCGGGTTCGCGTCATCGACGGGGAGAACGGCACCGCCGCTACGGTTAGGGTGGGCATCGACTCCACCGATGGGGACCGCACCTGGACCACCGTGGGCTGCTCCCCCGACATCTTGCGAGCTTCGGCGATGGCCCTGGTGGACAGCTACGAATGGGCGGCTCGGCACAGTCCCAGCGCGATCCCCCTCTGCACCACGGCATGAACCGTGGCCACCTAAGCAGCTCCAGCGAGCACGCGCCCGCGGCACCCCCGGTTGGGGTCCCCGGGCGGGTCTTGGCTCAGCTGGCGACCGGAACCGCGGCGTCCACCACACCACCTTGGCCGGCTGTGTCCGGCCCGTCACTGGGATTCGGGGCCGTGGCTGCCACTCCTTCAATGGCATCAGCGCCACCTGTAACCCGCC
Organism: bacterium; assembly: GCA_021795235.1. Taxonomy (GTDB): domain Bacteria; phylum Chloroflexota; class Dormibacteria; order Aeolococcales; family Bog-877; genus AG-12. Next base: position 45,054 of record JAJYPP010000011.1, read on the forward strand.
GTACAAGCAACTGTTCCCCACCCCAACCAGAGGAGCTGCAGCCATAATGACCACCATGGTCGATGAGTCGCGGACGGCCTACCAGAAGATCTGGGAGTCCCACCTGGTCAGCGGCGACCCCAAGGAGCGGGTGCTCCTATATATAGATCTCCACTTGGTCCACGAGGTGACCTCGCCGCAGGCCTTCGCCGGGCTGCGCTCCGCCGGCCGGAGGGTACGGCGGCCAGATCTGACGGTGGCGGTGATGGACCACCTGGTCCCGACCTGGGAGAGGAGCCGGCCCACCCCCGATCCCATAGGGCGCGAGCAGCTTCGCCAATTGGGGGAGAACTGCGCGGCCAGCTCGATTCCGCTCTTCGACCTCCACCACGATCGGCAGGGCATCGTCCACGTCATCGGCCCCGAGCTGGGGCTCACCCAGCCGGGGATGACATTGGTCTGCGGGGACTCCCACACCGCCACCCACGGTGCCTTCGGAGCGCTCGCCTTCGGAATCGGGACCTCGGAGGTAGAGCAGGTGCTGGCCACCCAGTGCCTCTGGCAGGCACCCTCGCCGACCATGGAGGTCCGGATAGACGGGGAGCTGCCCGCCGGAGTGGTGGCCAAGGATGTCGCCCTGGGGGTCATCCGGAAACTGGGGGTGAGCGGGGGCCGCGGCTCGGTGGTGGAGTACACGGGCAGCGTCGTGCGGTCGCTCTCGATGGAGGGGCGCATGACGCTGTGCAACATGACCATCGAAGCCGGCGCCCGGGCCGGCATGGTCTCTCCCGATCAGACCACCGTGGCCTACCTTGCCGACCGTCCCGGCGTGCCCCGAGGCAGCGACTTCGACCGGGCGGCCCAGCGCTGGTTGAGCTTCGCCACCGACCCCGGCGCCCGCTTCGACCGCACCGAGCAGGTGCCCGCCTCCGATCTGGCTCCATTCGTTACCTGGGGGACCACCCCCGCCATGGTGACGCCGGTGACCGGGCGGGTCCCGTATATGGATGACCTCCCGAACGGCACCGACCGGGAAGCGGCCCGCCGTGCCCTCGAGTACATGGGCCTCACCGAGGGGACCGCCATCGAGGACATCTCGATCGAGCGCGTCTTCATCGGCTCTTGCACCAACAGTCGCATCGAGGACCTGCGCCAGGCGGCGGCCGTCGCCGCCGGCAAGCGGGTCCACCCCAAGGTGCGGGCGATGGTGGTCCCGGGATCGGGAACCGTGAAGCGGCAGGCCGAGCGAGAGGGACTGGACCGGATATTTCGGGACTCGGGATTTGAGTGGCGGGAGGCGGGATGCTCGATGTGCCTGGGGATGAACCCCGACATCCTGCAGCCCCAGGAGCGCTGCGCGTCGACCTCGAACCGCAACTTCGAAGGCCGCCAAGGCGCCGGCGGCAGGACTCATCTGGTCAGCCCGGCGATGGCGGCGGCCGCGGCCATCCACGGTCACTTCGTGGACGTGAGAGGCCTGGACATGGCCGAGCTGGTCTGAGATAGGAGAACTCCAGTGCAACCCTTCACCGTCCATAACGGACTCTGCGCCACCCTGAGTCGGAACGACGTGGACACCGACCAGATCGTCCCCAAGCAGTTCCTGAAGCGCACCGACAAGGACAGCTACGGCGAGGCCTGCTTCTTCGCCTGGCGCTACGACGATGAGATGCACCCCAAGCCGGACTTCGAATTGAACTCCCCGAGGTATGCGGGGGCCAGCGTCCTGGTGACGGGTCAGAACTTCGGGTGCGGGTCGTCGCGAGAGCACGCCGCCTGGGCGCTGCTGGGCTACGGCTTCAGGGTCGTGGTGGCCCCCACCTTCGCCGACATCTTCAGGACCAACGCCCTCCAGAACGGGCTCCTGCCCGTCGCTCTGACCGCGGAAGAGGTGGAGTTGCTGAGCCGGCGCGCCCGCAGCGAAGACGGCTACCGGGTCAAGGTGGACCTTCAGACTCAGTCCGTGAGCGACTCTCATGGCCACGTCGCCGACTTCGAGATGGAGGAGTTCTGGCGGGAGTGCCTGCTGGAGGGCCTGGACCCGATCTCGATGGCGGTGAAGCGCGAGGCCGAGATCTCGGCCTACGAGCGGCGGCGGTCACCCCTGCTGCCCAGGACCACCGCCATCGCCGGAGCCGCCGCGGAGGGCGTCTGAGCGACGCCGACACCCGCCTGCGGAAGCTGTCTGGGCGGGCCACCGCGTCTCCCCGGCCGCACCCTCGCGCTCTGGGCTCCCCACGCCCTGGTCCCCATCTGCTATCCTGCTCTGGTAGTTGCAATAAGGTGACTACAGCCTCTTGGTGATACCTCGCCCCGCTGGTGAAGCGGCGTCTTCGAGAAGCGTGACCACAGCGAAGCCGGCGAGGGCGAAATCGGGCATCTTGCCCAGGGACATCAAGTTGAACTCATTCCAGGACTTGGGTGTGCGTCCGCGCACCCTGGAGAACCTAGCGCGCCAGCGACTCGTGACTCCGACCCCGGTGCAGCAGGAGGCGGTCCCCCTGCTCATATCGGGCCAAGATTGCGTGATCCAGTCGCCCACGGGGTCGGGCAAGACCCTGGCCTTCCTCATCCCGCTGTCGGAGATGCTCGACGGCCACCAGCAGAGTCCGCCCCGTGCCCTGATCATCACGCCCACCCGGGAGCTGGCCACCCAGATCGGGGGCGTCCTCAACCGGCTCGATCCCCGCCTGCGGGTGTCCTTGGTCTTCGGAGGCGTGGGCTACCAGGGACAGATCAACCAGCTCCGCACCGCCGACGTCATCATCGGCTGCCCGGGACGGCTGGTGGACATGGCCCAGCGGGGCGCGGCGCGCTTGGGCGCGGTCCAGTACCTGGTCCTGGACGAGGCCGACGAGATGCTCGACGCCGGTTTCGCCAAGGACGTGGAGAACCTGACCGAGCGCACCACCAAGAGGATCACACCGCTGCCCCGGCAGACGGTCCTGGCCTCGGCGACCATGCCGGACTGGGTGGCCCAGATGGCCAAGAAGCACCTCAACAACCCCGGCCGGGTCACGGTTGCCCCGCCCGAGGAGGCGGACCTCGAACAGGGCCTGATCTCGATGCCCAAGGCGCAGAAGGTGGCATATCTCAGCCAGCTGCTGCAACAGTCGGCCTCCACCATCGTCTTCCACCGCACCAAGCACGGCGCCCGCAAGCTGGCTCACGACCTCACCGTGCTCGGACATGCCACTGCCGAGCTCCAGGGCAACCTGTCGCAAGCGGCTCGTGATCGTGCCATCTCAGCCTTCCGCAAGCGCGAGGCCAAGGTGCTGGTGGCCACCAATGTCGCCGCCCGAGGCATCGACATCAAGGACGTCACTCTGGTGGTGAACTTCGAGCTTCCCGACACCGCTCTGTGGCTGACCCACCGGGTGGGACGCACCGCTCGCAACGGCGCCAAGGGCAGGGCGCTCACCTTCCTGTCCGAGGATGACGGCGAGAAGTGGCGCAAGCTACGGCGAGACGGAGCACCGGAGTTGCAATTCGTGGACGCCGGTCGGCTCCTTTCCACCGGCTCCATGCACTTCGTGGCCGGGGCACCAATCTCATCCGCAGCGGCCAGGAGCGGAGGCCGCGACCAGGGCCCGGGTCGGGGCCCGAGCCGCCGTCCAGGTCAACGGCCGGGAGGCGGATGGCGCGGCTCTCGCCAGGGCCAACCCTCGGGCGGGCGGTACTCGAGCTCGCGACCCGGGATCTGAGTACGCCAGCGCCGATCCCCTGGACCGTCGTGGCGCGAATGCCCTGGTCAGTCCAGGAGGGAGAGCAGCTCCGCCGCATCCATCGCCAGGCATAGCCGGCTGGCCCCTCTGGGGGTCGTCGGGTCGCACCCCGTCAACTCGCGGATCCGATTGAGGCGGTTGAGGACCGTGTTGCGGTGGCAGGGCACCTGCCGAGCGGTGTCAGCCGGCGATCCGCTCCCATCCAGGAAGATGCGCAAGGTGCGCACCATCGTTCTCCGCTCCTGCGCGGGCAGGGCCAGCACCGAGCCCATCACCATCACCGCCAGGCGCCGCGCGAGCTCGGGAGAGCTCACCAGCAGGGCCGACCCGAGACGGTCGTCGAGCGCCGCCACGGCGTGGCGGTGGGCGGGGATGGAGCGCAGCGCGAGTTCCGCCTGGCGATATGCCGCCGCCGCCTCGGACAGGTTGGCGAACAGCGGGCTCAACCCGGCTCGCAGGGGAACCATCCGCCCCAGACGGGCCTTCACCACCTCGGCCCCGCTTACGGGCGGCGCCACCAGACCGCACTTGCGTCCTTCCTGGGAAACCCACTCTGACCGCGCCCCGGCCTGCGCCAGAACCTCCCGGAGCGCCCGCTCCTCTGGTTCTGGCTCGATCACGGCCACCTGGTAGGGACCCTCCTCAGGCAGGCCCAGGCTCTCAGCCGCGAAGATGAGGTCAGGCTCCACCAGGATGCCGGAGAGGAGGCCGCGCAACAACGCCTGACGGCGAGTCCGATCACGCCCCACCCGCCCGGCTTCCGAGTGGCGGTAGGCCGTGCCGACCGCCGCCGACAGCTCGTCGGTGACCTGCCAGACCACGACCGCCGCCTCCATCAGGTCGTCGGTCGGCCGGTCCAGACGGCCGCGGGCCTCCGCCAGGAGCTCCTCCCAGATCACGCTGCCGCCGAGCCGGTAGGCGCGCAGGACGCTCTCCAGCGGCACTCCCAGCTCCGCTCGGCTGCGACCGGTCGCCCAGGCCTGGTCCTTGGAGGGCTGGCGTCCCAGTGGCAGGCTGGCCAGCACCCCCAGGTACTCCTCCAAGCTGTCCCGGACTGAGCGGCGAAGCGCGTCGGCCGTCAGGAATCGCTCGGTGCGGTAACCATCGTCGCGCTGACAGATCACCTCGACGGTGCGGTCGGCTATCCCATCCAATCGCTGCAGAAGGCTCTGGGCCAGTTTGGCCAGCACCGCCAGACTGGCCGGCGACGGCTCCCGCAGGGGTCCGCTGCTCGATGCCCCTGACCGCACTCACCACCTCCATCACCGGTAGCCCTGATGGGCGATCGCACATCGAGCATGGGCTGGCACGGGGGCAAGCCCTGGAGGCTAATCTTACGGTCGGGGCTCCACCCCGTACCGTGCTCGGTGTGCTCCTGCCCTACCGGTCGGTTGGAGCCACGGTGCCGTAGCGGGCGCGGATGACCTTCTTGTCGAACTTGCCAACCCCGGTCTTGGGGACCGCGTCCATGATCTCCAGGCGGTCGGGCAGCTGCCACTTCTCCCAACCCCTGGCCGTGAGGTGCTCCCGGACCAGCTCCAGGGTGACCTCGACCCCGGGCCGGGGAACCACCGCAGCCAGTGGCCGCTCCTGCCACTTCTCATCGGGGATGGCCACGACCGCCGCCTCCAGGACCCCCGGCATCGCCATGATGTCCCCCTCCATGTCCACCGAGGAGATCCACTCCCCGCCAGACTTGATGAGGTCCTTGGTCCGGTCGACGATCACGAAGTAGCCCTCGGAGGTCATGGTGGCGACGTCCCCGGTGCGGAACCAACCGTCGTCGGTGAAGCGCTCGGGGCTTGCCCCGCCGCGGTAGCGGTCGATCACCCACGGGCCCCGGACCAAGAGCTCGCCGATGGCCGCGCCGTCGCGCGCAACCTCCTCCCCCTGGTCGTCCACGACCTTGACATCGGCTCCCGGCAGCGGCAGCCCCGCCTTGATCCTCACCTGCTGCCGGATCCGGTCTGGGTCCCAACCGAGCATCTTGTGCTTGGGCCAAGCCATGCTCATGACCGGAGAGGTCTCGGTCATCCCCCAACCCTGGACCAGGGTGATCCCGAACTCCCTCTCGTAGCGCTCGATCAGCGCCATCGGCGGCTGGCTGCCGCCCGCCATCAGGAAGCGCAGGTGCGGCAGCCGCACCTGACTCCTGCTCAGCTCCTCGGCGACCCCGGCCCAGATGGTGGGGACCCCGGTGGCCAGGGTGACCTGCTCCTCCTCCAGCAGACGCACGATGGTGGGAGGGTCCATGTTGGGACCGGTGAAGACCTGCTTCGCCCCGACCATGGTGGCGGCGAACGGGGAACCCCAGGCGTTGACGTGGAACATGGGCACGATCGCCAACGTGCAGTCCTGCGGCCCCATGCCGGTGGCGGCCCCCGAGGTCGTGGTCAGCGCGTGCAGGTAGGTTGAGCGGTGCGTGTACTCGGCCCCCTTGGGCCTGCCGGTCGTGCCCGAGGTGTAGCAGATGCCGAATGTGGTGTCCTCGGGGATGTTGCGGCGGGGGTAGGTGGGCGGCTGGGAGGCCAGCAGCTGCTCGTAGCTCAGCACGTTGGGAAGCTCGGTCGGGGGGACGTCCTGCGAGAAGACCACGATGTGCCTGACCCCGGAGAGCGCCCCCCGGACTCGCTCCAGCACCGGCAGCAGGTTCTCCTCGACGAAGATGACCACGTCATCGGCATCCTGGATGATGAACTCAAGATCCGGGGTGGGAAGCCGGGGATTCAGGGTGTGCAGGACCCGTCCGGTGCAGGGGATGCCGAAGTAGCACTCCAGGTGGCGGTACCCGTTCCAGGCCAGGGTGGCCACCGGGGCGCCCTGGTCCAGGCCGAGCGAGTCGAGGGCGTGCATCAACTGCTGGGTGCGCCGACTGAAATCCGAGTAGGTGTACCGGTGCCGATCCTGAGGCCCCACCTGGGTCACCACCTCGGTGTCGGGGAAGTAACGCTCGGCGTGGTCGAACATCATCCAACTGTTGAGGGGTGCTTGCATCATGCCCACGGCCGCTATCCTCCTGGCTGGCCATCCGGGGCAGGTCCTGCTGCCCCGGGCCCCGATTGTGACGAGAGCATAAGCCTGCGCGCGACCTCGGCGCGGTGGTGGTCCGGCGCTCCCCCGAAATGCTGGATCCAAAGAGCCCGCTTGTAGTAGCGGTGCAGAGCGCTCTCCCAGGTGAAGCCCATTCCGCCGTGGATCTGGATCACCCGTTCGCAGGTCCTGACCGCGGCCTCGGTGGCGGCGGAGTAGGCGGCCGGAGCCGCCAGGTCCAGGTCGTCCACGTCCCCGGCCAGGCACCACGCTGACCAGTAGGCCAGCGAACGGGCCAATTCGATCTCCACGTAGCTGTCCACCAACGGATGGGAGACCGCCTGATACGAGCCGATTTTTCTTTGGAACTGCTCCCTGGTGACGGCATGCTCGACCCCCCACTCCAGGACCTGTTGGGCCAGCCCCACCGCCTCCAACGCCAGCGCGCTCAGCCGCCGGCGGCTGAGGTCGCGGACCAGCCTGTCAGCGGACTCCCCAGTCGCCAGCAGCTCCCGGTCGCCGCCGCCGGGCAGGCGTCCCATCCTCCTGGTGGGGTCGATGGAGGGCAGCGCCTGCCCGGCGGCCGGCGCCAGGAACACCTCCCCGCGATCGACCACCACCACCTGGTCCACCAGCGTCAGGTCCGGCACCAGCGCCGAGCCGGAGTTCGCGCACACCGACCAGCGGCTGCGGCCGGAGGCGAGCTCCGCCAGACGCTCGCGGGGGATGGCTGGCCGAGCCAGCCCCACCGTGGACAGGAAGGGCCCGCAGTAGAGCCGACGACCGAACTCCTCGATCAGGATCGCCTCCTCCAGGAAGCTGAGCCCCGCCCCGCCCAGACTCTCCTCCACCGAGACCCCGAGCCAACCCAGATCCGCGATCTCCTGCCATGAGGAGGGGTCCCAGCCCTGGTCGGAGTCCGCCAACCGTCCCAAGTCGGTGCTGGGAAAGCGACGCTCAAGAAAGGTCCGGGCCTGCTGACGCAGCTCGTCCTGCTCCTCGCTGAAGGTGAAATCCATCAGCGGGACCTGGGCAGCTGCAGCACGCGCTCGGCCACGATGTTGCGCAGAATCTCCGAGGCGCCCGCCTCGATGGTGTTGCCCCGACTGCGCAGCTGCTGATAGTGCCAGAACCCGTCGTCGAGGACCGCCTCCTCCCCCAGCAGATGCCGGGCCAGCTTGCCCACGCGCTGACTGGACTCAGACCAGGCGAGCTTGATCACCGAGCCCTCGGGGCCGGGCATCCCGCTGCGATCCAGCTGGCCCAACGATCGGTGGGCCGTCAGCTTGAGCGCCTGGAGCTGAATCCACTCGTGGGCGATCTGCGAAAGCCAGGGCTCGGCGGATTGGGGATTGGAGACCGCCAAGGTCAAGAGCCGACGGATGCCACTGTCGAGAAGGCCGGTCAGGGCGAAGCCCAAGGTCGCCCGCTCGTGCAGCAGGGTGGTCATCGCGACCTCCCAGCCACCGCCAATCTCGCCGAGCACGTTGGCGACCGGGACTTCGACATCGGTGAAGAAGATCTCGTTGAAGTCGGCGTCGCCAGTCATCTGCCGCAGCGGCCGCACCTCCACGCCTCGGGAGTGCATGTCAACCAGGAGATAGGTGAGGCCCCGGTAGCGGGGAGCCTCGGGATCGCTCAAGGTCAAGAGGATGCACCAATCGGCGATGTGGGCATAGGAAGACCACACCTTCTGCCCGTTGACCAAGAAGATGTCCCCGCGCCGCTCGGCCCGGGTCCGGACCGAAGCCAGGTCAGAGCCCGCCGACGGCTCGGAGAAACCCTGGCACCAGATCTCCTCCGCCTTCAGGATCCGCTGCAGGTGAGCGCTCTTCTGCTCCTGGGTGCCATGGCTCATGATGGTGGGCCCAGCCATCCCCAGGCCGATGGTGCCCACGTGGTGAGGGGCGTCAGCGCGGGCCAGCTCCTCGAGCACGATCCCCTCCTGGGCGTGGCGGCCTCCACCTCCCCCGTACTCCCTCGGCCAGGTTAGGCCCACGTAGCCCGCATCCGACAGGGCCCGGCTCCACTCGCGGAGGAGCGGCAGGCGAGCTGTGCTGGCGCCCAAGCCGACCAGCTCCTGGGGCAGGTGCTGGGCGATCCAGGCGCGGAGCTCGGCGCGAAACCCCGCCTCCTCAGGCGTGTCCGTCAATTCCACAGTTCATCTCCTGGTCACTGCCGGTCGGACGGCGGCTGGCCGTGTCCCGGATTATTGGCCTCGGCCGCTGGCAGCGCAATGTCCTAGGCCACAGAATGACTGGTCGCGCACTGTGCCATCGCCCACCTGGGCACTCCGATTTCACAAGCCCGGGCCGATGCTGTACCCGGCATCGATGGGGATCACCGCCCCGTTGATGTAGGAGGCGGCGTCCGACACCAGGAAGAGGATCACCCCGGCGACCTCCTCCGCCTCGGCGAACCGTCCCAGAGGATTGTGGCGCTGGGTCGCCTCCTGCACCGCTGGGCTCTCCACCAGGGGACGGGCGAAGTCGGTGCGAACCACCCCCGGGGCCACCGCGTTGACCAGGATCCCGTCTGGTCCGAGTTCGACCGCCAGCTGCCTGGTCATCATGTTGAGCGCGGCCTTGGTCAGGTTGTAGACCCCAAGCCCGGGAGCCGGCGAGGCTCCCCCCACGCTGGAGACGTTCACCACCCGGCCCCCGTGGTCTCGCATCCACGCCTGATGGGCCTCCCTGGTGAGCAGCAGGGGACCCTGGAGGTTGACCGCGAAGGTCTTCTCCCAAGCCCAGGGCTCGACAGCCAGCAGCGGCCCGAAGTGGGGGCTGGCCGCGGCGTTGTTGATCAGGATGTCGAGTCGGGAGTACGCGCGCATCACCTCGGACACCAGCCGGCGGCAATCCTCGGGGCTGCCGGCGTTGGCGGGAACCGCGATCAGGTCGCCCCCGGGGTCCCGCGCCAGCTGCTGAGCCGCCTGCTCCAACTCCACCGGCTTGCGAGCCGAGATGGCAACCCGACATCCGCCCGCCAGGAGGGCGCGCGCGGTCGCGAACCCGATCCCCCTGGTGCCACCGGTCACCAGGGCGGCCTTGCCGGCCAGCGCTGAAGGCGACCCGTTCACGACCGACGGGTCAAGGGGCCCCTCGCACGTAGAGAGTCTGCCCGGTCACGTAGCTGGCGTCGTCACTGGCGAAGAACGCGATCGCTCCCGCCACGTCCTCGGGCTCGCCGACCCGGGCGATGGGGTTGGTGGCGGCGAAGCCATCACGCATCTGCTCGAAGGTGATCCCCATGCGCTCAGCGGTGGCCTCGGTCATGCGAGTGGCGATGAAGCCCGGGGCCACCACGTTGACGGTTATCTCGTAGCGCCCAAGCTCGAGCGCCAGGGTCCGAGCCAGCCCCTGGATTCCCATCTTGGCGGCGGAGTAGTTGGCCTGGCCGCGATTGCCCAGGGCCGAGGTGGAGGATATGAGGACGATCCTCCCTGAGCGCTGCTTGACCATGACCGCCTGGGCAGCCTGAGCGCAAAGGAAACTGCCCTTGAGATGGGTGTCTATGACCAGATCCCAGTCTTCCTCGCTCATCTTGTGGGCCAGGTTGTCGCGGATGAGGCCGGCGCAGGTGACCAAGATGTCCAGACGCGAGAACTCGGACACGGTCCGGGCAACCATCGCCTCGACCTGATCCTTGCGGCTCACGTCACAACCGACCCCGATCGCGCGCCCGCCATCCTGGCGGATTCCGGCGGCGGCCGCATCCGCCACCTCCTGGTCGATGTCGGCGATGGCGACGGCGGCTCCCTCCTGGGCCAGGCGACGGGCCGTGGCGGCTCCGATACCCCTGCCCCCGCCGGTCACCAGGGCGACCTTCTCCTGCAGCCTCAAATTGCCACCTCCCATCAGGTTGAAGCGGGTGAACGATACAGCCGAGTGATGGTCTCCGCCACGCAGGCGGGTTTCTCCTCTCCCTCGATCTCAACTTTCACATCCAGCACCAGCTGGATCCCACCGGGCACCTCCTGGACCTCCTTGAGGGTCGCGGCGGCGCGCACTCGGGAGCCCACCGCCACCGGCGCGGTGAAGCGCACGCGGTTCAGGCCGTAGTTGACCGCCAGCGCCACGCCGTCACGTGGGATAAGGTCGGCCAGCATCACCGGCAGCATCGAGAGAGTGAGGTAGCCGTGGGCGATGGCGTGGCCGAAGGGCCCCTGCCCAGCCCGCTCCGGGTCCACATGGATCCACTGGTGGTCGCCGGTCGCGTCCGCGAACAGGTTCACCTGCTCTTGAGTGATCTGGTGCCAGGAACTGACCCCGAGCTGCTCCCCCAGCCGCCCAGGCAGTTCCTCGAGCTGGTCAGCGCCCATGGCCAGCCGGTCCTCGGCCCACGGTCGCGTCCGGATCAAGCACTGCCACCACCGCTCTATCTTCCGGCGCTTCCCACCAATGCCGCAATGGGCCATCTGCCAACACCTGGAGGCCAGCCCTGGGCGGGCGACCAAGGCGGCTGGTGAGGCGGCAGGTGAACCGGCTCACAGAAACAGCTCGGCAGCCAGGCGCAGGTTCTGCAGAGGGCCGCTGACCAGAAGCAGCGTCGGCAGGCCCTCCTTCCAGGCCGCCGCCTCCTCGGCGATCTTGCCTCTGGGCCCCACCAGGGCAACCGCCTCCACCAACGACAGCGGCACCGCCCTGGCGGCGGCTAGGGGGTCTCCGCCCAGATAGAGGTCCCTGATCCTCTCCGCCTCCGCCGCGAAACCCATCCGGCAGAAGAGGTCAAAGTGGAAATTGTGGCGGCGGCTGCCCATGCCTCCGGCGTAGAGGGCGATCAGGGGTCGGAGGCGGTCGGCGGCCTCGTCCACCGTGTCGGCCATCACCAGGGGCAGGTTGGCCGCGATCTCGAAAGCCGGCGGCCGACCCTGAGGCTGGCGCCGGGCAAAGCCCTCGGCCAGCGCCGCCTCCTGCCAGCCGGACCGCTGCGGGGCGTGGAATCCGGCCAGCCATCCATCCCCTATCTCGGCGGCGAGGGCGATGTTGCGCGGACCCTCCGCCCCCAGCCAGACTGGCACCTCGGTACGGCGGGGATGGACCGTCAGCCGCAACTCCTTACCCCGCCCGCCGGGCAGGGGCAGCTGGTAGCGCTCCCCGGAATAGGTCAGGGGCTGCTCGCGGCGCAGCACCCGGCGCACGATCTCGACATACTCACGGGTCGTCTGCAGCTGGGGCGAGAACGTCGCACCGTACCAGCCCTCCACGACCTGGGGTCCGGAAGCCCCCAGCCCCAGCACCACCCGCCCTTGGGACAGGTGGTCGAGGGTGGCCACGGCCATGGCGGTGGCGGCGGGAGCGCGGGCGTGCATCTGGGCGACGGCCGTCCCCAGGCGCACCCTCTTGGTGGCGCTGCCCCACCAGGCCAGCGGGCTGAGGGCGTCCGAGCCGTAGGCCTCGGCGGTCCAGATGGAGTCGAATCCCAGCCCTTCCGCTTCCGCCACCAAGCTGGCGGCGTCGGCCGGCGGCCGGGCTCCCCAGTAGCCCAGCGCCAGGCCCAGCCGGAGCGGTGGTCGGGGTGGGGGGGCGGCAGGGTCGTTCACCGCCATCACATTAGCGGGCAGCTGGTCCGGGAGGGGATGCTTGGCGCATAGTTGTGCGGGTCGAGAGTTAGGCGCCCGGCGCGTCGGGACCGGGACTGAGGAGGTCACTCAATGGCGGAAGCGGTCATCGTCGCGGCCGGGCGGTCGCCCATCGGCAGAGCGGGCAAGGGCTCCTTGGTCGACTGGAGGCCTGACGACCTGGGGGCCCACGTGCTCAGGCAGGTGCTGGCAAGACTGCCCCAACTCGACGCCAAGGAGATTGAGGACGTCATCTGCGGATGCGGGCTCCCGGGCGGCGAATCCGGCTTCAATATGGGCAGGGCAATCAGCATCCTGGCGGGGGTCGACGCCCCCGGCACCACCATCACGCGCTACTGCAGCTCGTCGCTGCAGACCACCCGGATGGCCGTCCACGCCATCCGCGCCGGCGAGGGCGACACCTTCGTCTCCATGGGAGTGGAGACGGTGAGCCGCTACGGCTACGGGACCTCAGACCCGCCCGACGCTCGCAATCCCCGGCTTCTGCCCGGCAACGAGGAGGGCTTTCCCGACCTCTACCTGCCGATGGGGATCACCGCCGAGAACGTGGCCGAGCGCGAGGGCATAACCAGGGAGGAGATGGACCAATTCGCCGCCCGCAGCCAGCAACGGGCGGTCGGGTCCCAGGCGGATGGCTTCTTCCAGCGCGAGATCATCCCGGTCCCGCTGGCCGATGGCCGGGTGATGGACCGCGACGACGGTCCCCGCCCCAACACCACAGTGGAGGTGCTGAGCCAGCTGAAGCCGGTGTTCAAGGAGAACGGCACAGTCACCGCCGGCAACGCCTGCCCGCTCAACGACGGAGCGGCCGCTCTGGTAGTCATGTCGCTGGACCGCGCCCTGGAGCTGGGGATCCGTCCTTTGGCCCGGGTGGTGGCGACCGCGGTCGCCGCCCTGGAGCCCGAATACATGGGCCTGGGCCCGATCCCCGCCACCGCCAGGGTGCTCCGCCGCGCCGGCATGACCATCGATGACATCGATCTGGTCGAGATCAACGAGGCCTTCGCGGCTCAGGTGATCCCCTCCGCCCGGGGCATCGGCCTGGACCCCTTGGGCGACAAGCTGAACGTCTTCGGGGGCGCGATCGCTCTCGGCCATCCGTTCGGGATGACCGGGGCCCGCATCACCTGCACCCTGCTCAATGGGCTGGCGACCAGGGACAAGTCGGTCGGCCTCGAGACCATGTGCGTGGGCGGGGGCATGGGGATGGCGATGATCCTTGAGAGAATGTCCTGAGCCAAGCCCGGACTGGCGTCGCGGACCCGGTCTGGTTCGGCGCAGAGCACCACTCGTCAGAGGCGACTCGGAACGGGGCCCGCCGCTGCGGGCCCCGACTCAGAGATCCGGCGCCTGGTAACGGGCCACGGTGAAGGCGATGATGAGAGGGATGTCGACGGCGTAGACCGCCAGCATCATGGTGAGGAGCCAAATCTCGGGGCTGGGCACCCGGTCGAGGATGAAGACGTACTCCAGCATCCCGGCACTTATCGCGTAGGCGAGCAGCCCCCATTTGCCGACCTGGAAGAAGCGCTGCCGGGCGAACCGCCCGATCCGCAGCAGCAGGCCGACGTCGACCGCCACCAGCAGCACGGCCACCACCAGCAACAGGGAGGCCGGCAGGAGGGAGACGGGCCCGGGGATGTGGGAGGCCAGGTAGATTCCTCCGGCCACGATGAGAGCGAGGGCCCCGGTCGCGATCCCGGCCACCGGCGGCAGGGAATCGTAGGGCGCCTTGGGCCCGGCCATCTCCGCCATCACACCGAGACCCGAGTCATGATCACCAGGGTGGCGACCTGCATCACCCCGGTCACCCCGGCGGTGTAGATGAAGCGCCGCATGAGTCTGGCGATGACCTCGCCGCGGGGGTGCGCTCTCCTCATCTCGAACAACACCGCGATGTTGGCCGGCTCCAGCACCCCCAGGGCTATCACCGCCATCACCCCGACCACGATGTAGGAGGCGACCAGCCAGCCGTGATTGGGCGAGCTGGCGCCCAGATTGCCCAGGTGGCGAGCCAGCTGGAAGCCGGACCCCAGGGTCATGGTGACCAGGGTGGGCATGATCAGGACCATCTTGGGCATGAAGCGGGCCGAGAACTCCATCCGGGCAGGGATCGAGAGGCGCCCCAGGATGGGGCCGACCACCAGTCCCACGAAGAGGTCGATCGCGGTCCACAGTCCGCCTCCGACGACGTGGAAGAAGTCGAGCGCCCACAGCCAGTTGCCCGCGATGGCCACGATGAGCGCAACCAGCACCGCGGCCACCACGGGAAGCCCGCGCCGGGGCACGATCTCCAGCTCGCGTGGGGAGCTGGTTTGATCCTGGAGCTGGGCCCCGATCGGGACCCCGACCGGTGTCGCCATCGAGGGCCTCCGCCAAGCCGAGTCCAGCGCCCGGCGTCAGAGAAGCTGCACCAACACAGCGTCGAAGTAGGCGAATCCTAGCTCGTTTTTGGAGCCGGGACAAGCTCTGGGGACAAGCAGAGATCCACTCGCTTGGTGGCCAGCACCTTGCCGGCGGCGGCCACGAGAGTGGCACGGGAGATCTCGCCCTGAGCCACCGCGGTCTCAACGGCAGCGGCGATGTTCTGCAGAGTCGTATCCGGAGCGGAGGTGTTGAACATCACCATGTCGGCTCCCGCCGCGATCGCCTGGACCGCCGCCTGAGGGATGCTGAGGTGCAGGGCCTGGATCGCACCGGCGTTCAACGAGTCGGTGATGACCAGACCCGAAAATCCCATCCGCTGGACGAGCAGGCCCTTGATCACGACCGGGGACAGGCTCGCGGGTGAGCTGGTGAGCCCAGGCACCGAGGCGTTGGCCACCATCACCACCGGCACGCCGGCCGCCACCGCCGCCCGGAACGGGACCAGCCCCCCGGCCACAAGCGATGAGTAGGGCTGAGTCGCGGCCGGTCCGCTGTCCGGGTTGCCGTTGGCGCCGCCCAGCCCGGGGAAGTGTTTGAAGACCGGGATCACCCCGGCCGCCTCCAGGCCGTCCGCGAAAGCCAGGGCGTAGGTCGCAGCGATCTGGGGGTTGGCGCTGAACGATCTCATGCCATCCGGATTGCGGGCATTCGGTCCGGCCCCGCCGTCCACATCCGCCACCGGTGCCAGATCCATGGTCACCCCCGCCTCCAACATCCGCGCACCGACCGACTTCGCCAGGGCCTCAACCTGACCCGGGCTCATCGTCTGGGCCATCTGCCGCGCCCAGGGCATCCGCCCCACAAGGTTGGCCATGCGCTGCACGCCCCCGCCCTCCTCATCGGTCATGACCAAGGGGCCGACCCCCCCGGGGGCGCTCCGGACCAGGCTCTGGAGCGACGCTGCCGTGCCCAGCGGAGCCTGGGAGCCGAACAGGAGCACCCCCCCGACACCCTGGGCAACCGCGGGGGCCGCGGCCGCGATGTCCTCCTCCTCCACCGGTACGATCACCAGCTGGGTGGCCAGCCGAGCCACGCTCCAGGAGGCCAGCCGGGTCTGGTTGGAGCAGGCGGGCGGGCGGTACGGGTGAGCCCCAACCGTGGCCGACCCAGCCTTGAAGGGAGCGGCGGAGGCGGCCTTTGGAGGCGCTCCCTGAGGCCCACATCCCGCCAGCACCACGATCAGTGCCGTCGACAGGATGCCCGCCGCCGACCGGGACCTGCGGCGGATCGTCATCTCCGCAGCCTAACGGCAGCCGGGGCTGAGCGCGGCCCGCCGCCTATCTCAAGTGGATTGGAATCGACGAAACCAGCCAGGGCCAGCAGTGCATGAGCTCGGGGTGCTGACCGAATCTTTGTCCCCATCCACTGCCGGGGACGGCTCCGGGAGGGCATCCGCCTCAGCGGACGGCTTGGTCGTGGTCAGTGCCACTGTGCCGTCGGGCATGCTCCCTGCCATGGTCAGGATCTGGAGGTGACGGCCCAGTGCAACTTCCAAGACTCCGGCCCGCTTCCGTGGCAGGTGGTCTGGAATGGCAATCAGGTCTCGCAGCGACGCTTCAACCCGTGGGCCTCCATCTCCAGATACCGCCGCGTGAGACGAGCCGTGAACAGGCCAAGGATTGGAGCCAAGGGCCCTAGCTGGTCGATGCTCAGGGTGACGTTTGTGGTTTCGTTGTCCCCGGCGCGAAGCCGGTGACCCCCCGTCGTGGTCACGCCTCCTCCACTGGACCGCCAGGAGAAAGATGTGCCGGCTTCGATCTCGGTGACGTGCCAGACCATGGCCTTCAGCCGGGGTTGCTTGAGCCGCACCCGGCTGCTCAGCCCCAGGGGTCCGGTATCGAGCCGTTCCAGTTCACTGACCGTCTCAGTCCATGCGGGCCACCGGTCAACGTCGACGAGGACGCTCCAGACCTCGGCTGCGGTGGCATCGATGACCACCGATGTCTCTACGTGCACAACCACCTCCTAGCTCAACTGGTCCCGACCGCCCACGGGGCTCGACGTGCTCGCGGTCGCTTTCTCAATGTGTACCATATGGTACATGACGACGCGACCAGCCGCCCGGCCAGCCAGCCCCCGGGACCTGCTCCTCGATAAGGCGATCGATCATCTGGCCACCCACGGCCTGGGCGATGCCAGCCTGCGCCAGCTCGCCGTGGCGCTGGGCACCAGCCATCGGATGCTCATCTACCATTTCGGCTCGAAGCAGGGACTTCTGGTGGGCGTGGTGCGGGCGGTGGAAGAGCGCCAGCGAGCGGCGCTGAACGGGCTCGTCGAAGAGATCGGATCCGCCTCCCCTGCTGAGATCATGCGCCGGTTCTGGCGCCTGTTGGCTGATCCCGGCCTGTGGCCGCATGAGCGCCTCTTCTTCGAGCTGTACGGCCAGGCACTTCAGGGCAGACCCTACGCGCTCCCGCTGCTAGACGGCATCGTCGATGCCTGGATCGAGCCAGCTGTCGAGCTCGCCCTCCGTCAAGGGCTGCCCGGAGACGATGCCAGGGCTCAGGCTCGCCTCGGGCTGGCGGTCATCCGGGGGCTGCTTCTGGATCTGCTGGCCACCGGCGACCGCCGGGGTGTGGACGACGCCATGGAGCACCACATCTCTTCCCTGGGCGCCCACGAGCCCGCCCCCCCCGGCGCGGACCGGTCGGAGCAGGAGGACGAGCGATGAGCACGGCTTCTCTCAACGGGTCGACGCCGGGGGCGCAGACGACGGCCCGCGGCGGCCGAAGCCGCTGGTGGGTGCTGGTGGCGATGGTGTTCGGCCTGTTCATGCCGATGCTCGACAACCTCGTCGTGAACGTGGCGCTGCCCACTATCCAGCGCAGGCTCGGGGCCGGAATCTCGGAGCTGCAGTGGATCATCGATGCCTACACGTTGACCTTCGCGGCGTTCATGCTCACCGGGGGCACCCTGGCCGACCACTACGGCCGCAAGCGTCTATTCCTGGTCGGCCTGTCGATCTTCACGCTGGGGTCGCTCACCTGCGGGCTGTCGAGCGGCATCCACGAACTCATCGCCTTCCGGGCGCTCCAAGGTCTGGGCGCGACGATGCTATTGCCTGGCTCGCTGTCAATCCTAACCGCGACCTTCGCCGGGCGCGAGCGCGGTGCAGCGATCGGCATTTGGTCGGCGAGTTCGGGCCTCGCGGTGGCAATCGGCCCGCTCGTGGGCGGCTTCTTGGTCCAACACGTGGGCTGGCAGGCGATCTTCTTTGTCAACGTGCCCATCGGTGTGCTCGCCCTGGCGCTCACGGTCGTCGTGGTGCCCGAGTCGCGGGACACCTCCCGTAGTCGGCGGCTGGACCCTCCGGGAGTCCTGACCGGAACGCTCGGGCTGTTGGCACTCGTCTACGCCACTATCGAGGGCAATACCCGCGGCTGGACCAACGGGTCCATCTTGGGCGCCTTCGCCCTCGCGGCCGTGCTGCTGGGTGCCTTCGTGTGGATCGAGGCGCACCGCGCCTCGCCCATGCTGCCTCTCGGGTTCTTCCGAGTCCCCACCCTCGCTGCTGCGATCGGGGTGGCCGCCGCGGTGTTCTTCGCACTGTTCGGTGTCACCTTCTTCTTCTCGCTCTACTTGCAGGACATCCAGGGCTACTCGCCGATCGGGGCGGGCGTGCGGCTACTTCCCTTCACCGCCATGATCCTGCTGTTGGCCCCGCTCGCCGGGCGGCTATCGGATCGTTTCGGCTCGCGGTGGCTCATGACCGGCGGGACGGGGTTGCTCGCAATAGGGCTCGCCCTGGGTCTGCGCCTACAGGTGGGCTCCTCCTACTCGAGCGTCATCCTGCCCTCGCTGATGGTGATGGGCGCAGGGATGGCCCTCACAATGTCGCCGATGACGGCGGCGGTGTTGGGCTCGGTGGATCCCAGCCGGGCCGGAGTTGCCTCGGCAACGGAAATGACCAGCCAGCAGGTCGGCGGGGTCGCGGGCGTAGCACTGCTCGGCGCGGTGGTCACGGGTGCCTTCCGCCAAGAATTCGCGGCGCACCTCGCCACGACTGGCCTTCCCCACAGCGTGGTCTCCGCAATCCTGGCCAGGACTGGTGCCAGCGCTGTCGCCGGCGCCACGCCCGTGCATGCAGCCCCACCGGGCACGTCGGTGGCCGTCATAGCCGGGGTCGTGGCCGCCGCACGCGGCTCCTTCGTGCAGGCGCTGCACCGGGGGCTGTTCGTTGCCGTCGGCATAACGCTGCTCGCCTCGCTCGTATCTCTGATCTTCGTGCGCAGCCACGTCGGCCGGGGTCCCGGACCGGGGCAGGACGTACCGCCTCACGACGCGTGAACTACCTGGTTCAGGGGGAGGTTGGTACCAGCTACGATATCGCTCATGAACGTTTAGAGTAGCTGTTATAATTAAGCGAATGGATACGCTGTTCCCGATGAAGAAGGCCTCCGCCCTGCTCGGAGTGCACCCGCAGACATTGCGAGCCTGGGACCGCAGTGGCGTCCTCGTGCCGGTGCGGATGCCGAGCGGGCAGCGCCGCTACCGGCTTTCGGACCTCGAGGCGCTCATTGGCAGAGGCTCCGACGCCGGGCGAACCTGCGGGA
>JAJYPP010000151.1 GCA_021795235.1 bacterium
TCGACATCCTGGATGGCGCGGTGGCCCGGGCCTCGGGGAAGACCCATCGCTATGGCGCCTTCCTGGATTCGACCGCAGACCGTTACGGCGAGGGGATCGTCTACCTGGGACTCCTCTATTTCTTTTTAATGCGGAATCATCAGGACCTCCAGGTCTTCCTCATCGCGGCCGCTCTGCTGGGGTCGCTCCTTGTCAGTTACGTGAGAGCCAGGGCTCAGTCGCTGGGGTTCACCTGCGACGTGGGTTGGTTCGCCCGCCCGGAGCGGGTCGTGATCACCGCGGCTGGGCTGCTGGTGAACCAGATGACGATCGTCCTTTGGATTCTGGCCATAGCCACCAACGCCACCGCGCTGCAGCGGGTCCACGCCGTCTGGGCCCAGTACCGTTTCCAGCTGCACGGCGATGATGGCTCCGAGTCCGAAGACCAAGCCGCCGGGGGGCCGCAGTCAACCCAGCAGCCCAGGAGGGGACCCGCTCCCACATCTCCCGGGGCGGTCTGACTTCCAGGGTCCTTCCGCTCGTCGGGAGGACCCTCGCGGGCTGCCGACGAGCCCCACGCGGCCATGACCCCAGGAGTTGCGTTTCCGACATTGGGATGTGACTCAACCTGAAGCCTGCGCCCTTCTGATCTCGTAAACCACGACGATTGGCTGCCGCGCATCTGGTAGCCAGGTAGTTACCCCTGGGGTGGTCGGGTATTTACCACAGGTGGTTGACGAGGCATGAGAGCTGGTACTAGGATTCGCCGCGGCACCGGAAATTTGAGCGGGGAGCTACCGGCACCAGGTGTGGCCGCCACCTCGGGCTCTGGAGTGCAGAGGGGCCGGTTCAGATTAGGAGGGGATATGGCTACCGAGATCAAACCACTGCACGGCGAGGGCCGCTCGATGTTCGGGCTGAGCGGCCTGTTGGGGGAGCTCAGCTCAGAGTTCTTCGGGACCATGGTGCTGCTGGCATTCGGGGACGGCGTGGTGGCGGTGGCGGTGGCGGGCCTTCCAGGGTCTGGCCGGACCTCGTCGCCCACCACGATCTTCACCGGCGTCGGGGGCTGGTTGCTCATCACTTTCGGCTGGATGTTCGCGGTGGCGATGGCGGTCTACGTGGCCGGCGGTGTGAGCGGAGCACACCTGAACCCGGCGGTCACCCTCGGGCTCGCTGTCCGGCGCCGCTTTCCCTGGAGCAAGGTCCTTCCCTACTGGGCGGCTGAGCTGGTGGGAGCCATCTTCGGCGCCCTGATCGTGTACATGGTCTACGGCCCCGCCATCCAAGCCTTCGACCTGGCCGCCAAGGCAGTTCCTCAACAGGGAACCGCGCTGGCGACCTACTCGATATTCGCCACCTTCCCGGCTGCCTACTTTCACGGGAGTGTCCTAGGCCCATTGGTCGACCAGATCGTGGGCACCGCCTTTCTGCTCATCTTCGTGCTGGCGCTCACCGATGGCCGCAACGGCGTGGCCCCGCAGGGGAACCTCGGCCCATGGATGGTCGGGGCTGCGGTCGGAGCCATCGGCATGTCGTACGGCACCAACGCTGGCTACGCGATCAACCCGGCTCGGGACTTCGGCCCGCGCATGGTTGCCTGGCTGTTCGGATGGGGCAAGACCGCCTTCCCTGGCACCTTCAGCTCGGGAGCTTTCCATTTCGCCAACTACTTCTGGATCCCGATCGCCGGGCCCCTGATCGGGGGTGTGGTCGGGGTGCTTCTCTACGACTGGTTCATCGGCGACGTTCTGGCCGCTCGTCTGAGGACCCACGAAGAGCCCGAGGCGGGTCGGGCGGTCTCCACGGAATAGGGATGGAGTCATGAAGAAGCTGATCAACAACCCGGAGAACGTGGTCCGCGAGGAGCTCGAGGGGATCGCCGCTGCTCACTCGGACCGGGTCAAGGTATCTCTGGACCCGTACTACGTGATGCGGGCCGACGCCCCCGTGGCGGGCAAGGTGGCCGTGGTCTCAGGCGGTGGCTCGGGGCACGAGCCGATGCACGGAGGCTTCGTGGGAATGGGCATGCTGTCGGCCGCGTGCCCCGGGGAGGTGTTCACCTCCCCGACCCCGGACCAGATCCTGGCTGCCACCAAGGCCGTCAGCGGCGGGTCGGGGGTGTTGCACATAGTCAAGAACTACACCGGGGACATCCTCAATTTCGAGATGGCGGCGGATCTCGCCAAGGAGGAGGGGATAGAGGTGGAGGCGGTTATCACCAACGACGACGTCGCCGTCCAGGACAGCCTCTACACCGCCGGCCGCCGTGGGGTCGGGGTGACCGTGCTCGCGGAGAAGATCTGCGGAGCGGCGGCGGAGGCGGGGCGGTCACTGGCGGAGGTGGCGGATCTCTGCCGCAGGGTGAACCAGCAGGGCAGGACCATGGGCGTGGCCCTCACCTCCTGCACGGTCCCGGCGGCTGGCAAGCCCACCTTCGACCTGGGCGAGGACGAGATGGAGATCGGGATCGGCATCCACGGCGAGCCCGGGAGGGAGCGTCGCAAGATGGGTCCGGCCGACGAGATCGTGGAGCTCATGGCCGCTGCCGTCACCGATGATCTGCCCTTTCGGTCCGGCGACTCGGTGCTCGCCTTTGTCAATGGCATGGGGGGCACCCCCCTGCTCGAGCTTTACATCGTCTACCGGGCTTTGGACCGGTTCCTGAAGGGCAAGGGGATCGCGATCGAGCGCAACCTCATCGGGTCCTACATCACCTCTTTGGAGATGGCGGGGTGCTCGATCACCCTGCTCCGGCTTGATCGGGAGATGACCCAGTACTGGGACGCTCCGGTCAACACTCCGGGTCTACGCTGGGGAGTGTGAGGGCCGACATTGGAGCCCGAGAGCCGGAGGAGTTGAGTTGAGTGTCACCTTCGAACAGGCCAGAGCGTTCGTCTCCAAGTTCCAGGAGGCGATAGCCGCTGACAAGGAGTATCTGACCGAGCTCGACTCCGCGATCGGAGACGGGGATCACGGGATCAACATGGACCGGGGCATGCGCGCGGTGCTGCCCAAGGTCGAGGCGCTCCCCAATGGCACGGTCGCGGACCTGTTCCGGACGGTGGCGATGACCCTGATCTCCACCGTCGGAGGTGCCAGCGGGCCCCTCTACGGAACCCTCTTCCTGCAGCTGGGCACCAACCTGAAGGCAAAGGAGTCGGTGGAGCCCCAGGACTGGTCGGAGGCACTCACCACCGCTGTCGCAGCGGTCATGTCCAGGGGGCGCGCTGAGCCCAGGGACAAGACCATGGTGGACGCTCTGCTTCCGGCCAGCCAGGCGCTGGCCAGCGGGCTGGCGGCGGGAGACGAATTCGATATGGCGTTGCAGGCCGCCGAGGAGGCCGCCCACCAGGGGGCACTGGACACCATCCCCATGGTGGCTCACCGAGGGCGAGCCAGCTATCTGGGAGACCGCAGCGCGGGACATCAGGACCCGGGGGCGACCTCGTCCTGGATGCTGATGCGAGCGGCGCGGGAGGCGTTCGCGACCGGCAGTAATTAGTTGATCGGGGCGCTGGGAGCGACGACCTCGACGAGCAAGTCGATTGGGAGGCATCGAAATGGCCAAGTACGTGGGGGCGCTCGACCAGGGAACCACCAGCACCCGGTTCATGATCTTCGACCACTCCGGGGGGGTGGTGGCCGTGGACCAGAAGGAGCACGAGCAGATCTTTCCCAAGCCGGGCTGGGTGGAGCACGACGCGATGGAGATCTGGCAGCGGACCCAGGAGGTGATAGCCGGGGCGCTCAAGAAGGCCGGCTGCACGGCCTCCGAGCTGGCCGCTGTGGGCATAACCAACCAGCGTGAGACCGCGGTCGTCTGGGACAGGACCACCGGCAAGCCGGTTCACAACGCGATCGTCTGGCAGGACACCAGGACCGACACCATCTGCAATGAGCTGTCCCAGCAGGGCGGCCAGGATCGTTTCCGCGAGAAGGTGGGGCTGCCTCTGGCTACCTACTTCTCGGGGCCCAAGGTGAAGTGGATCCTGGAGAACGTGCCGGGGGTGCGGGAGCGTGCCGAGCGTGGTGAGGTGGTCTTCGGCAACGTCGACAGCTGGTGCCTCTGGAACCTCACCGGGGGGGTCAACGGCGGGCTTCACATCACCGATGTCACCAACGCCAGCCGGACCATGCTTATGGACCTCAAGACCCTCCAGTGGGATGACGAGATCCTGGGGATCCTGGGGATTCCCAAGGCGATGCTGCCGGAGATCCGGCCCTCCAGTGCGGTCTACGGGAAGTGCGTCTATCCGCTTTCGGGAGTGGATGTGGCGAGCGACCTCGGGGACCAGCAGGCGGCCATCTTCGGGCAGACCTGCTACTCCGTGGGTGAGGCCAAGAACACCTATGGGACGGGCAACTTCCTGCTCCTCAACACCGGCACCGAGCCGATCCAGTCCAAGAGCGGGC
>JAJYPP010000012.1 GCA_021795235.1 bacterium
CCAGAACGTCTCCGCAGACGTCGCGACGGGAGGGCACAGGCCAGCGCCAGGAGGCGCCGGGCTGCTCGGCAAAGTGCCGGGTCGGCACCTCCGACCACTCCGGATGAGCTCCCAACGGCACTCGCCCAAGGGGACCACGCCGGCGCATTGGTGGTGTCTGCCGGACCTGACCAACGTCTTGCCCAAGGCCAAGACTTATGGCCAGGTGCTTAGTCTGGATTGGGTCCTCCGAGTGGGAAGAGTCAGGCGCCCGTGTGCGGCGTGTCATCCCAGGTTCGCGGGAAACCCAGCGGTCTCCTCGAGATCGGGCTCAGCCCGATCGAGGCCACAGCCGGTTGCATCACCTCTGGCACCAGGTCAACAAGTTTGGATCCATCGTTGGTCAATTGGTGCCTTTTCCGCCTCTTTGCACTTCACCGCTCGGGAAACCGAGCGATTCATGAAGCTGACCGGAGTCCCTCTCTTCCACCAGCTCTGCGGGGTCCAGCTCGGGCGCGACCAACCAGCGCTCGAACCGCTCCTCGTCCAGCACCGGGACTCCAAGACGGGTGG
The DNA here is from genome assembly GCA_021795235.1 of bacterium. GTDB lineage: Bacteria > Chloroflexota > Dormibacteria > Aeolococcales > Bog-877 > AG-12. Next base: position 553 of record JAJYPP010000012.1, read on the forward strand.
CCGTCGCCAGCTTGGAGCCCGCCGAGGCCCCGGCCACGACTGCGGTCGTCTTCCGGGAGACGCTGCTGGCGGAGGTCCCGCCGAGCGCCCGGATCTCGGCCTCGGCCTCGGCCCGGCTCCGGCGTGACAGTGTGCCTGTGAGCACCAGAGTCAGACCGCGCCATGGACCTTCGATCCTCGCCGCACCCTGGGGCTCCACACCGGCTTCCAGCAGCTGGTCGATGAGGGCGGCGCCCCCGTCACTGTGCACAAAGTGATGCACCGACCCCGCCAGCACCGGTCCCACCCCACCAACCGCGGCCAGCTCCTCCACCGACGCGGAGCGCAGCCCCTCCAGGGTGCCGAAGTGGGCGGCCAGCAGCTCGGCGGTGCGCTCGCCAACATGCCGGATCCCCAAGGCATAGAGGAACCTGGCCAAGGAGGGCCGACGCCGGGCCTGGATCGCGGCCACCAGCTGCCGGGAGGAGCGCTCTCCCATCCCCGGGATCTGCTGGAGATCGGACTGGGAGAGACGAAATAGGTCCGCTGGGGTTCGCACCAGTCGCCGGCTGACGAGTTCGGCCAGGATCGCGGGACCCATCCTGTCGATGTCAATGGCGCCCCGGCTGACCATGTGCTCCAGGCCCCGCTGCACTTGGGCAGGGCACAGCGGGTTGAGGCAGCGCGTCACCGCCTCCCCCGGCTCGCGCACCAGCCCAGCCTCGCAGGACGGACAGCGGGTGGGCATGCGAAATTCCGTCGAGGCGGCGGTGCGGCCAGCGCTCAGGACTCTGACCAGCTCCGGGATGACATCACCGGCCTTGCGGATCACGACCCGGTCGCCAACCCGGACATCCTTGGCCTTGACTTGGTCCTCGTTGTGCAGGGTGACGTGACTCACCATCGAGCCGGCCACCAGGACCGGCTCCAGCACCGCCAGGGGCGTGACGGCGCCGGTCCGGCCGACGCTGACCTGGATCTCCAGCACCCTGGTCTCCCGCTCCTCGGGCGGGAACTTGTAGGCGACGGCCCACCTGGGCGCGCGGCTGTCGGCACCGAGCTCTTCCTGCCAGGCCAGTCGGTCGACCTTGAGAACGACACCGTCGATCTCATAGGGCAGAAGATGCCGGCGGGCCTGCCAGTCGGCCAGCAGCTCGACTACCCCCCGCCCGCCGGGAAGCAGCCTGCGCTCGGGATTCACCGGCAGGCCGGCCCCCTCCAACCAGGCCAGCAACTCGAACTGGCTGTGAACTCCAGGCGGAGGAGGATCGCATGAGTAGAAGAAGGCCCTGAGGTGTCGGCTTCTGGTGACCTCCGGGTCGAGCTGGCGCAGGCTGCCCGCAGCCGCGTTGCGGCAGTTCGCGTACAGCTCCATCCCGAGCTCCGACCGCGTCCGGTTGAGGCCGGCCAGCACCTCCTTGGGCATGTAGACCTCGCCTCTGATCTCGAGTGTCCCCGAATCAGAAGCGCCAGGTGGGGCCAGCGAACCCGGGATCTCGCCAACCGCCCGGACGTTGGCGGTGATCTCCTCCCCCGTCTCGCCGTCGCCACGGGTCGCTCCCTGGCGGAGCTCACCGCGCGAGTAGGTGATGCTGACCGCCAGCCCGTCCATCTTCAGCTCCGCCACCAAGTCGGCGTCGGAGCCCATCGCCCGGCGCACCCGATCCCGGAACTGCTCGACGTCGGTCTCCGTGAAGGCGTTGGCCAGCGACCTCATGGGACTCAGGTGGCGCACCTTGCGAAATGGAGTGGCAAGGCCAGCCCCGACCCGTTGAGTGGGCGAGTCCTTGGTCCTGAGTTGGGGGTACGCGGACTCCAGCGCCTGCAGCTCCCGCAGGAGCTGGTCGTAGTCGAAGTCTGAGATCTCGGGCGCGTCCAGGACGAAGTAGAGGTAGTTGTGATGGTTGAGCTGGCGGCGCAGCTCGGCGGCCCTGGCCCTAACCTCCCTGGACACGGTCGCGCCCGGCATCGCCTCAGCCCAGCTTGCGCAGCACGGCGTCGGTGACCGCAAACCGGCGCCGCCCAGACGTGTCAAAGTCGATGACCACCTCCTCGCCGCCGGTGGCCATCTCGCTGAGCACGATCGAGCCCTTGCCGAAACGAGCGTGCTCCACCCGGTCTCCTGCCCGGAAGCGCTGCTCTGCGATCACGGCCCGACCGGGAGCGACCGCCCGATCGGTCACGAACTGCCGAGCCCGCATCAGAGGAGCCGGCTGGCCATGGGTCGCCACCGGGGCCACGTAGGGCCTGGCCGTCCCCGCGACTGGCGTCGATCCCCATCTGGCGACGGCCCCGCCCGGCCCGAGGGCTCCCAGGAAGCGTGAGGGTATGGCAGCCTTGGGACTGCCATAGAGATGGCGCTGGAAACAGTGACTCAGGTAGAGCAGGCGCTTGGCCCTGGTCATCCCCACATAGAGCAGCCGGCGCTCCTCCTCCATCTCGGCAACGGTGTCCAGGGAGCGGCTGTGAGGGAGCAGGCCCTCCTCGACTCCTGAGACGAACACGACCGGGAACTCCAGGCCCTTGACCTGGTGCAGGGTTATCAGAGTGACGGCCCGGGCTCCATCCTCCAACTGGTCGACATCACCAGCCAGGGCCGCCTGCTCCAGGAAGGCGGGCAGGGCATCGAGCGTGGGCAGGTCTCCCTGCTCAGCCGCCAGCCCCCTGAGCTCCATGACATTGGCCCAGCGCTCCTCGCCCTCAGGGCTTCCGTCCCGGACATAACTGCGGTACCCGACCACCTCGACCAGCCGGTCGAAGACCTGCACCAGGGGCCACGACTGCCCCCACTCGGACACCTCCTCCAAGGTGGTGGCGAAGCGGGCCAGCCCGGCGGCAGCCTGGCCCCTGACCCCGGCCCGCGCCGGGTCCGCCAGCAGATCCCAGAACGGTGTGCCCTGGTCCTGGGCCGCCGCCACCAGCTGCTGGAGGGAATGGGCGCCGATCCCTCGCTTGGGCACGTTCACCACGCGCTCGAAGGCGACCCGATCCTGGTGATACGCCAGCAGTCGAAGGTACGCGAGCACGTCCTTCACCTCCTTGCGCTGGTAGAAGCGGAGTCCTCCGACCAGGCGGTAAGGGATCCCGGCTCGCAGGAGGATCTCCTCGAAGGAGCGGGACTGCGCGTTGGTTCGATAGAGGACGGCAACGTCCCCCAGGTCTACCTCGCCGCGATCCACCAGCGCGAGGATCTCCCGGGCCACAGCCGTCGCCTCCTCACGCTCGTCGTAGAACTGCGCCACCGTCACCGGGGCGCCCTCGGGCCCGTCGGTCCAAAGGCTCTTCTCGACCCGTAGTGAGTTCTCCTGGATCACGGCTCCCGCCGCCCTCAGAATGGCGGCGGTGCTGCGGTAGTTCTGCTCCAGGGGAATCACCAGAGCATCGGGGTAGTCGCGCTGGAACTCCAGGATGTTGCGGATGTCTGCCCCCCGCCAGCTGTAGACCGACTGATCGGGATCCCCGACCACCGTCACCCGGTGGTGTTCCTCCACCAGCAGCCGCAGCAGCATGTACTGGGCTCGGTTGGTGTCCTGGTACTCGTCCACCAGCACGTGGCCGAAGCGGGCCCTGAAGCCCTCACGCGCCTCTTGAGACGCCTCCAAGAGCCGCACCGCCCGCAGCAGCAGGTCGTCAAAGTCCAGCGCCCGGTTCTCCTCCAGGATCAGCTCGTAGTGGGGAAAGACCCTGGCCACCTGCGGCTCTACGTAGCCCTGCGCTCTGGCCCCGTAGATCTCGGCGCTCTGGAGGTCATTCTTGGCCCGCGAGATCTCCGCGGCCACGGTGCTAGCGCTGGTCCGCTTCTCGTCCACCCCACCGCGGCGCATCGCCTCCTTGATCACCGAGGTGCGGTCCGCCTCATCGTAGATCACGAAGTCGCGAGGGACCCCGACGAGCTCACCGCGCAGCCGGAGCATGCGAGCCGAGCAGGCATGGAAGGTGCCCAGCCACATCCCCTGGGGTTCGCCGCCCAGCAGAGTGGAGAGCCTGGAGCGCATCTCCCGCGCCGCCTTGTTGGTGAAGGTGACCGCCAGTATCGAGTCCTGGCGCGCCCTCCCGGTGGCGATGAGGTGGGCAATCCGGTGGGTCAGGACCCTGGTCTTCCCCGACCCCGCGCCCGCCAGCACCAGCACCGGCTGGTCGGGGGCGGTGACGGCCTCGACCTGGGCCGGGTTCAGGCCGACCAGGAGCCTCTCAGACTCGGCGGCCTCCACCCCAGCCGCAGCATGGCTCACGAGGCGGAGTCGCCGACCGGCGCCGAGACCTCGGCATACAGCTCCGGCCGCCGATCCGCCAGGGTGTCGTTGCGCGGCGTCCTCCGCCTGGCCCGGCGGGCCCAATCCAGGTCGATGGGAGACACCAGCAGCGCCTCCTCCCCTACCGGGGCAGGCCCCGCCAGCATGCTCCCGTCAGGGCCGACCAGACAGCTGCATCCCACGAACTTGACTCCCCGCTCCTCACCGATCCTGTCGGCGGCTGCGACGAAGATCTGGTTCTGGGTCGCCAGCCCCACGCACGCGTAGTCGCCCATCGTCCAACCCCGCTCATCCGCAGCCTCTCGGCGGAAGTTGGCCACCCAGTTGGTGGGCACGCACAGCAGCTCCGCTCCCCGCAGGGTGAGCACCCGGGCAGCCTCGGGGAACCACAGGTCGTAGCAGATCAAGATGCCGATCCTGCCGAACGGCAGCTTGAAGACCGGAAAGCCGGTGTCGCCGGGCAGGAAGAAGCTCTTCTCATCATTGAAGAGGTGGGCCTTTCGGTACACCCCCAGCACCCCCTCGGGCCCCAATAGTGCGGCCGCGTTGTAGCGCCGGTCGTCCACCCTCTCGGCGAAACCACAAACCACGTAGATGGACCGGCGCCGGCACACTGCAGCCCACTCATTGAGGGTCTTACCCTCCGCCGAGTCGGCACAGCGAGCGGCTTCCTCCTCGCTCTCGAAGGTGTAGCCCGAGGAAGCCAGCTCCGGCAGGACGACCAGGGTGGCGCCCTGGTCGGCAGCGGAGTTGATCCACTTGGACCCCAGATCCCGGTTGCGGTCGGGTTCGCCCACCTGAGGGGCGTACTGGCAGATGCCTACTCTGAGACCGGATGGTTGCTGCATGGACCCATTGTCCGTCCCCGGGACGGTCAGAAGTCCATGTCGTCCATGCCACCCATCCCGTCCATGCCACCCATGCCACCCATGCCACCCATGCCGCCCATGCCGCCCATGGGATCGCCACCCCCACCGGGCATCCCGGCCCCCACCGGCTCCGGAACGTCGGCAATGGCCGCCTGGGTGGTCAGCAGCATCCCGGCCACCGAGGCCGCGCTCTCCAGGCTGGCCTTGACCACTTTGGTGGGGTCGACGATGCCGGCTTTGAGCAGGTCGCAGTACTCCAGCTTCTCCACGTCGAAGCCCTCGTGCTCTCCCATCTGGCTCACCTTCTCGCAGACGACCGAACCCTCCACCCCGGCGTTGGCGGCCAACTGCCTGGTGGGGATCTCAAGGGCGCGCCGAACGATCTCAACCCCTGTGCGCTCGTCCTCATCCGAGCCCAGATCCTTAAGCGTCTCCGCCACCAGCAGCAGGCTGCGGCCACCGCCCGGCAGGATCCCCTGCTCAACGGCGGCCTTGGTGGCCTCCAGGGCATCCTCGACCCTCTCCTTGCGCTCCTTGAGAGCGGTCTCGGTAGGAGCACCGACCTTGATCACGGCAACCCCGCCCACCAACCGGGCCTTGCGCTCCTGGAGCTTCTCCCGGTCCCAGTCCGACTCGGTGTCCTCGATCTGACGCTGGATCTCCTCGACCCGGGCCGCGATCGCGGAGTGCGTGCCCCGGCCCTCGACCACGGTGGTGTCATCCTTGGTGACCAGAATCCTGCGCGCCGAGCCGAGCTGGCGCTCCTGAACGGCCTCCAGGGTCAGCCCCAACTCCTCAGAGATCACCTCGGCGCCGGTTAGGATCGCCAGGTCCTGGAGCATCGCGGTGCGCCTGTCCCCGAACCCCGGCGCCTTGACCGCCGAGCAGGTGAGGGTTCCGCGCAGGCGGTTCACCACCAGGGTGGCCAACGCCTCGCCGTCGATGTCCTCAGCCACCAGCAACAGCGGCCGGCTTGTCTTCAGTGCCAGCTCCATCACCGGGACCACATCCTTCACCGCCGAGATCTTGCGGGGAGTGATGAGGATGAGCGGATCCTCGAGCACCGCCTCCATGGTCTTCTGATCGGTGACCAGGTACGGCGAGACGAAGCCCCGGTCGAACTGCATCCCTTCCACCACCTTGACCTCGGTATCGATCCCCGAGGCCTCCTCGACCGTGATCACCCCGTCGGCGGTGACCTTGTCCATGGCGCTCGCGATCATCTCCCCGATCTCCTGGCTGCCACTGGACACGGTCGCTACCTGCGCGATGTCGGAACGGCCATCGACCGGCCGGCTGTGCTTGTCAAGCTCGCTCAGAGCCCGCGCGGTCGCCAGGTCGATGCCCCGCTTGAGGCCCATCGGAGAGGAGCCACCCGCCATGTTGCGCACGCCCTCCTCGACCAGCGCCTCCGCCAACAGCGCGGCGGTGGTGGTGCCATCTCCGGCTCGGTCATTGGCACGGCGGGAGGCCTCTGCCAGCAGCTGCGCGCCCATGTTCTCGAAGTGATCCGGCAGCTCGATATCCCGCACGATGGTCGCTCCATCGGTGGAGATCTGGGGGCTGCCGTACTTGCGATCTATGACCACCGAGCGGCCGCGGGGGCCCAGGGTGGGACGCACCGCCGCCGCCACCAGGGCGGTGCCGCGGAGCAGCGCCTCCCGCGCCTGATCGTCGAACTTGAGCTGCTTGGCTGACATCTTGTTGCGAATCCTCCATCGAGCCGAGGGCTGGGAGCTCGCGGCTGACCTCGGTGGCCGCCGCGAGCCCGCCGCTCAGTCGCTCAGGCCTTGCCGTTAGGGTTGACGACCGCCAGGATGTCCCGCTCCGCGAGGATCAGGTAGTCCTGCTCTTCGATCTTGATCTCCGAGCCGGCGTACTTGGCGTAGATGACCCGGTCGCCTACCTTGACGTCCAGCTCCACGCGCAGCCCGGTCTGCTCGTTGTACTTCCCATTACCCACGGCTTCGATGAGGCCCTCCTGGGGCTTCTCCTTGGCCGTGTCGGGGAGCACGATGCCGCTCTTGGTGGTCTCTTCCCGCTCCAGGGGCTTGACGACGACGCGATCTGCCAGGGGGCGTAGCTTGAGGCTCATTGCGACCTCCTCCTCTGATTAGCACTCAACCGTACCGAGTGCTAAGAGTTTAGCACCTCCGGGGCGGCAGTTGGCAACCAGACGGCAGCACCTCAAGCGAAGAGCCGACCCCGCCTCGATTGGCGGGGCCGGCTCGGGGGGGCGCCTTGCCTCGGCTCGGGTCAGCTCAGACGTTGACCGCCTGCAGCGGTGGAGCAGCCACCACCAGATCCTCGCTGCTGGCGTCCTCCAGCGTCTTGCCACTGGGTTCAGGGAGCAGGAATGTGACCAGGATCCCCAGTACCGCCGTCGAGGTCGCGATCAGCATCACCCCGGAGAGCCCCAGGGTGCTGAGCACCAGGGGGAAGGTGAACGTACCGATGAACGCCCCGACCTTGCCCGTGCCGGCGGAGATGCCATGGCCGGTGGTCCGGGCGGAGACCGGATAGAGCTCCGAGGGCAGGACGAAGGTGGTGGTGTTGGGGCCGAACTCCGTGAAGAAGTAGCTGATCCCGTACAGCAGCAGGAACGGCACCACCTCCTTGACGATCCCCGGCACCACCCCGATCAGGATGAAGGCCACCGCCATGCCCGCGAAGCCCAGGAACTGCAGCCGTCGATGCCCCACTCGATCTATCGCCAAGAAGGCGAAGATGTAGCCGGGCAGGGCGAACAAAGTGAAGATCAAGAGGGTGAGCGCGGTGTCCTGGATGAGGGTGGCGTGGGGCGCCAGGGCCTTCAGGATCAACGGCGACGAGATGCTGTTGCCGTAGAAGGTGTAGTCCAGCATGAACCAGCTCCCGGCCGTGCCCAGGAGCAGCAGCAGGTAGCGGGGATTGGAGATGAACTGCCGGAACGAGAGCCGCACCCGCGGCTCGGTCGCCTCCTCATCGACGTGGAGCTGATCGCGTGTGTAGGCGCTCAGGGCATGCGCCGCCGCCTTGTCGCGGCCCTGCACCCGGGCCATGTACCGGGGCGACTCCGGCATCTTGCGCCGCAGGTAGATGACCGCGATCGCGGGGATGGCGCCCAGCCCCAGCATGATGCGCCAGGCGATGTCGCCGTTGACTCCCAGGCCGAGGATGACCAGGGCCACCAACGGTCCCATGATCAGCCCAGGGCCTGCATCGAGAAAACCATGCTCACCAGCCGGCCGCGGTTCTTGCGGTTGGAGTACTCGCTCATGATGACCGCACTCACCGGGTAGTCGCCGCCGATGCCGATGCCCAGGACGAAGCGCCAGGCGATCAACCACACCAGGTTGGGCGACAGCGCGCTGCCGACGGCCGCGACCGCCATCAGGCCGGCCTCAACTCCGTAGATCGCCTTGCGCCCGAACACGTCCGCGATCCGCCCGAAGACGGTGGCGCCGATCAGCGCGGCGATCAGGGCAGTGCTGCCGACCAGCCCGATCACGAACGGGGACGGGTGGTACTCCACTTTTATCAGCGCCAGGGCGACTCCGATGATGAACAGGTCGTAGGCGTCGGTGAAGAATCCCATCCCGGCCGTGAACAGAACCCGCATGTGGAAGCGTCCGATGGGCGCCTCGTTGAGAGCGTCGACCACACCCCTACTGATCGTGTCCCTTGACATCCTGAATCGGGTCCTCCCTGGCTCTTGTGCCCTGGCTTGAGTGCTGCCTCGATTCTTGCCGGGAGGTGGTTAAGCCAGTGTTAAGCCGCCGCCAAGGACGCGGCGGAGGTCCAAGTCGGACACGATCGGCACGGGGCCCAAAGAAAGTGGCCGGCACTCGCCGGACGACGCCCTGAGCTCGCGGCTCAGGCGGGTGGACCGCCCCGGAGCCGCTCCCTGAGCTCGGATCGGCGGATCTTCCCGCTGACCGTCTTGGGCAGCTCCTCAACGAAATGGATCTCTCGGGGGTACTTGTAGGGCGCGGTCACCCGCTTCACGTGATCTTGAAGCTCGAGGGCCAGCTGGTCACTGGCTTCGAAGCCGGGGGCCAGGATGACGAAGGCGGTGACGACCTCGGTGCGCTGCGGGTCGGGCTTGCCCACCACCGCCGCCTCGGCGACCGCAGGATGCTCAACCAGCGCACTCTCGACCTCGAAGGGACCTATCCGGTACGCCGACGAGGTGATGACGTCGTCGGAGCGGCTGGAGAACCAGAGGTATCCATCAGCGTCGCGCCGCCCCCTGTCTCCAGTGAGGTAAAAGTCGCCGTGGAAGGCGGCCCTGGTCGCTTCGAGGTCGCGATAGTAGCCGCTGAACAGCCCAACCGGGCGCTGGGGGTGCGCCCTGACCCCGATGTTGCCCTCGATCTCGTCGCCCAGGGGATTGCCCTCGTCGTCAACGATATCCACGTCGAAGCCGGGGGCCGGCTTCCCCATCGATCCCGGCCGTACCGGCAGACAGCGATAGTTGGCGACCACGTTGATCGTCTCGGTCTGACCGTAGCCATCGTAGACCGTGAGCCCCACCCCCTCCTGCCACACCCGGATGACCTCCGGGTTGAGCGGCTCGCCAGCGGCCGTGCAGTGGCGGAGGCCCAGCAGGTTGGGGCGGCGCAGATCGGTCAGCACCAGCGAGCGATATAGGGTGGGAGGCGCGCAGAAGGTGGTCACGCCGTGCCGGGCGATGACGTCCAGGATCAGGTCCGGGTCGGGCTTGCCCATGTTCATCTGCACCACCGCTGCCCCTTCGGACCATTGCCCGAACAGCTTGCCCCACGCGGCCTTGGCCCAGCCCGTGTCGGAGACGGTCCAGTGCAGGTCGCCGGGCCGCAGGTCGTGCCAGAAGCGGGCGGTGATACGGTGCCCGATGCCGTAGCTGGCCTGGGTGTGCAGCACCATCTTGGGGTGGGCCACCGTCCCGCTGGTGAAGTAGATCAGCATCGGGTCATCCGCAGCGGTCCCAGCGTCGCCCCCGGGCTGGCTGGAGGCGAGCTCCATCAGCCCGCCCAAGGGCTGCCAGTCGGGGCTGGGTGACTCCCCCACCACCACTGTCTGCGTCAGTGATGGGAGCTCGGCTCTGACCTGGTCCAGCTTGGCCGCGCCGGCGGTGTCGGTCACGGCCACCTTCGCCTCCGCTCGGGCCACCCGGTAGGCGATATCTCGGGGCGTCAGCTGGGAGGTCGCCGGCATCGGGATCGCCCCCATCCGAATGGCTCCTAGTACCACGAAGTACCACTCCGGGATCCGCGGGAGCATGACGAAGATCCGGTCCCCCTTGGCGACCCCCAGGCCGACCAGCAGGTTGGCAATCCGACGGCTGGCGATCGCCAGGTCTGAGAAGCTGTGCCGCCCCACCACCTCACCCGCAGGGCCCAGGGACAGGAGGGCCAGCTCGGAGCCACGGGCCGCGGCCAGTGGCTCCAGCACATCCAGGACGAAATTGAACTGGGCTGGGACCACCAGCCGAAAGGACGCCCGCTCGGCTGCGTAGTCGGACATGTTGGGAGCGCTCGACCTGGTCGGTGAACTGGTCATGCTCCCCTCCTCCTGTCCGATCACCGGCCACCTCGGGCCGTTGGTCCGAGCTTATTGCTGGTGTCCCCTCTGGTCAACCTCCGGAAGCGCCAAGGACGCCTGGTTAGTGACGGCCCCATGGAGCAGTTCGCCACTCTTGCCGCGACTGCAAGTCTCTTCCATTCAGCGCTCGCAGCGACACAGAGGCGGTCTCAAGCACTGTGAGCCGGGCCAGACCAGGCCGCAGCCTCCAGCACCAGCCGTTACCCGCCTCGGTTACGCGGCGTTAAGTCAGATGTGCGCGGGATCCTGTTCCTGGCCGCCGGCCTCCTCCTGGTTGGCTGCGCGCCCCAGCCGCTGCCCATTACCAACTCCTCGACGGCCCCCACCGTGAAGTGGTCAGCCAACGCGGTCAGCTTCGCCCATCCGGAGGGTTGGTCGCGAGCGGCTTGGTCCTTCCCGAGCAGCTTCACCTACATGGTGGCCGCGGTCAGCAATCAGCGGCTGAATAACCCCTGCTTCAAGTCCGGCACCACCAGCGTCTGCGGACAGCCACTGGCCCGGCTGCAGCCGGGCGGTCTTCTGGCTGAGTGGTGGCAGGACGGCTTCCCCACTTGGGGCTATGCGCGCCAGGCGGGCAGCCCCATGACGGTGGACGGACTTCCGGCGAAGATCCAGGACGGTGCCGGAGGCTCGAACGCCTGCTCAGGGCTGGGAGCGGACCGCTGGATCAGCGTTGTGATTGAGCGCCCACCGACCAAAGACAACTACTTCCAGTTCGTGGCCTGCATGAGAGGGCCGGGGCTCGCGGCCGAACGGGATGTCGCAATGGCGATCCTGCAGTCGGCCCACCTATCCCGCCAGTAGGATCGACGCGAGGGTCGTGCGCCCGCTCCCCATCTCCCCTATCCGACTGGGTCCCGAGCCGTCCTATCCTCTTCTGGGCCCACGGCGGTCATCACGTCCCAGCGCTCGAATCCCAGATCCTCTTCAGGCGTAGGCTCGCAGCCCCGGGTCTATCTCCAGGGGCTCGTGGTCGAATCCGTGGGTGAGCTGCCTCACCACCCCGGCCGCCCCGATCATGGCGGCGTTGTCGGTGCAGAACCTGGGCTCGGGTATGGTCACGTCGGCCATACCGTCGAGCCTGGTCCGGGCGGTCTCCCGCAGCAGCCGATTGCTGGCGACGCCGCCGGCGAGCACCACCCGGTGGCAGCCCGTGTGCTCCACCGCCGCCTCCAGCTGCAGGCACAGGGTCTCCACCGCGGCCAACCGGAAGGCCGCGGCCACGTCCGCCCTGGTCCGCTCGTCCAGCTCCCCCAGGTCGCGCACAAGGTAGAGGACCGCGGTCTTGAGCCCGCTGAACGAGAACCCGAAGTTCGGCATCACCGGCCGGGGCAGGCGGAAGCGGTGGGGGTCGCCCCCTTCGGCCAGCCTGTCGATCTCCGGCCCGCCCGGGTAGGGCAGGCCGAGCATGCGCGCCACCTTGTCGAACGCCTCCCCGACCGCATCGTCGCGGGTGGCCCCCAGCAGCTCCACATCCGCGTGAGAGCGGTAGTGGATCAGGTCAGTGTGCCCCCCGCTGACCACCAGCCCCACAAAGGGAGGCTCAAGGGCGGGATTCTCGATCTCAGCGGCCAGGACGTGACCCGTCATGTGGTTCACCCCCACCAGCGGCATCCCGGAACCCGCCGCCAGCGCCTGAGCGTAGCTGGCCCCGACCGCCAGGCAGCCCACCAGCCCGGGGCCGCGGGTGACCGCGATCCCGTCGAGCCGGGACCAGTCCTGCGCCAGTGGGGCCATGGCCGCCCTGACCACCCCCGCGATCCGCTCCAGGTGCATCCTGGCGGCGAGCTCGGGAACCACTCCGCCGTAGGCGGCATGGGCGGCGGCCTGCGATGCCACCACCGAGCTCTCCACGACGAAGGAGTCGGTCACCAGGGCGGCGGCGGTCTCATCACACGAGGTCTCGATGGCCAGGAGCCTCAAATCCTGGGCCACCCCGGTTCCGGCAGCTCGCCCAGCCCCTCCACCCCCAGATCCTTGGCGATCTCCAGGAAACGTGCCTTGAAGCGTGGAGCGTGGATGAGGTCCGACCACATCACCATGGCGTCCTCGCCGTTGTCGGTGTAGTAGCCGCGGCGGCGGCCCAGCACCTTGAACCCGAAGGTCTCATAGAGGTGGATCGCCGGCTCGTTGGTGGGGCGCACCTCCAGGCTCATGAAGTTCGCCCCCAGAGCGTAAGACTGATTGACCAAGTGGGCGAACATGACCTTCCCGAGTCCGTGGCCCTGGTCGCCGCGACGCACCCCGATGGTGGTGACGTGAGCCTCCTCGCCGACGCTCCAGAGCCCGCTGTAGGCGGCGATCTCAGCGTCCCTCCAGAGGCAGGAGTAGTGCGCGGAGCGGTTGGCGCGGAGCTCGCGGTGATACGCGTTGCTGGGCCAGGGAGTGGGAAAGACATCCAGCTCGATGGTCCTCACCGCCGGGATGTCCTCCTCGGTCATCGGCTTGATCGCCAACCGCTGCCCGATCAGAATCAAGGGGCTCCTCCCTGTCTCGCACCATAGTCCGCGCTCACCAGATCGTAGCTGCTAGACGTTGGCTCGGCGCGCATGCCCAAGCGAGCCAGCGCCTCGGCTCCGGACCTCACCGGATGCGCCCGGGGTAGGCGGACCTGCGGAGCTGCGTCCATGGGGTCCAGCAGGTGGTCGGCCCCGGCCAGTAACTCTGCGGGAAAGCTGGGGCCACGGTCGGTGACGGCCGGCCCCAGCGCCTGCCAGTGACGGTCCGGCGTCGCCCCAGCCGAGCGAAACCTCTGCAGGTACAGCCCCCCCCTTCCGGCTGCCACCACCACCAGGAGCTCGCCGCCGCTGGGGTCAACCGTGTCGGCGACGACCGCGAGGCTCCCCACCAGCCTGAGGGGCAGCTGACGGGCCTGGGCCAGCCCGATGGCCAGGGCCAGCGCCGAGCGGACCCCGACATAGGACCCGGGTCCCCGGGCGGCACACACCCCCTTGAGCCGCGGACCAGCCTGGCCCACCAGCTCGCGGAGAGCTCCCACCGCCGACGCCACCCCGCCCAGCCCGGATCGCACATCCAGAGCGGCGCCGGCCGCCGAGGCCAGCACCATCACACCCTCTCCGCGAACTGAGAGGTCTAGGCCCAGCCACACCCCGTTCCGGTCATCCACAGGCTGCCGCCAGCAAGTGGTCAGGGAGGGTGAAAATCACCTCACGCCACGCCTCGCCGCCAATTCGGAGCTCCACTTTGGCGTTGAACCACCAGGGGTCGGTCCGGTCAGACCACTCCACCACCGCCGCCCCCTCGACCAGGAACTCTTCCAGACCAAGCGAGCTCAGGTCGGTTCCCGATGGCAGCCGGTACAGATCCAGATGGTGAAGCGTGATCCGGCCCTGGTGCACCTGGTGAAGCAGAAAGGTCGGGCTGCGGACATCGTCGTCGCCACCGGCGCCGGCCACGATCCCCTTGGTGATGGTGGTCTTGCCCGCGCCCAGGTCACCCTGGAGCCCCAGGCAATCCCCCGGGCGAAGCAGCCTCCCCAATCTCCGCCCCAGAGCAATCGTCTCCTCCGGGTCGGAGGTGACCAGCCGCACCACCTGACGGTCAGCGAAAGTGCTGGTATCCAACCTCACCTCCCACGGCCAGCTCCGATCCCCCGGGATGGTCCAGGACCAAGACTCCATGGCCCGGGCCGGCAACCCCGACCTCGCTGAGAGGCGCGAGCTGAGAGGGCCACGCCGCCAGCAACCCATCAACCTCCGAGGGTGGGATCGCGGCCAGCAGTTCGTAGTCCTCTCCACCCGTCAGGGCCAGACCGAGGGCCGATCCGGGCAGCGGCCCGGGCACGGGATCCGCCAGGGGCAGTCGCTGCGCCCAGAGTTCGATCCTGAGCCCGCTGGCGCCGGCCATCCTGCGCGCGTCCAGGACCAGCCCATCGCTGAGATCGGTCAGCGCGGTGCAGCCCCGCCGACGCAGGAGCTCGCCCTCGGCCAGCCGCGCCGATGGTCTGATCAGCCGCTCCATCCAAGCCGGCGGCGCAGGCTCACCGCCTGCCTGCAGAGAAATTAGCGCCGCCGCCGCGGCTCCCAGCCGCCCGGTCACCAGGATGCGGTCCCCTGAGCGTGCCGCCCCCAACCTGACTGGGTTGCCATCCCGGGTGCCGCCCACCACCGTGACGGTCACCGTGACCACCGGGCCCGAACTCAGGTCTCCTCCCACGATCCGGGCCCCCACGGCGCCCGCCGCCTCCACCAGACCCAGCTGCACCGCCTCCACCGCCTCCACCGGCGTGGAGCCGGGAAAGACTCCCGCCACCACCGCCAGCTGCGGCCAGGCCCCCATGGCCGCCAGGTCAGATGCCGCCTGGGCCCAGGCCTTCTCTCCCAATAGGTAGGGGGATTGGAACGTGCGCCGGAAGTGCACCCCCTCCACCATGGTGTCGGTGGAGATGAGGCCGACCCCACCATCCTGGCTCCAACCGGCCGCATCATCGCCGGCGGGAATCGCCCCCTCCTTCCCCGCCAGGGCGATCAGCCTGGCGAGGACAAGCTCCTCGCCCAGTTCGTCCAGGCTGGCGCCCGAGAGGTCATCCCACCCCCGGCTCCGGAGTCCCTCCTTGACCTTGCCGTCGTCCAACCCGGTCAGGGATTGGCGGGTGGCGATGGCATCCCCTCGGTGGGAGAGCTGCCGCCTCCCAGGCGATCGGCCAGCCCGGCCAGGTGGGCGGCCCGGCCGGCGCTCACGGCCATGGAGAAGGCTCTGGCCATAGCGACTGGATCCCCGGCCCTGGCGATCCCGGTGTTGACCAGGACTCCAGCGGCGCCCCACTCCATCACCCGGGCCGCGTCCGATGGGACCGCGAGTCCCGCGTCCACGATCACGGGCACCGGACACTTGGCGATTATCAGCCGCAAGTTGTGGGGGTTGAGAACCCCCAGGGTGGATCCGATGGGGGCGGCCCCCGGCATCACGGCGACGGCGCCGGCCTCGGCCAGGCGCAGGGCCAGGGCAACATCGTCGCTGGTGTACGGCATCACGGTGAAACCCTCGTCCACCAACCGCCTGGTGGCCTCCAGGGTGCCCAGAGGGTCCGGCAGCAGGGTCTCCGGCTCACCCACCACCTCAACCTTGATGAAGTCGGAAAGCTGAGCCGCTCTGGCCAACCGCGCCAGCCGGACCGCCTCGTCGGCGCTGGTGGCGCCGGCGGTGTTGGGCAGCAGGGTGTAGCGCCCCAGCTCGACCCCCTCCAGCTCCGATCTCCTGTCGCCATCCAGATGCAGGCGGCGCACGGCCAGGGTGATCATCTCCGCCTTCGACGCCGCGATGGCGGCCGCCAGCACGGTCGAGGAGCTGAACTTCCCGGTTCCGTGGATGAGCCGCGACCCGAGGCTCACCGAACCCAACTGGAGCGCGTCCTGATCAGTCACAGCTGCCACCTCCCACAAAGTGCACCACCTCCAGCCGGTCGCCTCCACTGAGCTCGATCTGGTCCCAGGTATCTCGGGCGGGAATCGACCCATTCAATTCCACCACGATCCCCGCCCCGCCAAGGTCCAACGCCGCGGCGAGCTCGCCCAGACGCTCTCCGGGCCGGCACTTGCGAGGAGCTCCATTGATGGCGATCCAGGGCCACCGTGTGACGCTCAGCAGCGCGCGACGGAACCCGGCGGTGGCCACCAGGGGATCCGGGGCGGAACAGATCGCCCGCACCACCGCCACCATGTCGGCCCCGCTCTCCAGGGCTAGGCCGGCCTCCTCGACGGTGAGTCCGCCGATGGCGACCACCGGCACCTGGGTCCGGCGGGCGGCCTTCGCCACATGCTCGAATCCGACCGCGGGACGACCCGGCTTGGTGGGGGTCTCGTGGACCGGTCCCGCGGAGATGTAATCCGCTCCCTCCGCCACCGCCCTCTCCACCTGCTCGGCGGTGTGGGTTGACCTGCCGATGATCCGCTCGCCTCCCAGCAGCTCCCGAGCCTGGGCCAACGGCATGTCCGCCTGCCCGAGATGGACCCCGTCGGCGCCACACTCCAGCGCCAGCTCCACCCAGTCGTCGACCATGAACAGGGTTCCCCGCTCACGGCAGAGGTCGGCGCAGCGGCGGGCCAGCGGCCTCAACTCCTGGGGCTCCACCCCCTTGCGGCGCAACTGGAAGACGTCAACTCCACCGGCGATCGCCGCCTCGAGGACTCCTGGGACCTGCTCCACGGGGGTGGTGTCGTCGGAGACCAGGTACAGGCGCGCTGCCAGCAGGCGCTCTCTGCGGCCGGCACCGGTGGCCGGCCACGTGGATCCGGCCATCGGCTGGGACATGGCCCAATTGTATTTCAGCTCACTGGCGCCGCTCCCACGATCACCTCGCTTGGCGCTCGGGGAAAGGATCTCGGTCGCCACCCGGCCCGCGACATCCTCGGCCGCTACCGACTCTCGCCCCAGATGACCGATGATGTGGACCTGGCCGCCGCTGCCGACCGCCGCGTCTACGCAAGCAGCCGGAGATCCATCAATACCGTCGCCGCCCTGCCGCTCGTCGGCGGCCGGCGCGCAGCGTCTTGATGGCGGCGATGGGTCGGGACAGGAGCAGCGCCAGAGTCGAGACCACGAAACCCGGAACGATGATGCCGAAGCCGCTGGCGCCGCTGGGACATCGCCTGGCAACGACGTAGGGACCGCCACTGGCACAGCTCCCGATGTGCGCCACCGCGACCATGATCTGGATGAAGAGACCGGCGCAGACGATGACCCCCGCCAGGCCCAGCAGTCCCAGTGCCAATCTCAGCATCGCCATGCCCACCGCGCCCGCCTCCCTGCTCACCCAGTGTCCAGAAGTGAATAGTAATGGGGCCCTTGGTTCTTGCCCATCTGTCTCGGTGCACCGCGATCAACGCCGCTCCAGCACCTACTCCCGCCGACCGCACACCAGCAACCGGGCTCGGCAACATCCGCAGCCCACGGATGGGAGCCATCCCCTCCAAGCGTCACTCCCGGCGAGCCTCACGCTTCGTTTCTCAGCTCAGCAGGGCGTCGCCCACGATCGCCTCTCGCGGGACCCGGGGCAGGATCTGGGTCACCACCTCGTAGTTGATAGTCCCCAGCCGGCGGGCCACTTCCTCAGCGGTTATCACCTCGCTGCCCTGGTGCCCGATGAGAACCACCTGGTCGCCCCTGGAGACCGCTGGATCTGAGGAGACGTCCACCATGCACATGTCCATGGAGACATCACCGACCAGACGGTGCTGCCGTCCACGGATGAGAACCGACCCGAAGTTGCCGGGCCCGCGCCGGAAGCCGTCCCCATACCCCACCGGCAGCGTCGCCACCGTCATCTCCGACGACGCTTGGAACGAGTCCCCGTAGCCCACATAGGTTCCCGCAGGGATCCGGCGGAGTTGCGCCACCGTGGTCTTGAAGCTCAGCACCGGGCGCCGGCGGCGGCCATCGGCAGTCTCCAGCCCGAGCAGTTCACCCCCCACCCGGACCATGTCCAGCCGAGCCGCCACCGCGTGCTTCCAGGCGGCGCTGTTGGCGGCGTGGCGGATCCGGAAGCGATGCCCCGCCCGATCCGCCAGCCGCAGCGCGAGGTCGAACCGCTCCATCTGAGCCGCCACCGCACCCTCGTCCTGGCCCTTGCGGAAGTGGGTGTAGATCCCCTCGAGGTCCAGGTGAGGCAGGCCCAGAGCCGCTCCCACGAACTCTGGCACCTGCTCGGGGGCGATCCCCAGTCGAGACATTCCGGTATCCACCTTGAGGTGCGCCTTGGCGCGGCCACCGAGCCTCTCCCCGGCACGGTCCAGCGCCTCCAGCACCTCTTGGTCGAACACCGTCAGCACCAGGTCCAGCCGATGGGCCTGCTCCACCAGGTCCGGAGGGGTGTATCCCAGAACCAGCAGCGGAGCTCCTATGCCCCGGTGCCTCAGTTCGGCAGCCTCCGCCACGGTTGCCGCCGCCACCCAAGTAGCCCCGCAAGCCAGAGCGGCCCTGGCCACCTGAACCGCCCCGTGGCCATAGGCATCAGCCTTGACCACCGCCATCAGTCCGATGCCCCCCAGCTCCGCACAGACCTCGGCGACGTTGGTGGCCAGCGCCTCGAGGTCCACCTCCACCCAGGTCGGCCGGCTGGCGGATCGAAAAGTCATGAGCCGCCGGCCCCGGTCCTGCCGGACCAGCTCGGCGTCCGGACCTACCAGCGCCCTGGTGACCCGCTCCATCCGTTGCGAGGCCGGGCCCTTGACCAGAACCGACCCGCCGGTCCGGAGCACCGCGCGCGCTCGTCCCACCACCTCCACGAGCGACGACCGCTGGACCGAGGCTGGTGTCGACACCTGCTCCAGCGAATTCTCCAGCTCCTCGGGGATGACAACCGCGATGCCGGCCTGCGCCACCATCCCCTCCGCCCCCGCCCCCAACAGCGCCCTCGTCCCCTGCCCCAGGCAGGCCAGCCGCGGCCCGGGCATGCCGGACAGCGCGCTCAGAGCGAGCTCCATCGAGGCTCGGGTGGCGTCGACCGTGTCGTCCAGCACCACTCCGCCCTCGCGCCCGCCCCATGTCCGCAGGCGCCCGGGAAGAGGTCGACACTCCGCCAGGGCCGCGACCGCGGCCGGCAGCTCCAGCCCCAGCGCCAGGACACAGGCCAGAGCAGGCGCCCAGCTAGCGGCCGCCACCACCGGATGAAGCGGGCACTCGACCCGCCAGCTCTGCCCCCGGGCCATGACCAGACACCGCCACCGCCCCGGCCAAGCGACCGGGGGTACCTGGGGGTCCGGGCCCAGCTCCAGGTCGGCCCCGGAGCCGAGCGCCCCGAATGTGATCTGGGGTCGCCCGGGAAAGCCAGACAGGATTCCCAGTTCGGCCGCCGGCAGCACCGCGATCGAGTCCTGGCGCATCAGGGACGCGACGCTCTCCGCCAGGTCGGCCCGGGAGCTCCAGTACAGCTGCTCCGCATCCTGGGTGGTGGTCAGGCAGAGCACCCTGGGCTCGACCATCTCCCGCAGCTGGCGGCGCTCCGACGCGGCGGCGGCGACGACCTCCAACACCGCCTGCCGTACGGTGGGATGAAACCGACCCACCGCCACCGGGATGCCCAGGGTGTCATTGCGGTCGCCCACGCTGGCGACCGGGGCTCTTGAGGCCGCTTCCCAGGTGCGCCGCAGCGCCTCTTGGGCCGTGCTCTTGCCCAGGCTGCCACCCACCACGACGGCCGTGGTCTCCCGCAGGCGCCAGCCAGCCCATGCCAGCAGCGCCGCCCTGGTGTCGCGGACCAGCACCACCGTGACCCCGGCCAAAGCTGCCTGCGGCTCCTGCCACTCCCAGAGATCATCCGGCCAGCGCTCGACCAGCAAGCCGGTGGCGCCTCGGGACCGGGCCTCCAGGAGATGGGTGTGGCCATCCCCATGGGCGGTGCGAATGGCGACGAACAGCTCCCCGGGCTCGACGTTGCGCGAGTCGTGGGCGATGGCGCTGAAGACCTCTGGACCGGACGCCAGTACCACCGGGTCCTGGGCGCCCGCGGCCTCGAGCAAATCGCGCAGGCGCAGCATCAGCCGGGAGCGGGGTCGCCTCGAAGGCGGCGCACCGCCTCCTGCACCCCCACCAGGGCGTCGGCCACCTCGCTGGCCAGGATCCCGGCCCGGCCCCTGGTCTCGGCCAGCCAGGTGCCCGCCTGGCCGTGCAGGAAGACCCCCGCTCGCGCCGCCTCGGCAGAGGCCAATCCCTGAGCGATGAGAGCGCCGATCAGGCCAGCCAGGACATCGCCGGTCCCTCCCGTGGCCAACACCGAGGTGGCGTGCCCGTCCACCCACACCTCCCCGCGGGAGTCAGCCACCACCGTCTCGGCGCCCTTCAGCACCACCGTGGCTCCCAGCCCTGTGGCGAGCTTCCTGGCCCAACCGACCCGATCCCGCTCGATGTCCGCCACGTGAACACCAGCGAGCCGAGCCGCCTCCAGGGGATGGGGTGTCAGGACGCATCCCGGCGGCACCACGGCTCGCAGCTCGACCGAGGCGGCCACCGCATTCAGGCCGTCCGCGTCCAGCACCAAGCGGCCGCCTCTGCCCGCCATCGCCTGGAGCACCCCCAGCAGGAGCGCGTGGGTGGCAGCCCCGATCCCCAGTCCCGGGCCGCAGACGACCCCGTCGGCGCTCGCCAAGTGCTCCCCGGCCGCCGCCGCCGCCGCCGCTCCGTATCCCCCTGCCTCCACCGGGAGCGGCACTCGGATCACCTCGGCCAGCAGCCCATCGCCACCGCCCGCCTCGGGGACGGCAGCCTTGACCCGGCCCGCCCCTCCCCGCAGCGCCCCCCGGGCCGCCAGCGCCGCCGCCCCGGGGAATCCGGGACTGCCGGCGAGTACCAGCACCGTTCCGAAGGTCCCCTTGTGGGCGTTGCCGGGCCGGCTGGGCAGGACGATCTCGGTCGGCACCTCAAACAGCCTGGGGAGGTCATCCATCGAGGTCAGCACCGCCACCGCCACCGCCAGCCCGGCGTCGTGGCTGAGGCTGAGCTCCAGGCCAGGGACCGCCCGACCATCGACGAGCGCTTCGGGGGCCCCACCAGGCCGGTGCCTGACGGAGATGCTGGGGTAGGTGGGAAGTGGACGGCCGCAGCTTCCATAGGCCTTCCGCACCGCCTCCTTGGCCGCCCAGCGGGCCGCCAGCCGCTCCGGCCTGCCCGCACAGTATTCGACCTCCTCGGCGGTGAACATCCTGGTGGCAAACGACGCCCGCCGCTCGGTCAGGGCGGCGATGCGCTGCACCGAGGTCACATCCACCCCGGTCGTGACTGACCTCATCTGTCGCGGAAGCCAGCCCGGGGCCGGGACCTCACTCCACCGTGACTGACTTGGCGAGGTTGCGCGGACGGTCCACGTCGTAGCCTCGAGCCATGGCCGCATGGTACGCGAGCAGCTGCCCCACCACCGCGGTCACCAGCGGCGAGACCACCTCGGGAACCCGCGGGACCTCGACCGTGAACTGAACGTGGTCCACGAGCGAGGTGTCCCCTTGGCTCACCACCGCCAGCACTGGGCTCTGCCGCGCGTGCGCCTCCAGGATGTTGCTCCGCACCTTCTCCCTGGTGGGCGCTTCGGTCGCGAAGGCCACCACCGGCATGGTCTCGTCCAGGAGCGCGATAGGCCCGTGCTTCAGCTCCCCGGCGGGGTAGCCCTCGGCATGGACGTAGGCCACCTCCTTCAGCTTCAGAGCCGCCTCCACCGCGGCGGGGTAGTTGTAGCCCCGTCCCATGTAGAGCACGCTGCGGTGCTGTGCCAACCAGGCCCCCAGGGAGGCGAACTCGTCGTCCCGGGCCAGCAGCTCCCGCTGCACCACCGCCACCGATCTCAGGGCGGCCGCCAGCTCGCGCAGATCACCCTGCCCCTTGGTCTGTCTGGCCTGCGCCATCCTCAGGGCCAGCAGCAGGGAGCAGGCCACCTGGTTGGTGAAGGTCTTGGTCGCAACCACGCAGATCTCAGGCCCGGCGTGCAGGTTGATCACCCCGTCCGCCTCCAGCGCCAAGGTGCTGCCCACCACGTTGGTGAGGGCGAGGACGAAACTGCCACGCGACTGCGCCAGGCGGGCAGCGGCCAGGGTGTCGGCGGTCTCACCGGACTGGGAGACCGCCAGGGTCAGGGTGCGGCCGTCCAGGGGCTGAGGCCGGTAGCGCCACTCCGAGGCGACCTCCACCGTGGCCGGGATCTGGGCCAGGTCCTCGAGCGCGTACTTGGCGATCATGCCCGCGTAGTAGGCGCTGCCGGCGGCCACGATCTGGACCCGCTGGATCGAGCCCAGACGATCCTCGTCGATGCCCCAGTCTGGGAACTCCACCCTGCCGTCCGATAGCAGCCGGCCGCGCAAGGCGTTCTCCAGGGCCGCCGGCTGCTCGTGGATCTCCTTGGACATGAAGTTGGGGTATCCGCCCCGCTCGGCCTGGATCACGTCCCATTCCACCCGCACCACCTTGGGCACCACCTCGGAGCCGTCCACGATCGAGCTGACCACCGGCCCGACCGGACTGAGGACCGCCATCTGCCCCTCGCCCAAGACGATCGCCTGCCGGGTATAGGGAATGATGGCGGTCAAGTCGGAACTCAAGAACCACTCGTCGGTCCCGACCCCGATCACCAGCGGAGCGTTGAGCCTGGCCCCGATCAGGGTGTCGGGATCGGTCGAACTCAAGACCACCACCGCGTAGGCCCCGTTCAGCCGGGCCAGAGCCTGCCGTGTCGCCACGACCAGGTCGCCCCGGTAGTACTCCTCGATGAGATGAGGCAGGACCTCGGTATCGGTGTCGGAGCTGAAGCGATGACCGGCGCTCCTCAGCTCCTGGCGCAATTCAGCGAAGTTCTCGATGATCCCGTTGTGGATTACGTAGAACCGTCCGCTGCAGTCACAGTGAGGGTGGGCGTTCTCGCGGCTGGGCCGCCCATGGGTCGCCCACCTGGTGTGTCCCATCCCCACCCGGCCGGCGATCGCCTCCCCGTCGATCCGGGCCAGCAGCGCCTCCACCTTACCCGCCGACTTGATGCTGGTGGGCACCCCGTCAGCCCCCAGCACCACCACCCCGGCCGAGTCGTATCCGCGGTACTCCAGGCGCTGCAGGCTGTCCAGGAGGACAGGTGCGGCGACGCGCTGACCCAAGTAGCCGATGATCCCGCACATGATTCGGTCGCACCTCCCCTCTCTTGGGTCGCCTACGTGGAGGCAAACGTCTGGGTCCCAGCTCAGGTTACAGAGTGGGTCCCGCTCCCCTCGGCTCAGAACGGGATCGGAGGCCGCTCAGGGGCTGGGGGTGGGGGTTGGGCTGGGGGTGGGGGTGGGGGTCGCAGTCGCGGTCGGGAGCTGGGTGACGGTCACCACCACCGTCACCGAGGACACCGAGGTGCTGACCCCGCTGGGCAGGTTGAGTCGAACCTGGTAGCTCGTGTCCCGGCTGATGCCGGAGACGTCTATCGGCTGCGTGTCCACGGCGCTCAGCCCGTCCACGATGCCGGGAGGCCCAGTGGCGGAAACGAACAGAGGCGTCACCTGAGCGCCGGTGAGCTCGTAGCCGGAGGCCACCTGCCCGCTCAGGATGTAGTCCACCGGAAGCGTCAGGTGGTTGGTCTCCGAGCTGATGGATGCGTGCACCGTCACCTCCTGGGGGCTGAAGGTGACCTCGCTCTTGGAGACCCCCTTCGGCAAGGGGATCTGCACGGGCGTGGTGAGATCGACCGACGCCTTCCAGGAGGAGAGGTTGACGGTGGCCTCCGGCTGCAGGCTGGAGATGATGCTGGAGGGCGCCCGCACCTTCACGTCGGCCGGGCTGGCGGTGGTCGCCTGGGAGTTGAACTTGTAGCCCGCCTGGGGCAGCTCCTTGCTGGGCACCACCACCCGGACCGGCAGGGACGCCGTCTGCCAGCGGTCGATGGTCACCGCCACCGTGGTGGGTGGGTACCACAAGAACGCGTTGGGATCCTGCAGCGAGCTGGCCAGATGGACCTGGTAGACCCCCGGGGACTTGATCGCGCTGAGGTTGACGGAGGCTGACAGGTGCGCTCTGACCAGCGGGCTGTGGACGTTGGAGTACACCCCTCCGACCTTGATCGCCACGCTCTTGATGGGGTAGAGCACCAGGAGACCGGAGTTGAGGCCGCTCACCTGAGGGATCACGTAGTAGGTCGCGATCGCAGGCGGGTTGCTGGCGTAGACCACCCCCACCCACATCCCGCAGGCGACCAGCAGCGCCAGCAGCTTTATGCGCCAGTTGCGGACCAGGAGCCCGAAGTGCCTGGGCATCAGCTCCGCCCCGCCGGGCTGGCCTCGCCGCTGCGCCCGCTGCGGGCCCGGAAGCGGAGGCTGCGGCGATGGCTCTCGTACAGCGGCAGTCGCAGGAAGCTGCCCAGGCGGGCGGTGAGCTGGTCGGAGTCAAGCTCTCCCTCCAGCTCGCCGCCCACCGCCCAGCTGATCCGTCCCGTCTCCTCTGAGACCACCACCACCGCGGCATCGGTCATCTGGGTCAACCCCACCGCCGCCAGGTGGCGGGTGCCGCTGCGTTCGTGACGGTCGCTGCGCTCGGCCAGGGGCAGAACGCAGCCGGCGGCGACCACGCGCCCACCGTTCACCAGCGCAGCCCCATCGTGCAGGGGCGACTTGTAGGTGAAGATGGTCCCCAGTGCCTCCGCGCTCACCAGGGCGTCCAGCCGGATCCCGGAGGCGGCGATCTCCTCCAGGCCGACGTCGCCCTGGATTACGATGAGGGCTCCGGTGGCGGTCTCGCTCAGGCGCAGGGCCGCCCTGGTCACCTCGTCGACGGTCCTGCGCAGCACCGCCGTCTCCGGCCCCAAGAGGCCCCGACGCAGGGTGCTGAGGCGGCCCATCTGGTCCAGCGCCCGGCGCAGCTCAGGCTGGAACAGGATGATCACGGCGATCAGGATCACCTGGCCACCGTTGCTGTAGATGAACTTCAGGACCGGCAGGTCCAGGATGAACGCGACCGCCCCCAGGGCTCCGATCAGGGCCAGCCCGACCAGGATCTGCACCGCCTGGGTGCCCCGCACCAGGAGCAGCAGGCGGTAGGTCAGAAAGGCGATGATCGCCACGTCCAGCAGGTCCCGCCAGCCGACGGTCTGCAGCAGAACCCGGAGCGCCTGCCCCAGGTTCAAGCCGCCCATGACCAGCATCAGCGGCCCGCCCGAGAGCACCCGTTCACGTCGTCTCCGGCCCGAAGATCGAGGTCAGCAGCGCCAGCTGCACCCAGTAGCGATTCTCGGCCTGGTCGAAGACGATCGCCTGGGGGCCATCCATGACCGCGTCGGTGATCTCCTCGCCGCGATGGGCGGGTAGGCAGTGCATCACCCTCACCCCGGCTGGCGCCCGACCGAGGACGTCCTCGTTGATCTGGTAGGGGCCAAAGTCCTGGCGGCGGTCTTCGTGTTGGTCTTCCTGACCCATGCTGGTCCAGACGTCAGTGTAGATCACCTCTGTACCGGTCAAGCCCTCGTCGAGATCATTGGTTACCAGCACCTGGCCCCCGGGGGCAGCTCCCGTCATCCGGTCCAGGTCCCGCCGATTGGGCTCGTAGCCGGGCGGGGTGACGACCCTCAGATCCAGCTCGGCGACACGGGCAGCCTCGATCCAGGAGTTGCAGACGTTGTTGCCGTCGCCGACGAAGGTCAGCCGGGCTCCCTCGAGCCTGCCCAACGCCTCCCTCACGGTCAGGCAGTCGGCCAGGATCTGGCAGGGATGACCCTGGTCGGTCATGGCGTTGATCACCGGCCCGTTCATGCTGGCGGCAAGTCCCAGCAGGTCCCGCGCCGAGGGGATGCGCGCCACCAGCCCGTCGACGTATCGATCCAGGATCCGACCCACGTCGCTGACGGACTCCCTGCGTCCCAGCTCTATCTCCCGGTCGAAGAGGGCGATGGGATGACCGCCCAGGCGATGGATGGCAGCCTCGAAGGAGACCCGGGTGCGATTGCTGGGCCGGAGGAAGAACATGGCCACCGAGCGCCGCGCCAGCGGCACTCCCGGGTCCCGGCCGGCCTTGAGCTCTGCGGCCAGGTCGAGCAGCCCATGAAGGTCGGCTGGGCTCAGGTCCGCCACCGCCAGGAAGTCACGTCCCCGCAGTGCCGCTACCACATGTCTCCACCCGCTGCCACTCAACGCCAAGCTCCGGGCAAGTATAGAAAGCTGGGACGAATGCCGGTGGGATCAGCGCTTGGTGTACTGAGGCGCCTTGCGGGCCCGCTTGAGGCCGGGCTTCTTGCGCTCCTTCATGCGGGGATCCCGGGTCATCAGCCCAGCCGCCTTCAGCTGGGCTCGAAGATCACCGTCCATCACACAGAGGGCGCGTGCCAGGCCGTGCGCCACCGCCCCAGCCTGGCCGGCCACGCCGCCGCCCTCGACCTTGACCGTGACGTGGCAGCGGTCGCGAAGCCCAGTTATCTGGAGCGGCCGCATGGCCGCCTCCTCCAGCTCGCGGCGGCCGAAGTGCCGCAGCGGTTCGCGGTCGTTGATGATCGCCGTGCCGGATCCGGGATACACCCTGACCCGGGCCACCGCCGTCTTGCGCCGACCGGTCCCGTAGGCGTACCTGGGCTGCTCGTCTTCACTCACGACTGCACCACCTCCCCGCAATCGCCGAAGGTGATCGCCCGTGGCTGTTGCGCCGCGTGCGGGTGATCCGAGCCGGCGTAGATCTTCAACATCTTCAGCTGCCTGCCCCCCAGGGTGTTGTGCTGCAGCATCCCCCTGACCGCCTCATGCAGAGGGGTGGTGGGGTCGCGCTTGACCACCTCGTCGTAGGTCCGCTCCCTGCGCCCACCCGGATAGCCCGTGTAGTGGTCATAGATCTTGGTGGTGCGCTTGGTGCCGGTGACGACCAGGTCTCTGGCGTTGATCACCACCACGTGATCTCCCATCAGGGCGTGGGGGGTATAGGTCGGCAGGTGCTTGCCGCGCAGGACCCGGGCGATGTTGACCGCCAACCTGCCCAGGGTCTGGCCCCGGGCGTCCACCAACCACCACCGCTCGGAGGTCTGCTCCCCCCGGGCCACAAAACTCCGTTGCATCAATGCACTGCTCAACCCAAAACTCCAACCATTGCCGGCCGATGGTACTCCACCCGCCACTGATGAAGCCCGCGCGCAGGGGCCGTCAGCCAGCGCTTGCCCCCCCATGAGCCGGGGGCCAGGACTTCGCCCAGGTCTGGCCGACGCAGCCGCGAGACTCCGAAGCTAACCAGCGCCCCCACCAGATTGCGCACCATGCCCCGCAGGAACGCATCGCCGCGGATGTCCAGCCGCACCAGGCCATCGGCCTCCAGCACCTCAATCATGTCCACGGTGCGGGTCGTGGGCCCTCCCGGCCAGGGGCTTCGCCCGAAACCGCCGAAGTCGAGGGTGCCGATCAGGCGGGCCGCAGCCGCGCGCATCGGCGCCAACTCCAAGGCGGGGCTGACCCTCCAGACGTACCTCGCCTGGGCCGGGTCCAGGACTGTCTTGGGGCTGAGCAGGTAACGATACGTGCGCCGCCAGGCGTCCCGCCGGGGGTCGAACCCCTCCGGGGCCAGGTCTGCCGCCCGGACCGCGATGTCGTGGGGCAGGTGGCGATTGCAGGCCCGCAGCAGCTGCTGAGGGTCCACACCGCCAGCCAGTCGAAAGGAGACCACCTGCCCGTGGGCATGCACCCCGGCGTCGGTCCGGCCCGCCGCCACGATGCGCGGCCGGGCGCCGCAGGCTGCCTCCAGTGCCTGGGCGAAGCGCCCCGACACGGTGGGCACCCCGGGCTGGTACTGCCAGCCGTGGTAGTCGGTGCCGTCGTAGGCCAGCACCATCCGGTAGGTGCTCTCCTCAGGGGAGCTGCTCACTCCACGAACTCCATGATCACCACCTCGGCGCCGTCACCCTGACGGGGACCCTTGTTGATGATCCTGGTGTAGCCCCCGGGGCGGTCGCGAAAGCGCTCGGCGTACTCGGTGAACAGCTTGGCCGCGACATCCGCGCGGGTCAGCACCCGAGCCACCCGGCGGCGCGCGTGGAGGTCGTCGGCCTTGGCGGTGGTGACCAGCTTCTCAACCCACCTCCTCAGCTCCTTGGCCTTGGCCTCGGTGGTCTCGATCCGTCCGTGCTCCACCAGCGCGGTGGCGAGGTTCTTGGTGAGGGCGATGCGGTGGGCCGAGGTCCGCCCCAGCTTCCTGCCAGCCTTGAGATGGCGCATCCCGCCTAGCGCTCCGCTGACTGGAAGATGGTGTCGATCTCGTCCTCGGGGACGAAACCCTTGGCCACCAGCTTCTGCTTGATCTCGTCCAGGGACTTGGCGCCGAAGTTCCGCAGCGCCAGCAGCTCCTCCAGCCGCATCGCCAACAGGTCGCCCACCTTGCCGATGTCATTGGCCTTGAGGCAGTTCAGTGCCCGCACGCTGAGCTCCAGCTCCTCGACCGGCACCGTGCTCAGCCGGCTCTGCAGATCGGTGCCGACGGCGGCGGCCTCCGCGGTCGCGGTCAGGCTCTCGCCGAAGCTGGAGAACAGATCCAGATGGCGGGTGTAGTACTGGGCCGCCCGGCTCACCGCCTCGACCGGGGTGATGGTGCCGTTGGTCCAAACCTCCAGGCCCAGCTTCTCCCAGTCGGTGTCCTGGCCGACCCTGGTCTTCTCCACCACGAAGTTGGCCTTCACCACCGGGGTGAAGATGGAGTCCACCGGGATCACCCCGATGGGCTGACCCTCCTTCTTGTTGCGTTCGGCGGGCGTGTAGCCACGTCCGCGCTCAACCGTGAGGTCCATGTGCAGACGCGCCTGCGGCCCGTCCAGGGTGCAGATGTAGAGGTCGGGGTTGGCGATCTCGACATCCGCGTTGGGAGCGATGTCGGCCGCGGTCACCCGGTGGCCGCCATGGACCTCCAGGATCAGATGGGCGCCGTCGGAGTTGTGACAGGTGAGGCTCAACTGCTTGAGGTTGAGCAGGATCTCCCCCACGTCCTCTTTGACGTGCTTGATGCTGGAGAACTCGTGGGCGACGCCGTCGATGGAGACCGCCGTCACCGCGGCTCCCGTGAGCGACGAAAGCAGCACCCGGCGCAGGGAGTTGCCCAGGGTGGTTCCGTAGCCGGTCTCCAGCGGTTCGATCTCGAAGCGTCCGTGGTTGGTCTCGGTGGCGACCTCGCGGACTGTCGGCTGTACTGCGGTCTCTGGCATCTGAAGCAATTTCCTCGTGACTTAGGGGCGCGGCTGCCCCGGTGGCTAGCGGGAGTAGTACTCGACGATCAACTGCTCGTCGATGCTGGTCTCCATCTCCCCCCGCTCGGGTTGGCGGGTGACATCCACCCTCAGCTCCTGGGGATACAGGGTCAGCCAGCTGGGCACCGCCTGTCCGCCGCGGAACTCCACGGAACGGCGGATCGGCTCGGCCTCCCGGCTGCGCTCGCGCACCCGGACGGTCTGACCCGTCCTGAGCTGATAGGACGGGATGTTCACCATCTTGCCGTCCACCTGGAAGTGGCGGTGCGAGACCAGCTGCCTGGCCTCCTTGCGCGAGGAGGCGAAACCGGCCCGGTACACGACGTTGTCCAAGCGCTGCTCCAACATCTGCAGCAGCTCGGTGCCGGTGACCCCCTTTCGCGCCGAGGCGGCGTGGAAGTAGTTCTGGAATTGAGCCTCCAGGACCCCGTAGATCCGCCGGCCCCGCTGCTTGGCGCGCAGCTGGATCCCGTACTCACTGATCCGCCGGCGCCGGGCCATCCCGTGCTGCCCGGGCGGAGTGGCATTGCGCTTGGTGAAGGTGCAGCGGTCGCCCACGCACTTCTCGCCCTTGAGAAAGAGCTTGACCCCCTCGCGGCGGCAGAGGCGACAGACTGGAGCGTGTGGATTGGCCATCCCAGTACTCCTCAGACCCGCCGGCGCTTGGGCGGCCGACACCCGTTGTGCGGCACCGGCGTGACGTCGATGATGGCGGTGATCTCGAGGCCCGCGGCCTGCAACTGCCGGATCGCCGCCTCGCGACCTGATCCGGGGCCCTTGACCAGCACCTCAATCGTCTTCAGACCATGCTCCATGGCCCTCTTGGCCGCGTTCTCGGCGGTGGTCTGGGCGGCGTAGGGTGTGCTCTTGCGCGAACCCTTGAAGCCCGACGAACCAGCGCTGCCCGAAGCGATGGTGTTGCCCTGGGGGTCGGTCAGGGTCACGATGGTGTTGTTGAAGGTGCTGAGCACGTGCGCCTGGCCGACCGCGATGTTCTTGCGCTCGCGGCGCCGGGTCCTGACCACCTTCTTCTTCTTCGCCAAACCGTCTCCTCGCTCAATGACCGCCCGCTCGCACGGGCTGGTGGACTACTTACCCTTCTTCCGCCGCACGCCGACCGTCTTGCGGGGGCCCCGTCGCGACCTGGCGTTGGTCCGGGTGCGCTGTCCCCGCACCGGGAGCCCGCGCCGGTGGCGCAGTCCCCGGTAGGTGCCGATTTCCATCAGGCGCTTGATGTTGAGCGCCACCAGCCGGCGCAGGTCGCCCTCGACCCGGCCCGGCATCTCCTTGGTGATCACCTCCCGAAGGCGGCTCACCTGAGCCTCGCTGAGGTCGTTCACCTTGATCCCGGGATCGATCTGCGCCGACTTGAGCAGGCGCTGGCTGGTGGTCAGCCCGATCCCGAAAATGTAGGTGAGTCCGATCTCGATCCGCTTGTCCCGTGGCAGGTCTACGCCGGCAATGCGAGCCATCCTTCTCCTATCCCTGGCGCTGCTTGTGCTTGGGGTTCTCGCAGATGACGCGCACGGTCCCGGAGCGCCGGATGATCTTGCACTTGTCGCAGATCCTCTTCACCGAGGCCCGGACCTTCATCTTGTACTCCCAGCGGACTGCTGCTTCGTCATACCAACCTGGTCAGTATCCGACCTCGCCCCGGATCAGTGGTGGAACGCTCCACCAACACCCTGTCCCCGGGAAGGAGCCGGACACTCGCTAGGCGCGCTCGACCGGCGGCGTGAGCCACCAACTTGTCCCCGCCTTCCAGCTCAACTCGGAAGAGCGAGTTCGGCAACGGTTCAAGGATGCGGCCCGGGAACGCTCCCGAGCCAGTCAAGTTGGCGGGCACACGAAAACCAGAGCAGGCTTCGCCCGCTGAGAGTATAGCTGATCCCAGCCCCGGGGCTCAGTCAACCCAGGCGTCCTGGGATTCCGTGGTGGTCAGCACCTCCGGACCGGACTCCCCGATGGCGATCGAGTGCTCGTAGTAGCAGGAGCGCTTCCCGTCCGCGGTGACCACCGTCCACCCGTCCGGGCGCACGCTGGTCGCCGGCGCGCCCTGGTTCACGATCGGCTCGATGGCGATGCAGAGGCCGGGGCGGATCTCCACCCCGCGGCCCGCCCGGCCGTGATTGGGCACCTCGGGCTCCTCGTGCATGTCCCGGCCGATCCCGTGCCCGGTGTAGCCCCTGACCACGGAGAAGCCGTTGGCCTCGACGTGCTCCTGGACCGCCTGGCCGATGTCGCCCAGCCGGTGTCCGGGGCGAGCCGCGTTGATGCCCAGCCGCAGCGCCTCCCGGGTGACCCGGAGCAGGTGCTGGGACTCCCAGTCGAGTTCGCCACAGCCGACCGTCAGCCCGGCGTCGGCCCACCAGCCCCGGTGGATCAGGCCGCAGTCGAGGCTCACCAGGTCGCCCTCCACAATCCGTCTGCCGTCGGGGATCCCGTGGACGACCTGATCGTTGACCGAGACGCACAGGTGCTTGGGGAACCCGTCGTAGCCCAGGAAGCCGGGAAAGCATCCCCGGCGACGGATCTCGCGATTGGCGGCCCGGTCCAGCTCCGAGGTCGTGACCCCGGGGGCGACCATGCCCGCCAGGATCTCCAGCACCTCGGCCAGGAGGTGCCCCGCCTGGCGCATCAGGGCCACCTCCTCGGGGCGCTTCAGGGTTATCAAATGAGAACGCGCATGAGGTTCTGGTTGACCACCTCCGCCGAGGTGGTCGCGTCGATGCGCACCACCGGCACCTGGTCACCGAGGTACTGGAGCACCGGCTCGGTCTGCTCGTGATAGACCGCCAGGCGCTGGCCGACGACCTCGGGACGGTCGTCCTCCCTCTGCTCCAGCCCGGCCCGCTTGCCGAGCCGCTCCACCAGGTCAGCCTCCGGAACATCCAGGACCACCACCAGGTCCAGCGGGCGCTCCATCTCCGCCAGCATCGCCTGCAGCTCCCGGGCCTGGCCGACGGTGCGCGGGAAGCCGTCGAGGACGAACCCCCCGGGGCTGCTGCCAGCTTCCAGCCGCTCCCGGATCATCCGCACGATGACCTCATCCGGCACCAGCTTGCCCGCCTCCATGTACGAGGAGGCCATCCGTCCCAGCTCGGTGCCGGCGGCGCGGTGCTCCCGCAGCATGTCGCCGGGAGCGACGTGGTCGAGCCCATGACGCTGTCGCAGCAGCTCAGCCTGGGTGCCCTTGCCGGACCCGGGCGGGCCGAACAGGATCAGGTTGCGCCGCAGTCCCGTCCCCTCCATGTGCCCCCCTCAGCGAATGAAACCTCGATACTGGCGCATCAGGAGCTGGGTCTCCAACTGCTTCATGGTGTCGAGCGAGACCCCCACCACGATCAGGACCGCGGTGCCGCCCAGATAGAGGCCGGTGTTGGGCTGCTGGCCGGTGAGGAACGCGGTCAGCAGCGGCAGCACGACCGTGACCACCCCCAGGAAGATGGCCCCGGCCAGGGTGATCCGGCTCATGACCCGGGCCAGGTACTGGGCGGTCGCAGCCCCGGGACGGATCCCGGGGATGTAGGTGGCGCTCTTCTTGAGGTTGTCGGCGGCGTCCTCGGGATCGAAGGTGACCGCGGTGTAGAAGAAGGTGAAGCCCATGATCAGCGCGAAGTAGACGACCTCATAGCCGATGTCCACCGCCAGGCTGGGGCCGACCGGATTCCAGTAGGTGTGGAACCAGGTCGCCAGCTGACCGACCACCCCTCCCGTCTGCCCCACCGCGGGCAGGAAGAAGTTGGAGAACAAGGTCGGGAAGAACATGATGGAGATGGCGAAGATGATCGGGATCACGCCCGCCTGGTTGACCCGCAGGGGCAGGAAGCTGCTGCGACCCTGATAGACCTGCCGGCCCACCACCCGCTGCGACGACTGGATGGGAATCTTCCTGGTCGCCTGCTGGACGAAGATGATCCCCGCCGCCACCAGGATCCCGATGACCGCGAACACGAAGATGGTGAAGGTCTGGCTGTGGCCCCCGTTGGTGAAGGTGATCAGGCCGTTGGGGATCTGGGCCACGATCCCGACCATGATGATGATCGAGACCCCGTTGCCGAGCCCGTACTCGGTTATCAGCTCGCCGAACCACATCATCACCACCGTGCCGCCGGTCAGGATGATGATGATCCCGACCGTGGCCGGAAAGGAGGTGGTGGGCGAGAGGATGTGGTGGCCCTGGAAGGTGAAGGTCTCGAACAGCCTCGTGTAACCGAAGGACTGCAGCAGGGCCAGGGCGACCGTCAGGTAGCGAGCGTACTGGGTGAGCCGCCGCCGGCCCAGGTCCCCCTCCTTGGACATCTCCTTGACCCGAGTCGAGATGACCGTCATCAGCTGCATGATGATGGTGGCGTTGATGTAGGGGTTAAGCCCCAGCGCGACAATCGAGATGCCGGCCTGGGCGCCGGTGCCGAAACCGCTCCCGGAGAAGAGATTCACCAGCCCCAGGATGCTGTTGCTGGTGAACAGTGCCTTCAGCGCCGCCGAGTTCACCGCCGGGATCGTGATCGTGGCCATCATCCGGAAGACGACCACCAGCCCGATGGTGATCAAGAGCTTGCGGCGAAGCTCAGGGACCTGCATGGCGGCGCGGAGAGCACCGAACAGGTTCATGAGCGGCTAACCTGCCCTCCATCGGAGGGCTCGGCCTCGGCTGCTGCCGACTCCGCCTCCAGGAGCTCCACTGATCCTCCGGCACCCTCGATCGCGGCTCGCGCCGCCGCGCTGACCCGGTGCACCTGCACCGTAAGACGGGGTGGGGCGCCGCCACCGGCAAGCACCTTGACCGGCACACCAGCCTGGCGTACCAGACCAGCCTGGCGCAGGGAATCCAGGTCCACCACAGAGCCTTCCTCGAAGCGCTTGAGCTTGCCGCAGTTGACCACTTGGTACTCGACCCTGAAGCGATTGTAGAAGCCCCGCAGCTTGGGAACCCGCTGGCTGAGGGGCATCTGCCCTCCCTCGAAGGCCCGGGGCAGGCTCCAGGAGCTACGCGCCCCCTGCCCCTTCTGGCCCCGGCCCGCAGTCTTGCCCCCGCCAGCCGAAATGCCCCGGCCGACGCGCTTGCGCTCGCGCCGACTGCCGGTGGCGGGCCGGACCTCGTCCAATCTCACTTGGACCTACCTCCAGCGGCGGCCGCCGCTCCCGGCCCCTCCTCCACCTTCACCAGGTGGGGGACGGTCGAGATCATGCCGCGAATGGCGGGGCTGTCGTGGTGCTCCACGGTCTGGTGCAACCGGTGCAGACCCAGAGCCGCGATGGTGCGCTTCTGGTTCTCCGCGTAGCCGATGGCGCTCTTGGTCCAGGTGACCCGGAGCATCACTTCGCCCTCACTCACCAGCGGGCTCCCCCACCGCGACGGAGGCCACCGATGCCCGCACCCCCAGCTCGGCCAGGGTCTTGCCTCGAAGTTTGGCCACCGTCTCCGCGGTGCGTAGCTCCTTCAGCGCCAGGATCGTGGCCCGCACGGTGTTGATGGGGTTGTCGCTGCCCAAGGACTTGGTGAGGATGTCCTTGATCCCCGCCAGCTCCACCACCGCCCGCATGGCACCCCCGGAGATGACTCCGGTACCCGGCGACGCGGGGCGCAGCAGCACCCGGGCGGCGCCCTCCTTGCGGAGGACGGCGTGGGGAATGGTCCGCCCCACCATCGGCACCTGGATCATGTGCTTCTTGGCGTCGTCGACCCCCTTGCGGATCGCCTCCGGAACCTCCCCGGCCTTGCCCAGCCCAGCCCCCACGCGGCCGGCGCCGTCGCCGACCACGACCAGCGCCGAGAAGGAGAACCTGCGACCGCCCTGGACCACCTTGGCCACGCGGTTGAGGCTGACCACCCGCTCGGAGAACTCGCCGCGGGTCTCGCGGTCGGAGCGCGCCATATTCATGCTCATAAAAGTGCCTTCAGAATTCCAGACCGGCCTCACGGGCCGCATCGGCTAGGGCTTGGACTCGCCCATGGTACAGGTATCCGCCCCGGTCGAAGACGACCCGACGCACCCCGGCGGCCACCGCCCGCTCCGCGACCGCGGTCCCGACCGCCGCCGCGCTGGCCCGATTCGATCCCTTGGCCGTGATCTGGCCCTCGGCGGTGCTGGCCGCGACCAGGGTACGTCCGGTGCTGTCATCGACCACCTGGGCGTAGACATGGCGCAGGCTGCGGTAGACGCACAGACGAGGGCGCTCCGCAGTTCCGGCCACCCGCCGCCGCACCCGCCGGTGGCGGTGATGGCGCGCTCCCTCGCGATCTGCAATGCTCATCAGCCCTTGGCCCCCTTGCCGCTCTTGCCGGCCTTGCGCCGGACCACCTCGCCCCGGTATCTGACCCCCTTGCCCTTGTAGGGCTCGGGCGGCCTGGTGGAGCGGATCTTGGCGGCCAGCTGGCCGACCGACTCC
The DNA here is from genome assembly GCA_021795235.1 of bacterium. Taxonomy (GTDB): domain Bacteria; phylum Chloroflexota; class Dormibacteria; order Aeolococcales; family Bog-877; genus AG-12. The sequence continues at coordinate 36,273 of JAJYPP010000012.1, forward strand.
TTGTCCATCCCCGAGACCGAGATCCTGGTCGGCTCGGGGACCTCGACCTTCAGCCCCGCCTGCGGGGTGATGCGAATCGGGTGCGAGTAGCCCAGCTGGAGCTGCAGGTCGGCCCCCTGAAGCGCGGCCCGATAGCCCACCCCCTGCAGCTCCAGCTCGCGCCGGAACCCGGTGGTCACCCCGGTCACCATGTTGGCCACCAGGGTGCGGCTCAGCCCGTGCAGGGAGCGGTGGGTCGAAGAGTCGGTGGGACGCTCCACCAAGACCTCGGTCCCCTCCTGCCGGGCGCTGATGGGATAGGGCAGCGCCCTGGCCATCTCGCCCAGCGGCCCGCTCACCCGGACGTTCTGGCCCTCTATCACCACCGAGACACCGCTCGGCACCGGTATCGGAGATCTCCCAATACGTGACATCGAAATCCCTACCAGATCTCGGCCAGGACTTCGCCGCCGATCCCCAGCCGGCGCGCCTGGCGCCCGGACATGATGCCCTGGGGGGTGGACACGATCGCGGTCCCCAACCCGCCGAGAACCCGCGGGATCTCCTGACGCCCCCGGTAGACCCGGAGCCCGGGCCGGCTCACCCGCTTCAGCCCGGTCAGCGCCCGGCCCTCCTTGGTGGCCCGCTTCAGGTCCAGCCAGAGCCGCCGGTGGGCCTCGTCCTCGGAGGTGCCGTAGCTCTGGATGTAACCCTCCTCCTGCAGGACGCGCGCGATCTCCACCTTGACCTTGCTGGCCGGCATCTCGACCCGCTCGTGCCCGGCCAGGTTGGCATTGCGTACTCGGGTCAGCATGTCTGCGATCGGATCACTCAGCATCGGCTTCCTACCAACTCGACTTCCGCACCCCAGGGATATGTCCCTGGGAGGCATGGATTCTAAAGCAGATCCGGCACAGCCCGAACTTGCGCATGTAGCCACGCGGCCGGCCACAGAGGTTGCAACGGCTGCGCGCCTGCACCGGGAACCGGGGAACGCGCCGGCTGGCCATGATCTTGGACTTCTTGGCCATCTTCAGCCTCCCTGGCGCCGGAACGGCATGCCCAAGGCGGCCAGCAGGCTGCGCCCTTCGGCATCCGTCTTGGCGGTGGTCACAATCGTGATCTCGAGCCCCCGGAGCTTGTCGATCTTGTCGTAGTCGATCTCCGGGAAGACCAGCTGCTCCTTGAGCCCCAGGGTCATGTTGCCGTGGCCGTCGAACCGGGCCGTGATCCCCCGAAAGTCCCGGATGCGGGGCAGCGCCACGCTGATCAGCCGGTCCAGGAACTCCATCATCCGGGCCCCCCGCAGGGTGACCTTGACCCCGACCGGCATCCCCGCGCGCAGCTTGAAGGCGGCGACCGACTTCTTGGCCTTGCGCACCGTCGGCTGCTGGCCGGTGATCAGGCGCAGGTCGGAGGAGGCGGCGTCCAGCGCCTTGCCATTCTGGGTGGCCTCTCCAACCCCGATGTTGACCACGATCTTCTCCACCTTGGGCACCTGCATCACGTTGAGGTAGCCGAACTCGGTGATCAGACCGGGGACCACCGTGTCCCGGTAGGTCTCCACGAAGCGAGGCGGCGCGGCGGTGGGGCTCAAGTGCGGGGTCCTCTCAGGTAGGCCTCACCGCAGCGCCTGCAGTAGGGCACGTATTGCTCCCCCTCCAACCGGCGCCCGAGCCTGGTCGGCTGATCGCAGCGGTTGCACACCAACTGCACGTTGCTGTAGTGCAGCGGCGCGGGGAAGTCAACGATACCACCCTGCATGGCGGTGGTCCCTCCACGCTGCTGGCCGGCCCGCTGGTGGCGCTTGCGGATATTCACCCCGGCGACCACCACCCGCCCGTCGGCGGAGAGGGTGCGCTGGACGACTCCGCGGCGGCCCCGCTCGCTGCCGGAGATCACCACCACGGTGTCGCCGGAGCGGATGTCAAGGGTGCGCACGTGGGGACGGTGCTGAGGCTTCTGGCCAGCCATGCTCAGAGCACCTCCGGAGCGAGTGAGACGATCTTCATGAAGTTGCGCTCCCGCAGCTCCCGCGCCACCGGCCCGAAGATCCTGGTGCCGCGCGGATTGTTCTGAGGATTGATCAGCACCGCGGCGTTGTCGTCGAAGCGGATCCTGGTGCCGTCGGTGCGCCGGCACTCCTTGGCCGTCCGCACCACCACCGCCTTGACCACGTCGCCCTTCTTGACCGCGGAGTTGGGCTGGGCGACCTTGACCGCGGCCACGATGATGTCGCCCAAAGAGGCGTAGCGGCGATATGAGCCGCCCAAGACCCGGATGCAGAGGATCTCCCTCGCTCCGCTGTTGTCAGCCACCTTGAGCACCGTCTCCTGCTGGATCATGGGTCAGCGAGCCCTCTCGACGATCTCGACCACGCGCCAGCGCTTGGTGCGGCTGAGCGGCTTGGTCTCCATGATCCGGACCCGGTCGCCCACGCGGCACTCGTTGACCTCGTCGTGGGCCTGAAACCGGCGACTGCGCCGCAGCACCTTGCGGTAGAGGTTGTGGGCCCGTAGGTCCTCCACCTGCACCACCACGGTCTTCTCCATCTTGTCACTGACCACCAGGCCCACCCGCACCTTGCGGCGGCCCCTGACAGCCTGCTCAGCGGTCTCGGTCACTTGCCCTCCTCCATCAGGTCCGCCAGCTGCCGGCCCCGGAGCAGGGTGATAACGCGGGCGATCCCGCGCCGCACCTCCCGGATCCGCCGGTGCTGCTCCAGCTGCCCGGTGGCGCGCTGCAGCCGGAGCTGCAGCAGCTCCTGGCGGCGCTCGGCCAGCGCCTGGGTGAGACCGAAATCGTCCAGGTCGCGCAGTTGCTGCAGTTCATCGCGATGCTTGCTCATGCCTCGGGCCCAGCCTTCGCGGCGGACTCCTCCACCGCCACGAAACGGGTCTTGACGGGCAGCTTGTGGGCCGCCAAGCGCATCGCCTCGCGGGCCGTGTCCGCGCCGACCCCATCCATCTCGAAGAGGATCCGGCCCGGCTTGACCACCGACACCCAGCCTTCAGGGTTGCCCTTGCCGGAGCCCATCCTGGTCTCCGCCGGCTTCTTGGTGATCGGCTTGTCGGGGAACACCCGGATCCAGATCTTGCCACCACGACGCACGTGGCGGGTCATCGCCCGCCGGGCCGCCTCGATCTGCCGGTTGGTCATCCAGCACGGCTCCAACGCCTGCAGCCCATACGAGCCGAAGGCAAGCGTGGATCCCCGGTGCGCCGCCCCGGTCATGCGCCCGCGATGCACTTTGCGGTGCGCCGGCCGCCTGGGGATCAGCATCTCAGCTCTCCTCCTTCTTGGCGGCCGGTTTGCGCGGCGTCTTGGACGCGGGCTTGGGGGCGGAATCAGCAGCCTCCGCGGCCGCCTTGGGCGGGCGCTTGCGCGCCGGCGCCTTGGCCTTGGTCGCGGCCGGCTCCGCAGCCTCTGGGGCCGGGGCGTCAACCGCAACCGTCTCGGCCTCCGCGCCCTTGGCCAGCAGGGGCTGGGCCAGCTCGGCCGGGAGCACCCCCGCCGCCACCACCACCTCGGTCGGGCTGGCGGGCGCCGCCTCCACGGCGGGAGGGGCTGGGATCGCTTCCACGACGGGGGGGGCGACCGGCTGCACGGGGGCGAACTCCCCTCGGTAGATCCAGACCGTGACCCCGATCTGCCCGAAGGTGGTCTTGGCCTCGGTCTGCCCGTAGTCGATGTCAGCCCGCAGCGTGTGCAACGGCACCCGGCCGTCGCGATCCCACTCCCGCCGGCTCATGTCCCCGCCGCCGAGGCGGCCCGACACCTGAATACGCACACCCTTGGCGCCGGCCCGCATCGAGCGCATGACCGACTGCTTGACCGCCCGCCTGAAGGCGATTCGCTTCTCCAGCTGGTTGGCCACGTTCTCCGCCAACAGCTTGGCGTCCAGCTCGGGCACCTTGATCTCCTGGATGGTGACCCTGACCTTCTTGCCCGAGATCCGCTCCAGGTTGTCCCGGAGGGCGTCCACCGACGCCCCGCTGCGGCCGATCACGATCCCGGGCTTGGCGGTGTGGATGATCACGGTCAGCTGGTTGGCCGAGCGCTCGGTCTCGATCCGGGCCACGCTGGCATTGCGCAGACGGCCCATGATCAGGGTCCGCATCGCCAGGTCCTCCTGGAGGAGCTTGGTGTACTCGGGCCCGCTCGCGAACCAGCGCGCGTCCCAATTGCGGTAGACGCCGAGGCGGAACCCGTTGGGGTGGACCTTGTGTCCCATTGCCCTTACCTACTCCTCTTCATCGCCGCTGCTGACAGTCTCTGTCGGGGTCACCGCCTGGACCGGCCGCCGGCGCGCGCGCGTCGGGCGGTCCAGGTTGTCCTCAACGACCGCCACCAGATGGCAGGTGCGCTTGAAGATCGAGTACGAGGAACCCCGGGCGCGGGGCCTGTACCTCTTGATGATAGGGCCTCCGTCCACCTCGAGGCGCACCAGCCGGAGCCGGTCCCGGTCGAGGCTGAAGTTGTTCTCGGCGTTGGCCGCCGCCGACCGCACCACCTTGCTCACGTCCTCCGCCGCCGCCTGGGGCATGAAGGAGAGAGTGGTGAGCGCCTCGTTGACGGGCATGCCCTCGACCAGACCGGCCACCAGCCGCGCCTTGCGCGGTGGTACCCGAACCCACTTGGCCGTCGCCTGCACCTGCATTAATAGATCTCCCCGTCCTACTTCAGAGCGTTGCTGCGCTCGGTGTGGTGGCCGTGACCGCGAAACTTCCTGGTCGGGACGAACTCCCCGAGCTTGTGGCCAACCATGGCCTCGGTCACGAAGACCGGTACGTGCTTGCGGCCGTCGTGGACCGCGATCGTGTGCCCCAGCATCTCGGGAAAGATGTCCGATCGCCGCGACCAGGTCCGGATCACCCGCTTCTCCTTGGCGTGGTTCATCTCCAGCACCTTCTTGAGCAACGGGGCGTCGCAGAACGGGCCCTTCTTGACAGACCTACTCATCGGTTACTTCCGTCTCCTGCGCACGATCATGCGATCGGTCGCCTTGTTGTTGCGGGTCCGGTGCCCCAAGGCGGGCTTGCCCCAGGGGGTCTGGGGATGGCCGCCAGGACCGGAGCGGCCCTCGCCACCGCCATGGGGGTGGTCGAACGGGTTCATGGTCGAGCCCCGCACGGTGGGGCGGAAGCCACGCCAGCGGTTCTTGCCGGCCTTGCCGATGGTCTCGTTGGAGTGGTCGGAGTTGCCGACCTGGCCCACCGTGGCCCGGCAGCGCACGTCGATCAGGCGGACCTCGCCGGAGGGCATCCGCATCTGCGCGTAGCGCCCCTCGCGGGCCACCAGCTGAGCCCCCACCCCGGCGCTGCGAACCAGCTGCCCGCCCCGACCCAGCTGCACCTCCAGGTTGTGGACCGTGGTGCCCAGCGGGATCCGGCTCAGCGGCAGAGCGTTGCCGGGACGGATCTCCGCCTTCTCGCCGGCCATGATCGGGTCTCCCACCGCCAGCCCGTCGGGGGCCAGGATGTACCGCTTGTCGCCGTCCCGGTAGTGGATGAGGGCGATGCGCGCCGAGCGGTTGGGATCGTACTCCAACGCCGCCACCTTGCCGGGCACGTCCACCTTGTCACGCTTGAAGTCGATGATGCGGTAGATGCGCTTGTGACCACCGCCGCGATGGCGGACCGTGATCTTGCCGGTGACGTTGCGCCCCGAGTGCTTCTTCAGAGCCACCGTCAACTGCCGCTCCGGCAGCTTCTTGGTCACCTCGTCGAAGGAGCTGACGCTCATGAAGCGGCGTCCCGGCGAGGTGGGGCGATAGCGATTCACGGGCATCTCAGACTCCCTCGAACAGGTTGGCGATGGTTTCCCCGGGTTGCAGCGTCACGATCGCCTTCTTCCAGTCCCGGCTGCGCCCGACGATCCGCCCCCCACGGCGCATCCTGGTGCGCACCTTGCCCTTGACCACCAGGACGTTGACCGAGGCCGCCTTGACCTTGAAAGCCGCCTCCACCGCCTGCTTGATCTCGATCTTGTTGGCGTCCGAGGCGACCCGGAAGACATAGCGCTGGTGGGCCATGCCGGCGTACGACTTCTCACTGATCACCGGCCGCAGCAGAATCTGCGAAGGGTCCTTCATCCCAGGTGCTCCGTGATCGCGGCCAGCGCCGCCTTGGTCATGATGATGGTCTCGGCGATGAGCACATCCCGAACGTTGATGTTGGAGGCCAGGATCAGCTTCACCTGGGGGATGTTGCGGGTGGATAGCTCCAGGGCTTCGGAGCGCTCGTCGACCACCACCAGCACCCGCCGGCCCGCCCCCACCTTCTCCAGGAAGGTGGCGAACTCACGGGTCTTGGGCTGCTCGTAAGTAAACTCATCGACCACCTGGATGACCCCGTCGGCCGCCTGTGCCGCCAGCGCCGAGCGCAGGGCCAGGCGGCGCTGCTTGCGAGGCATGGCCATCTGGTACCCGCGCGGAGTGGGGCCGAACACCGTGCCGCCCCCCCGCCAGTGGGGCGCCCGGATCGACCCCTGGCGGGCCCGTCCAGTCCCCTTCTGCCGGTAGGGCTTGCGCCCACCGCCGCTGACCTCCCCCCTGGTCTTGGTGTCGTGGGTGCCCTGGCGCGACCCGGCCAGCTGCCGCAGCACCGCCTGGTGCAGGACGGCATGGTGGACCGAGACCCCGAAGACGGAGTCCGCCAGCTCCACCGAGCCGCCCTCGCTCCCGTCTTGGTTGCGCATCGGTGCTGACGGCATCAGTGCTGCCCCCTCACCTTGCGGATGCGAGAACGGGACTCCGAGATCATGAGCAGCCCGCCGGTGGCGCCGGGGACCGCCCCCTTGACCAAGAGCAGGTTGCGCTCCTGATCGACCCGGAAGACCTCGAGCCGCTGCACCGTGGCCCGGGCGGCGCCCATGTGGCCCGCCATCGGCAGGCCCCGGAAGGTGCGCGCCGCGTCCACCGAGCCCACCGATCCGGGCTGGCGGACATTGTGGCTGCCGTGGGTCACCGGGCCCCGGCCGAAGTGGTGGCGCTTGTGCTGGCCGGCGAATCCCTTGCCCTTGCTCACCCCGGTCACGTCCACCCGCTGCCCGGGCTCGAACCCGGCCACCGTGAGCACCTCGCCCACCGCCGCCTGGGGCGCGTCGCGGAACTCGCGGAGATGGCGCTGCGGCTCCAGCCCCGCCACTTCGTAGTGGCCCTTCAGGGGTTGGTTGAGGTGCTTGGGTTTGCTCCCGAAGCCAACCTGCACCGCGTCGTAGCCGTCCACGGCGCGGCTCTTCACCTGCACCACCGGACAGGGCCCGGCCTCCAGGACGGTGACACCGTAGCAGCGCCCATCCTCGGCGAAGACCTGGGCCATCCCCAGCTTGCGCGCCAGCAGCGACTTGGTCATCAGAGCTTGATCTCGATGTTGACGCCGCTGGGAAGATTGAGGTGCATGAGCGCATCCACCACCTTGGGATTGGGATCCAGGATGTCCACGATCCGCTTGTGAGTGCGCATCTCGAACTGCTCCCGGGAGTCCTTGTCGATGAAGGGTCCCCGGATCACGGTGTACTTGTTGATCTCCGTCGGCAACGGCACAGGTCCACGCACCTGAGCCTGGTTGCGGGCGGCGGTTTCCACTATCCGCGCCGCCGCCTGGTCCAGGACCCGGTGGTCATAGGCCTTCAATCGGATCCGAATTCGCTGTGCCATTGCTGCTGCTTTGTCCCTGGGCTACTTGAGGATCTTGGTGACTACGCCGGCGCCGACAGTCCTGCCACCCTCACGGATGGCGAAGCGCATCCCGTCCTCCATCGCCACCGGAGTGATGAGGGACACCTTGAGCTCGACGTTGTCGCCCGGCATCACCAGCTCGCGACCCTCGGGTAGCTCGATCTGGCCGGTGACGTCGGTGGTGCGGATGTAGAACTGGGGACGGTAGTTGGCGAAGAAGGCGGTGTGCCGCCCCCCCTCGTCCTTGCTGAGCACGTAGACCTGGGCCTCGAAGTCGGTGTGCGGCTTGACTGATCCCGGCTTCGCCAGAACCTGGCCGCGCTCCACCTCCTCGCGCTTGATCCCCCGCAACAGGCAGCCGCAGTTCATGCCGGCCACACCCTGGTCCAACAGCTTGTGGAACATCTCGACTCCGGTCACCACGCTCTTGGCGGTGTCCTTGATGCCGACGATCTCCACCGGGTCGTTGACCTTGACCACCCCGCGCTCGATCCGACCGGTGACCACCGTGCCCCGACCTTCGATCGAGAACACATCCTCGATGGGCATGAAGAAGGGCTTGTCGAGAGGGCGCTCCGGGACCGGGATGTAGCTGTCCACGGCCTCCATCAGCTGCCGGATCTGGTTCTCGGCGTCAGCGTCGCCCTGCAGCGCCTTGAGCGCGGAGACCCTGACCACCGGGATGTCGTCGCCGGGGAACTCGTTCTTGCTGAGCAGCTCTCGTACCTCGAGCTCTACCAGCTCCAGCAGCTCCTCATCGTCGACCTGGTCCACCTTGTTCAGGGCCACCACGATGTAGGGGACCCCGACCTGACGAGCCAGCAGGATGTGCTCCCGGGTCTGGGGCATGGGGCCGTCGGTGGCCGCCACCACCAGGATGGCGCCGTCCATCTGCGCCGCCCCGGTGATCATGTTCTTGATGTAGTCGGCGTGTCCCGGGCAGTCCACGTGGGCGTAGTGGCGGGTGTCGGTCTCGTACTCGACATGGGAGGCGGCGATGGTTATCCCGCGCGCCTTCTCCTCAGGGGCGTTGTCGATCGTGGAGAACTCCCGGTACTCCGACAGCCCCTTCTCCGCCAGCACCTTGGTGATGGCGGCGGTCAGGGTGGTCTTGCCGTGGTCGATGTGACCGATGGTGCCCACGTTGAGGTGGGGCTTGGTGTTCTCGTACTTCTTCTTACCCATCTTTACCTGCCCTTCGTCTCTTAAGAACTGCTCGCAACGATGCTCTGGATCAACTCTTCCGCTTGGCCGTGACTTCCTCTGCCAGGGACTGCGGCAAGTCCTGGTAGTGGTCGAACTCCATGGTGTAACTGGCGCGCCCTTGGGTCATGCTCCGGAGCTGGGTGGCGTAGCCGAACATGTTGGCCAACGGCACCTCCGCGTGGACGGTCTGCATCGACCGCCGGCTCTCCATCCCCAGGGTGTGACCCCGGCGGGAGGCGAGGTCCCCAATGATATCGCCAAGGTTGGCCTCGGGGCAGGTGACGTCCACCTTCATGATCGGCTCCAGGAGGACCGGGCTGGCCTTGCGCATCCCGTCCTTCATGCCCATCGAGCCGGCGATCTGGAACGCCTGCTCGGAGGAGTCCACATCGTGGTAGGAGCCGTCGTAGAGGGTGACCTTGATGTCCACCACCGGGTAGCCCGCCACCACCCCCGCCTGCATGGCGTCGATGCAACCCTTCTCGACCGGGGCGATGTACTCCCTGGGGATGGTCCCGCCCACGATCTTGTTCAGGAACTCGAAGCCCTTGCCGACCTCGTTGGGCTCCACCTCCAGCTCGCAGTGCCCGTACTGGCCGTGGCCGCCGGTCTGGCGCACGAAGCGGCCGGTCCCCTTGGCCTTGCGGCGCACCGTCTCCCGGTAGGCGACCTGGGGCTTGCCCACGTTGGCGTCCACCTTGAACTCGCGCAGCAGCCGGTCGACGATAACCTCCAGGTGCAGCTCGCCCATGCCGGAGATCAGGTTCTGCCCAGTCTCGGGGTCGGTCCGGACCTGGAAGGTGGGATCCTCCTCGGCCAGCTTCTGCAGGGCGATCGCCAGCTTGTCCTGATCGATCTTGGTCTTGGGCTCGATCGCCACCGAGATCACGGGCTCGGGGAAGGTGATCGACTCCAGGACTATCTGAGCGTGCTCGTCGGTCAGGGTGTCGCCGGTCGAGGTGTGGCGGAGCCCGATCGCCGCGGCGATGTCGCCGGCCAGGACCTGCTCCACCTCCTCGCGGCGGTTGGCGTGCATCTTCAGGATCCGGCCCACCCGCTCGCGCTCTCCGCTGCTGGCGTTGTACACGTAGCTGCCCGACTTCAGAACCCCGCTGTAGACCCTGAAGAAGGTCAGCTTGCCGACGAACGGGTCGGTCATGATCTTGAAGGCCAGGGCCGAAAAGGGCGCGTCGTCGGAGGCCTCCCGGACCAGCTGCTCCTCACCGACCGTGGCGTGCCCCGTGATCGGGGGACGGTCCAGAGGGCTGGGCAGGAACTCCACCACCGCGTCCAGCAGCGGCTGCACCCCGCGGTTGCGCAAGGCGGCGCCGCACAGCACCGGAAACAGCTCGGCGCAGACCACGCCCTGCCTCAGGGCCCGGCTGAGCCGCTCTGGGTCCACGGGCTGATCGTCCAGGTAGGCCTGCATCAGCTCGTCGTCGAACTCCGCCGCCGCCTCGATCATCTCCTGGCGCGCCGCCCGGACCCGCTCCGCCAGCGGCTCGGGGATGGCGGTGGTGTCGTGGGTGGTCCCCAGGTCGTCGGTGTAGACCATGGCCTGCTCGCGGATCAGGTCGATGACCCCCTCGAAGCCATCCTCAGCTCCGATCGGGAGCTGCACCGGGACCGCGCGGGCGCCCAGGCGCTCGCGGATGGATGTGACCGCGGCCTCGAAGTCGGCGCCCACCCGGTCCATCTTGTTGATGAAGCAGATGCGCGGCACGTTGTAGCGGTCGGCCTGGCGCCAGACGGTCTCCGACTGGGGCTCGACCCCGCTCACCGCGTCGAAGACGGCGATGGCACCGTCCAACACCCTCAGGCTGCGCTCCACCTCGACCGTGAAGTCGACGTGGCCGGGGGTGTCGATGATGTTGATCTGGTGGCCCTGCCACTCCGCGGCGGTGGCCGCCGAGGTGATCGTGATCCCCCGCTCCTGCTCCTGGATCATCCAGTCCATGGTGGCCGCCCCTTCGTGGACCTCCCCCATCTTGTGGATGCGCCCGGTGTAGAACAGCACCCTTTCCGTGGTGGTGGTCTTGCCCGCGTCGATATGGGCCATGATGCCGATGTTGCGCACCCGCTCCAGCGGCACCTTGCGGCCATGGGTGGATTTGCCGGCGGGCAGGGGAGTCTGGGTGGTCATGGGCCTCTCAGTACCTGAAGTGGGAGAAGGCCTTGTTCGACTCGGCCATTTTGTGGGTGTCTTCCTTGCGCTTGACCGCCTGGCCCATGCCGTTGCTGGCGTCCATGAGCTCAGCCGCCAGCTTGTCGGCCATGCTCTTGCCGTGGCGCTGGCGGGCGCTGCGGATGATCCAGCGCCGGGCCAGGGCCAGACGCCGGTCGTGACGGATCTCGACGGGCACCTGGTAGGTGGCGCCACCGACCCGCTTGGGCTTGACCTCCAAGATCGGGGTGGCGTTGCGGACCGCGACGTCGAACACCTCCAGCGGCTCCCGCCGCTGGCTCTTGGCGATGCGGGTCAAGGAGTCGTAGACGATCTTCTCGGCGGTGCTGCGCTTGCCATTGAGCATCACGCAGTTGATGAACTTGGCCAGCCCCTCGCTGCGGTAGACCGGATCGGGGACGACCACCCGCCTGGAGATGCGTTGACGGCGTGGCATGTCAGCCCTTCGCCTTCTCGCGCTTGGCGCCGTACTTGCTACGGCCCTGCTTGCGAGCTTTGGCTCCAGCGGTGTCCAGGGCGCCCCGGACCACGTGGTAACGAACGCCGGGGAGGTCCTTGACGCGCCCACCCCTAACCAGGACCACCGAGTGCTCCTGGAGGTTGTGGCCGATGCCGGGGATGTAGGCGGTCACCTCGATCTTGCTGGTCAGCCTCACCCTGGCCACCTTCCGCAGCGCCGAGTTCGGCTTCTTCGGCGTCGTGGTGAAGACGCGCACGCATACCCCCCGCCTCTGGGGCGATCCCTTCAAGGCGGGCGACTTGGTCTTCTTGACAACCGGGGAGCGGCCCTTGCGGACCAGCTGCTGGATGGTGGGCAAACTGAAATTATCCTTGGAGAACGCTGGCCGATCCGGGGCGACGGCCATACATGGATGAGGACGCCCCTCCGGAGGCGCGGGTGTTGATTCTACCCGTGGGCCATCGGCGTGTCAAACTCGTGTTGGGTGCAGCCGCAGATCCGGCCGAGATCGCCGGCCCGGAGCGGCCGCCCCAAAGCTGTTGGGCCCAGGGCAGGGCGCCTCAGACTGAGCCAGGATCCCCTGAGGTCGCGGCCCGTCCGGACCTCGACGGGACCATGTCCCGGCCGCGGACAATTTACAGCATCGTGCATCTCCACGGAATAGCGGAGATGTCCCGGAAGCCCGCTTGGGCGGCGGGCAACGATGGGAGTTGCGGAGAGAACGGGGCGCCGCGCGCTGAGCGGTCCGAATCTGCCACTCGACATCCTGGTGTAGCACCCGTCGCCAGCGGTGCTACACTGAAGGCATGCCCACCACCCGGCCCCGTCACTTCGTGACCGAGACCGACGACCTCGCCAACGCCCTGGACGCGGCAGCCCAACGCTGGCCCACTCTGAGCAGATCGCAGCTCCTGGTGCGCCTGGCCCTGGAAGGCCACCACGCCGCCGAGCGAGAGCGTGACGGCCGACAACAGCGGCGGCTCGCAGCGATCCGGCGCAGCAGCGGGGCCTTCACCGGCCTCTACGGGCCCGACTACCTGGAGAAGCTGCGCGAGGACTGGCCCGCGTGATCGTGCTCGACGCCAGCGTCCTCATCGCCCATCTGGACCGGGAAGACCGCCACCATGCTGCGGCAGAGGCGCTGCTGGCCCAAGCGGTCGACGACGACCTTGGAGCCAGCCCGCTGACCTTGGCAGAGGTCCTGGCTGCGCCCATTCGGGAAGGCCGTCTGGAACCTGTCCGGGCCGCGCTTCACGATCTCGAGGTCAACGAGGTGGCGTTTCCCGCCGACACCGCTGTCCGGCTGGCCCAGTTGCGCGCGAGCACCGGGCTGAAGATGCCGGACTGCTGCGTCCTGCTCGCGGCCGAAGGTGCCGCGGCGACTCTCGCGTCCTTCGACGTGGGGCTCGCGCAGGCGGCCCAGGGGCTCGATCTGTCTGTGCTCGGCCAGTGAGCGATCCGCGGTAGCCGATCCACTCTCGAGACGAGCCAGGGACCATGCCCGCGGCCAGCAGGTCCGCGACACGGGGCCGCACGGAGAGCATCCTGGCCAAAGAGACAGCAGCTGACGCCGTGGTCGATATGCTCTCCGCCGCAGGGCTCTGCTCCTGAGCTTCTGTACCGGCCCCCCAGCTGACCAGATTCGGGACCCGGGGTGATCCCGGAGATACCCCTTGACCCCACTTCAGATGCCGGGGAGACTGGTTCCCGCGGCTCCCACTCCGGCCTCGACTGGAGCTGCTCAAGCACCACCGCCTGCCGCTCTGCCGCTGCCAATTCTCCCCGGCGAGGCGTCGCCTCAGCTCGAACCGCGGATCGCGGGCCGTAAAGGCGCTGGCCGGGAGCTTCCGGCCAGCGCTCTCGCTCAGTCCGCCGAGTGCTCCAGCGCCGCCATCGCCTCGGGGACCTCGCTCTCCAAGGACTCCTCGTCAGAGGTGGCGGTGGTCTCGATTGGCACCTGAGCCTCCTCCAGATACCTGACGGCCTCCTCCCGCAGCTTGCGGTAGTAGTCGAGACCGGTACCGGCCGGGATCAGCTTGCCGATGATCACGTTCTCCTTGAGCCCGCGCAGGCGGTCCACCTTGCCGGAGATCGCGGCCTCCGTCAGCACCCTGGTCGTCTCCTGGAAGGAGGCCGCCGAGAGCCAGCTGGCGGTGTTGAGGGCCGCCTTGATCAGCCCCAGCAGGACCGTGGACGCTATCGCCGGCTCACCGCCTTCGGCCAGGACCTCGGCGTTGGCCTGGTCGTACTCCCACTGGGAGACGATCTCGCCGGGGAGCAGCTCGGTGTCGCCACCGGACTCCACCCTGACCTTGCGCATCATCTGGCGGACGATGACCTCGATGTGCTTGTCGTTGATGTCGACTCCCTGGGAGCGATAGACCTTCTGAACCTCCCGGACCAGATAGTCCTGCACCGCCTCCCGGCCGCTGATGTAGAGCAGCTCCTGCGGACTCACCGAGCCCGCCGTCAGGGCATCGCCGGCCTTGATCTCATCGCCGTCGGCGACCCGCAGCTGGGCCCCGTGGGCGATCGGGTACTCCTTGACGTCCTCCTCGAGGGCCCGGATGGTGAGCTCGCCACCGCCTGCACTGAGCTTGAGGGCGGTGATCTTGCCGCCGATGCGAGCCTGCAGGGTGACCGGCTTACCCGACTTGGTGCCCCTGGCCAGGACCTGGCCCTCGCCCACCAGGGCACCCTTGGCGACGGCCGAGTCCAGCTCCATCCCCTTGTCCAGCACCTGGCTGACGTCGTACTCCTCGTGGGCCGCCACCCGGACCTTGCGCCCGCCGTCGCCGCGGATGATCTCCACCCGGCCCCCTGACTCGGCGAGCGTTGCCTTGCCCTTGGGGATGCGGGCCTCGAAGAGCTCCTCCACCCGGGGCAATCCCTGGGTGATGTCCAGCCCCGCCACCCCACCGGTGTGGAATGTCCGCATGGTCAGCTGGGTGCCAGGCTCGCCGATCGACTGGGCCGCGATGACCCCGACCGCCTCACCGATCTCCACCAGCTTGCCGCTGGCCAGGTTGCGCCCATAGCACAGACGGCAGACTCCGCTCCTGGCCGCACAGGTCAGGACGCTGCGCACCCGGGCCCGATCCACCCCGGCCGCCACCACCGCGCGCGCCAGAGCGTCGGTGATCTCGTCTCCCGCCGCGACCACCACCCGACCGGTGGGGTCGGCGATGTCGGCGGCCGCGGTCCGACCCTGGATCCGCTCCAGGAAGGGCTCGCCCTCCTGGCTCAGGTCGGTGAGCCAGATGCCGGCGTTGGTCCCGCAGTCCTCCTCCCGGACGATCACGTCCTGGGCCACGTCCACCAGCCGCCGGGTCAGGTAGCCCGAGTCCGCGGTTCGCAGGGCGGTGTCGGCCAGTCCCTTGCGGGCGCCGTGGGTGGAGATGAAGTACTCCAGCACGGCCAGCCCCTCGGAGAAATTGGCCTTGATCGGCATGTCGATGATCCGTCCGGTGGGATCGGCCATCAAGCCACGCATGCCCGCCAGCTGGCGGATCTGCTGCACCGACCCCCGGGCGCCTGACTGGGACATCAGCAGCACCGATGAGAAGGTGTCGAAGTGGCGCATGGTCGCCTGGGTCACCTGCTCGGTGGCCTGGGTCCAGATCTCCACCGTCTTCCCGTAGCGCTCGTCCTCGGTGATGAGACCGCGGCGGTGCTGCAGGGTGACCTCGTCCACCGCCCCGTCGGCGGCGGCGATGATGCCCGCCTTCTCCGGGGGAGTCTTGATGTCCATGGCGGACATGGTGGTACCAGACCTGGTGGCGAATGCGAAGCCGACCCGCTTGATTTCATTGACCACCTCGGCCGTCACCTGGTTACCGTAGAGACGGAAGCAGGTCGCGACCAGGGCCCTGAGCTCCTTGCGGTCGAACGGGTGGTTCTGAAAGACCATGGGGTCCCCGTCCGCGCCCTCCCGGACCGGCCGCCCCAGAGGCAGGACCTGATTGAACAGGACCCGCCCGGCGGTGGTCTTGACCATCACCCGGTCCTCGGGGTCCTGAGCGCCGGAGATCACCTCGACGTGGCCACGCGGCAGCCGCACCCGGACCGGCTCGTGAGCCCCCAGAGCGCCGGTGTCGTAGGCCAGCAGCACCTCGTCGGGAGAGCTGTAGCTGCGCAGGCGGTCGTCCTCGACCTTGACCAGGGGCTCGCGCTCCACGGTCAGCCAGTAAGCCCCCAGCACCATGTCCTGGGAGGGAGCCACCACCGGGTTGCCGTCGCTGGCGGAGAGGATGTTGTTGGAGGACATCATGAGGTTCTTGGCCTCGGCGATGGCCCCGCTGAAGAGCGGCACGTGCACCGCCATCTGATCACCGTCGAAGTCGGCGTTGAAGGCGGTGCAGACCAAGGGGTGGATCTGGATCGCCGAGCCCTCCACCAGGATCGGCATGAACGCCTGGATCCCCAGCCGGTGCAGGGTCGGGGCCCGGTTGAGCAGGACCGGGTGGTCCTGGATCACCTGGTCCAGCACGTCCCACACCTCCGGCCGGACCCTCTCCACCATCCGCTTGGCGCTCTTGATGTTCTGGGTGAACCCCTGGCTGACCAGCTCGCGCATCACGAAGGGCTTGAACAGCTCCAGAGCCATCCGCTTGGGCAGCCCGCACTGGTTCAGCTTCATCTCCGGGCCGACCACGATCACCGACCGACCGCTGTAGTCCACCCGCTTGCCGAGCAGGTTCTGGCGGAACCGGCCCTGCTTGCCCTTGAGCATGTCGCTGAGCGACTTGAGCTTGCGGTTGCCGGTCCCGGTTATCGCCCGGCCCCGGCGGCCGTTGTCGATCAGGGCGTCCACCGCCTCCTGCAACATCCGCTTCTCGTTGCGCACGATGATCTCGGGAGCCCCCAGCTCCAGGAGCCGCTTGAGCCGGTTGTTGCGGTTGATCACCCGCCGGTACAGGTCGTTGAGGTCGGAGGTGGCGAAACGGCCGCCATCGAGCTGCACCATCGGGCGCAGCTCCGGCGGGATGACCGGCAGGACCTCCATGATCATCCAGGTGGGGGCGGTCTCGCTCTTGCGGAACGCCTCCACCACCCGCAGCCGCTTGACCGCCTTCTGCTTGCGCTGTCCGCTGGTGGAGAGCAGCTCCTCCCGCAGATGCACCGACTCCGCATCCAGGTCGATGCCGTCGAGCATCTCCTTGATCGCTGAGGCCCCCATCGACGCCCGGAAGACCCCCCCGAACTTCTCGGCGCACTCTCGGTACTCCGAGTCGGTCAGCAGCTGCCTGACCGTCAGGCCCTCGAGGCGGGACTTGGTCTCCTCCAATTCCGCGCGCACCCGACCGATCTCCTCGTCCCCCGCCGACCCACCGGCCTCCCGGCGCACGTCCATCTCCTGGCGAATCGCGGCGGCCTCAGCCGCCGCCCGCTCCCGGATCCGGCTGACCGAGCTGGTCTCCTCCTCGGAGACCTGGGCCAGCATCGCCTGCAGCGCCGCCCGCAGCTCCTCGGCGTGCTCCTCAGCCAGCTGGGTGCCGCGCTTGACCACGACCTGCTTGTGATCCCCGTCCTTGAGGGTCATGTCACTGGGCGCCTTCTTGCCCAGGCCGGCCTCGATCCGCTGGGTCAGGGAGTCCGCCTCGGACTCCAACTTCTCGCGCCTGGTCTCGGCCGACTTGGCGGCGGCCACGGCTGCCGACTCGGCGGCCGCCTCGACCTCCTTGAGCCTCTGCTCCTGGGCCCCCAGGAAGGTCTCCAGGTCCTGGGTGGCCCCTCGCCGCAGCTCGGAGATGCGCTCGCTCCTGTCGGGGTCCAGCTCGATCAGGGCCTGGGCGCGAGCGTCCTCATCCACTCTGGTGACGATGTAGTTGGCGAAGTAGAGAACCTTCTCCAGGTTGCGGGGCGACATGTCCAAGAGCAGCCCCAGCCGGCTCGGGATCCCCTTGAAGTACCACACGTGCGAGACCGGACTGGCCAGCCGGATGTGCCCCATGCGCTCGCGGCGCACCTTGCTGCGGGTCACCTCGACCCCGCACTTGTCGCAGATGATGCCCTTGTAGCGGTAGCGCTTGTACTTGCCACAGTGGCACTCCCAGTCCTTGGTGGGACCGAAGATCTTCTCGCAGAACAGCCCGTCCCGCTCCGGGCGCAGGGTCCGGTAGTTGATCGTCTCCGGCTTGGTCACCTCCCCGTGGGACCAGGAGAGGATCGTCTCCGGGCTGGCGAGAGACAGCTTCAGGGCGTCGAAGTTTTCCAGCTTAAGCAAGGCCTGTCCGCCTCCTGGCGAATTGGTGGATGAGCGGGTAGCCGGAGGCAGCCAGCTCGCCGAGCCCGGCTGCCCCCGCGACAAATTCAGAAAATTGGGTCACTCTCAGCGGCCGATGTCCTCGGCATCATCACGCTCGTCACGCTCCAGATTGATGCCCAATCCGAGCGGCATGTCGGGCATGTCATCCTCCGCGAACACGATCTGCTCTTCGTTGTCGGACATGATCTCGACGCCCAGGCCGAGCCCCTGCAGCTCCTTGACCAGGACCCGGAAGGACTCCGGGATCCCGGCGTCCAGGGTGTTGTCGCCCTTGACGATGGCCTCGTAGGCCTTGACCCGCCCGACGATGTCGTCGGACTTGATGGTCAGGATCTCCTGCAGGATGTGGCTGGCGCCATAGGCCTCCAGAGCCCACACCTCCATCTCCCCGAAGCGCTGACCCCCGAACTGGGCCTTGCCGCCCAACGGCTGCTGGGTGACCAGGCTGTAGGGTCCGGTGCTGCGGGCGTGGATCTTGTCCTCCACCAGGTGGTGGAGCTTGAGCATGTAG
Source organism: bacterium (assembly GCA_021795235.1). Classification (GTDB taxonomy): domain Bacteria; phylum Chloroflexota; class Dormibacteria; order Aeolococcales; family Bog-877; genus AG-12. The sequence continues at coordinate 54,563 of JAJYPP010000012.1, forward strand.
ATGATCCCGACCGTGATCGGCTGCTCGAAGAACTCCCCGCTGCGGCCGTCCCGGAGCATCACCTTGCCGTCGCGCGGCAGGCCGGCCCGCTCCAGCTCGTCCTCGATCTCCGGCTCGGTCGCCCCGTCGAACACCGGGGTGGCGACCTTGATGCCGAGCGCCGAGGCGGCCCAGCCCAGGTGGGTCTCCAGGACCTGGCCGAGGTTCATCCGGCTGGGCACCCCCAGCGGGTTGAGCACGATCTCGACCGGAGTGCCGTCCGGCATGAAGGGCAGGTCCTCGATGGGCAGGATCCGCGCGATGACCCCCTTGTTGCCGTGGCGGCCGGCCATCTTGTCGCCCTGGCTGATCTTGCGCTTCTGCGCCACGTAGATGCGGATCAGCTCGTTGACCCCGGCCGGCAGCTCGTCCTTGTTGGTGCGGCTGAAGTGCTTGACGTCCACCACCACCCCGCGCTCGCCGTGGGGCACCCGCAGCGAGCTGTCCCGAACCTCCTTGGACTTCTCCCCGAAGATCGCCCGCAACAGGCGTTCCTCCGCGGACAGCTCCGACTCCCCCTTGGGAGTGGTCTTGCCGACCAGGATGTCACCCTGCTGGACCTCGGCTCCGACGTAGATGATGCCGCGCTCGTCGAGGTTGCGCAGGCTCTCCTCACCCACGTTGGGAAGCTCGCGGGAGATCTCCTCGGGGCCGAGCTTGGTCTCCCTGATCTCCACCTCGAACTCTTCGATGTGGATCGAGGTGTACTTGTCCTCGCGGACCACCGACTCGCTGATGAGGATGGCGTCCTCGTAGTTGTAGCCCTCCCAGGGCATGAAGGCGACCAGCACGTTCTGGCCCAGCGCCAGCTCGCCCTTGTCGGTCGCCGGGCCGTCCACCAGGACCGCACCCGCGTCCACCTTGTCCCCGGGGTTGACGATGACCTTCTGCGAGAGGCAGGTGCCCTGGTTGCTGCGCACGAACTTGTGCACCCCGAACCACACGTCGGGGCCCTGGTCGTCGGGGTGGAAGAGGATCCCCAGGCCGCTGTCCTGGCCGCTGCGGACCACCTTGACCCGGTCCCGGTCCACCTCGCCCAGCGGCACGTTGACCCCGATCACGGTGCCCGCCGAGGGCGCGGTGATGAGCTCGCCGCTGTCCTTGGCGGCGTAGAGCTCCATGCCGGTGCCGACGACCGGGGAGTCGCTGTTGACCAGGGGCACGGCCTGGCGCTGCATGTTCGACCCCATCAACGCCCGGTTGGCGTCGTCGTGCTCCAGGAACGGAATCATGGCGGTGGCCACCGAGACGATCTGCTTGGGCGAGACGTCGACGAAGTCGACATCGGTGATGGGCACGTCCTTGAAGGTGTGGCGGGTGCGCGCGGGGGTGTGCTCCACTAAGAACTTGCCCTCCGGCGAGATCGGGGCGTTGGCCTGCGCGACCGTGTACTTGTCCTCCTCGTCGGCGGACAGGAAGTGGATCTCGTCGGTCACCCAGGGCACGATCCCGACCTCCGTCACCCCCGCCTTGGTGAGGGCGGCGAGCTCGGCCGCTCCGAGCACGGTGCCGGCCGGGATTCCCCCGGCCTCCTCCCTCAGCTCGCGGCCGACCAGCAGCTCGCCCGCCTCCGCCAACTTCATGGCGTGGTGGATCCGCCGGAACGGAGTCTCGATGAAGCCGAAGTCGTTGACCCTGGCGAAGGTCGCCAGGGATCCCATCAGCCCGATGTTGGGGCCCTCGGGGGTCTCGATCGGGCAGATGCGGCCGTAGTGGCTGTGGTGGACGTCCCGGACGTCGAATCCGGCCCGCTCCCGGGAGAGCCCGCCCGGGCCCAGGGCCGACAGGCGGCGCTTGTGGGTGAGCTCGGACAGGGGGTTGGTCTGGTCCATGAACTGGGAGAGCTGGCTGGACCCGAAGAACTCCTTGATGGCGGCCACCACCGGACGGGCGTTGATCAAGGAGGCGGCGGTGACGGTGGTGGCGTCACAGATCGTCATCCGCTCCTTGATGATCCGCTCCATCCGCAGCAACCCGGTGCGGAACTGGTTCTGCAGGAGCTCGCCCACCCCGCGCACCCGGCGGTTGCCGAGGTGGTCGATGTCATCGGCCTCCCCGTGCCCGTTGTTGAGCTCGATCAGGTGGCGGATGATGTTGACGAAGTCCTCGTGCGCCAGCACCCGCAGCTCCTTGTCCTCGGCCCGGGCCCGGGCCTCGGCCTCCGAGAAGCCCAGCCGCTTGTCCAGCTTGAACCGGCCGACCCGGCCCAGGTCGAAGCGGCGGGGATTGAAGAACAGCGCCTGCAGCAGGTTGCGGGCGTTCTCCACGGTTGGGGGGTCACCGGGCCGGATCTTGCGGTAGAGCTCGATCAGGGCCTCGTTGACGTCGTGGCTGGGGTCCTTCTCCAAGGTGGCGTCGATGTAGCGGCGCTCGGGGTCGTTGTCGACCTCCTGGAAGAACTGGCGGATGTCGTCGTCGCTGGGGTAGCCCAGAGCGCGGATCAAAGTGGTCGCCTGGAACTTGCGCTTGCGGTCGATCTTGGCCGTGAGCACGTCCTTGGTCGAGGTCTCGATCTCCAGCCAGGCCCCCCGGTTGGGGATGAACTTGACCGCGTAGAGCGGCCGGCCGGTGGCGGGGTGCTCCGCCCCGGCGGTGAAGTACACCCCCGGCGACCTCACCAGCTGGCTCACCACCACCCGCTCCGTGCCGTTGACCAGGAAGGTCCCCTCCCCGGTCATCATCGGGAAGTCGCCCAGGTAGACCTCCGACTCCTTGATCTCGCCGGCCGCCTCGCCGGTCTTGATGTGCAGCCGGGTCATGATCCTGAGCGGGGCCGAGAAGGTCATGTCCCGGTTGCGGCACTCCTCCTGATCGAACTTGGGCTCCCCGAAGCTGTAGTCCAGGAAGCGCAGCTCGTAGTTCTTGCCGGTGTAGTCGGTGATCGGGTTGATCTCGTCGAAGAGCTCGCGCAGCCCCGACTTCACGAACCACCGGAAAGAGTTCAGCTGGGTCTCGATCAGGTTGCCAACCTGGAGCATCTCGGGGATCTTGCCGTAGCTGTGGCGGGCGGGCGCGGAGGGCAGGGCAGCACGAATTGGCGGCATGGGCTAAAGTTCTCCAGGCAAACGGAAACGTAGGGTGAACTTCACGGGTGAGGGAAGCTCAATGCTACCACACCTGGGAGCGGCACCTGCTGGGACACCCCAGCCAATCGATCCCCAGACCGGCTTCCGGGCCGTGTTACTTGATCTCGGCGGAAGCGCCTGCCTCCTGGATCTTCTTGGCCACGGACTCGGCCTCCTCCTTGGAGACACCTTCCTTGACCGCCTTGGGAGCTTGGTCCACCAGGTCCTTGGCCTCCTTCAGCCCCAGCCCGGTGATCTCCCGGACCGCCTTGATGGCCGCGATCTTCTGGTCGCCGGCAGCGGTCAGGATGACCGAGAACTCGGTCTGCTCCTCGACCTCGGCCGCGGCTGCCGCAGCCGGGGCGGCGGCCACCGCCACGGCGGCGGCGGCGGTGATCCCGTACTTGTCCTCGATCGCCTTCTTGGCGTTGACCAGATCCAGAACGGTCCAGTCCGCCAGGGCGTCCACGAAGTCCTCTACCGTGACCTTGCTCATCTCACTCTCCTTCCTTGACGGCGACTAAATTCGAAATTCGACTGGGGCGAGCGGCGCTCACGCCGCCGCCTGCTTGGCGTCCAAGAGTCCGACCAGATCCCGGACCGGCGCCTCCAGCAACCCCACCAGCTGGGCCACGGGCGCCTCCAGGACGGCCAGCAGCTGAGCCATGAGCACCTCTCTGGAGGGCAGGTCCGCCAGCTGGCGGACCTCCGCGGCGGTGAGCACCGTGCCCTCCGCCACCCCGCCTCGGACCATCTCCAGGCGGCGATTGAGGCGGGCGTACTCCATCAGCACCCGGGCGGGGGCGCTGAGATCGTCGTAGCTGATGGCGAGCGCGGTCGGCCCCACCAGGTGGGCGCTGAGCCCGGAGATCCCGGCCTGCTCGCTGGCGCGGCGGGCGAGGGTGTTCTTGAGCACCACGTAGTCGATCCCCTCCTGCCGCAGGGCCCCCCGCAGGGTCTCCAGCTGGGAGACCGAAAGGCCGCGGTAGTCGGTGAGGACGGCGCTCTTCATCCGGCTCAGCTTCTCGGCCAGCACCGCCACGTTCTGCTGCTTGGCCTCCGGGATCCTGGCGGCCCCATGCTTGTCCGCGATCATCCGTCTCCACCTCCTGCTCTCCGGAGCCACGAGCCAGGATGGAGCGGAGACCAGGTGCCGTCACCTGCTCTCAACTGGTCACCTGCGCGGGGTTTCGCTTTTGAGCACTGCTGCCCCCGCGGTCTCGGGCGCCGGGGAACGCGACTGTTCCAATCGGGGGTTCAGTATAGCGTGCCCGCGCGCCCGGTCCCGCGCCCACTCGCCCCGGCCGCCGAACATCCGCGCATGCGGCTGCCCGCCACCCTCTTCGCCGTGCTACCGGTCGCGCTGCTGGCGGCCGCCTGCGCTGGACCTCCCGCCTCGCGGCCTGCGGCCGACGCCTCCCATCCTTCCGGTGCGCCCAGCTGGTGGCGGCCGGGTAGGGACCTCGGGCCCTTCATCTACCAGCTGCAGGGCCTGCCGGCGGAGCGGGCGACGGGCGGGGTCCAGGTCGGCCTGTGCCATCCAACGGCGGCCGGCCCGCCCTGCGTGCGGCCCCTTGTCTACTCGATCGATCTCTACGTCGACTCCTCGGTCAGCGGCCGCAACGACGTCGTAAACCGGCAGGCGGTGGCGGCGATCCATGCGGCGGGGGCGTTCGCGGTCTGCTACGTGGACGCCGGGACCTGGGAGTCCTGGCGTCCCGATGCCGGACTCTTCCCCCGCTCGGTGCTGGGCCGCCCCAACGGCTGGCCGGGCGAGCGCTGGCTGGACATCCGCCGGCTCAGCGTGCTCCTGCCGATCATGGAGGCGAGGGCCAAGAAGTGCGCCCAGGCCGGCTTCAACGCCATCGACTGGGACAACGTCGACGGCTACCGCAACCCCACCGGGTTCGCGCTCACCGCCCGTGACCAGCTCCGCTACAACCTGGCCCTGGCCCGGATCGCCCACCGGCTGGGCCTGGCGGCCGGGCTCAAGAACGACTACGGCCAGGTGGCCGCCCTGGCCACCTCCTTCGACTTCGGAGTCGACGAGCAGTGCTACCAGTACCAGGAGTGCTCGCTCCTGACCCCGTTCCTGAAGCTGGGCAAGCCGGTCTACGACATCGAGTACCGGGCCGCCAACTTCTGTCCGTCCACCAGCTCCCAGGGCATCTGGGCCGCCCTGCAGGCGACCTCTCTGTACGCCAATCCCTGGGTCCCGTGCGAGACGAGTCTGCCCTCGACAGCCCCGTGAGCGTCAGGTGGCGCCTGGGTCAAGCGCTGGTAAGGCGCCCGGCCAGTAGCGGGTCCACCCGGACGCTGGGCCCCATGGTGGGAGCCAGGAAGCAGGCCCTGACGTAGGAGCCCTTGGCCGCCGACGGCTTGGCCTTCACGATCGCCTCCATCATGGCGACGAAGTTCTGATAGAGGTCCTGCTCCTCGAAGTTGGTCTTGCCGACCGGAACGTGGATGATGCCGTAGCGGTCGACCCGGAACTCCACCCGCCCCGCCCGGACCTCCTTCACCGCCCGGGCGATGTCGAAGGTGACGGTTCCCGCCTTGGGGTTGGGCATGAGCCCCCTGGGCCCCAGGATCTTGCCCAGCCGGCCCACCGACCCCATCATGTCCGGAGTGGCCAGCGCCACATGGAAGTCGGTGAAACCCTCCTGGACCCTCTTGACCAGGTCCTCCCCACCCACGATCTCGGCCCCGGCGTCGCGGGCCTCGCGCTCCTTCTCCCCCTGGGCGAAGACCGCGATGGTGCGGGTCTTGCCGGTCCCGTGGGGCAGCACCACGCTGCTGCGGACCATCTGGTCAGCGTGCCTGGGATCCACCCCCAGGCGGACGTGGAGCTCGACCGTCCCTGGAAAGCTGGTGGTGTTCACCTGCCGGACCAGGCTGATCGCCTCCTTGGGGTCCAGAGCCTCCCTGCCCTCGAGCAGCTTGGCCGCCTCGTTGTAGCGCTTGCCGTGACCTGCGGTCATCTCATCTCCTCATGGTGGTTGTGGCGGGCAGCGGCTGCCCTCCCACCTCTTCTGGTCAGGCGGTTACCTTGACGCCCATCGAGCGGGCCGTCCCCTCCACCATCTTGGCGACGGCCTCGAGGTCGTCCGAGTTGACGTCGGGGAGCTTGGTCTTGGCGATCTCCACCGCCTGCTCGTGGCTCAGCTCTCCGGCCTGCTCCCGGGGCGGCTTGGCGGAGCCCTTGGGGATTCCCGCCGCCTTCTTGATCAGGTCGGCGGTGGGGGGGGTCTTGGTGACGAAGGTGAAGGTGCGGTCCTCGAAGATCGTGATCTCGGCAGGGATCACGAGCCCGGCCTGGGAGGCGGTCTGCTCGTTGTAGGCGCGGCAGAACTCCATGATGTTCACGGAATGCTGGCCCAGCGCCGGCCCGATCGGGTAGCCGGGGCTCGCCTTGCCGGCCTCGATGGCCAGCCGGAGCACCGTCTTGACCTTCTTCTTGCCCATTGCCAATGCCTCCTATCGCAGGCGCTCGACCTGGAGCAGGTCGAGCTCTACCGGGGTCTCCCGGCCGAACATGTTCACCATCACCTTCAGCTTGCCCTTCTCGGCGTTGATCTCGCCCACCTTGCCGTGGAAGTCGGTGAACGGTCCGTCCACCACCCGCACCGAGTCGCCCACCTTGAACTCCACCTGGACCTTGGTGGACACGTCCCCTCCGATCTGGTGGAGGATGGAGCGCATCTCCGTCTCCTGGAGCGGCACCGGGTGGGTGCCGGAGCCCACGAAGCTGGTGACCCCAGGGGTGTTGCGGACCACGTACCAGGACTCGTCCGACATCACCATCTTGACCAGGATGTAGCCCGGGAAGATCCGCTTCAGGACGTGGCGGCGCTGGCCGTCCTTGATCTCCAGGACCTCCTCGGTCGGGACCAGCACGTCAAAGATCTTGTCGTGCATGTCCATCGACTCCACCCTCTTCAGGAGGTTGGCCTTGACCTTGTCCTCATGGCCGGAGTAGGCGTGGATCACGTACCAGCTGGCTTGCTCAGTAGCTTCCGAGGTTTGGGCTGCGCTCACGGCTTGGCTCCCGATGACTTCATGGCGTGGCAGAGGGCTTGGGGGTGGCGGAGGCGCTCGGCGAAGGGGCGGCCGAGGCGCTCGGCGCCGGCGTGATCACCGTGGAAGGTGCCGGAGTGACCGCTGGAACCGGAGTCACAGCGGGCGCGGAGGTCGTGTACAAGGGGGCCAGGGCCGCGGTCAGCCCGAAGTCGACCAGCCCGAGGAAGACCCCCAGCATCACGACGGCCACCACCACCACGCCGGTCATCTGACGGAGCTCCGGCCAGGTCGGCCAGACCGTCTTGCGCAGCTCGCTCCATACCTCTCTTATATAGCTCCCCGACTCCACCCGCTCTGGGGAGGTGTCGCTTGCGACGTTAGCCAAATTCAGATCCTCTCAGCCACTCACTGGCTCTGCAGGGGCGGCACGATTCGAACGCGCGACCTGCGGTTTTGGAGACCGCTGCTCTACCAGCTGAGCTACGCCCCTTTGAGCTACGGGCCCGTGCCCCCTACTTGGTCTCGCGGTGGGAGGTGTGACGGCGGCACCGGCGGCAGTACTTGCGCAGCTCCAGCCGGTCCGGGTCGTTGCGCTTGTTCTTCTGGGTAGTGTAGTTGCGCTCGCGGCACTCGCCGCACTGGAGGGTGATGATGGTGGCAGGCACCTTAGGCTCCCAAAATAAAAACGCCTGGCCGAGCCAGGTTGGGAAGAGTATAGCCCCTGAGTTCCGAGGACGTCAAACCCGACCCGATCCTAGTCACATACTCCGGTCTTCGGGAAGGCACCGCAACGCGGGACCACGACCGGGGGAAGGGACCACTACGATGAGAGTCGACCTCTAGCCTGACTTTCCGAGATTGGAGCGACGGAGCAGCAGTTTTCCCTTGTAGAGACAGCGTCTTGAGGCCGCGTGGGCGTATGACCTAACTCGGGCTCCGGCTGGCAGCTGGTCCGAGGCGGGAAGGGTCAGTGGCGGGGCGCATAGCGCTGCAGATGGAACACCTCGACAAGGGCATCCTGGGTGGGGCTGGTCTCGGTCAGCATGCGCCGGGCCCGAGGCCTGCCCTTCTCGCCTTGGTAGAGCAGGACGGTCTCGCCAATGCCGGCCAGCTCATCCAGCAAGGCCCGGACACTGAGGTCCAGCCCGGCCTGGCGGGCCCTGTAGCTGACTTTCCGCAGGTGGGGCAGGTGAAATCGTGACACAGGGCAGGGGAGTCAAGGGGAGGGAGCGGAGGCCGCTGCGAGGAGGCGGTCGGTGACCTGGACTGAGAGCTGCTCCAGTTCGGCTAG
>JAJYPP010000152.1 GCA_021795235.1 bacterium
CCAACCACGCCACGCCCAACTACAGACGGGCTGGTCCGCCATCCGGGCAACCGGGGACGCGGCAAACGGAGACGCGCAGGCGCCATTCATGCAAGTGGATGAACACCTACGTTGTTCGAGACTGTATTCGTACTTCCTGCAGGCTGCGGGGTTCGCCGCTCTGATCCCAAGGCTGACCGTGTCGATCAGCAGGACTGGGTGGGGATGGGTGGCGAACAACAGCCCATGTGCTTCCAGGTCGGGTGGCGCCGCCACGCGCACGGTGGCCAAGATGGCGGTCAGCGCCCAGGCCGCGAGCGCGGCCAGCAGGCAGCTGGGGACGAGTCACCCGAGGCCAGCTTGCAGGTGGAGGGCATCCATGCCCAGGGCCAGCCCACTGAGCCCTGCCGCGACCCACGCGGTTGCCGCGGCGGCTCGGCGGCCAGCCATTTGGCGGAGCCAGTCCCTGTGCATCCGGCCCTTCCTGGGGACGCTCACCGCTGGCTCGGCCAGAAGGGGAACGATCTCACCAGGCTGTTGTCGGCAAACTCAAGGTCAATATACCGTCACCGCGCAGTGAACTCCATCAGCGCACTCCTGTGGCGCCCCTTCTCGGGGTTCCCTTACGGGTCTTGGCCTCATCGGGTGCCGCCCGAGCCGTTGGCTCTGGTCTTACGCTTCCTCCCACAGCGCCGGATGAGCCAGCGTGCTGGCCGTCGCTGCTCTCACTGGCGGGCGGGACCGCGGCGTCAACTACACCGCTTTGGCTGGCTATGGCCGCCCAGTCACGGAGATTTTGCGCAGTTACTGCTCCTTGAAGTTTGTCAGCACCAATCTATAGCACGCCGTGCGAGCAACTGTCCCCCACCCCGCCCTGGCCGGTTCCGCGCCGGCAGCCCCGGCTGGACTTTCGCTTGGAGTGGTTGCTGCGCACTCTGTGCGGGTGGCTACCCGATTCCCCCGCCGCGGCCTGGGCGCGGGAATCGGCCCCGCTCCTCCTCTGCCAGCTGCCGGGTCGAACAACCACTGAGATGGTCGTTGACCAGGCCCAGGGACTGCATCAGTGAGTAGATGGTGACTGGCCCCACATACCGGAATCCGAGGGCCTTGAGCTCGCCGGCCAAGGCTTTCGCTTCTGCGGTAGTCCTCGGGGGCCTGGAGCCGGCGGTTGGTGCTGGGGCGCTCGCTGGCTCGTGGCCCCAGCACAGTGCTGCCAGGGAGCGGTGACTTCGCTGCAGGCGCACCGTGGCGCGCGCGTTCTCGATCGCGGCCACGATCTTGCCTCGGTGGCGGACGATGCCCACGTCGAGCAGGAGCTGCCGGATGTGGGCCTCATCAAGTTCAGCCACCGCTCCGGGATCGAAGTCCAGAAAGGCACGCCGGAAGGCGGCGCGCTTGCGGAGAATGGTTAGCCACGAGAGTCCGCTCTGGAATCCCTCCAGACAGATTCGCTCCAAGACAAGCCGATCGTCTCCGATAGGGCGGCCCCACTCGTGGTCGTGGTAGGCGAGGTACTCCGGCGCCGACAGGGCCCATGGACAGCGCCTCTGACCAGCGTCTCCCTCGGCGAGTGCTCCCACGCCGGCCAGTATGGCCGCTGGCCGAACCGTTTGGAGCCATGGGGGTCGCTTCGCCCCAGAACCCTCGGCCCCAGTCACGGCGCCTACGCTCCCCAGACACTCCGCTAATGGGAGTTGCAGCGGCGCTCTCAGCAGCGAGCGAGCTTGTCGAGGCGCGGCATTTGGGTTCTGCTCAGCGGCCGCTTGCGATCTTCGCTGAGCTGCGCTCAGCTCGGATCCGATGGGCGAGGAGCGCTCGCGCCGCCACCATAGTGCCGGCGCCCACCAGCATTTCACCGCAGGCCACCGCCCAGGCTCCTGGGTAGCCGAGGTGATCGACCAGGATCCCGAAGACCAGCGGTCCGACCACGCTCCCAAGGCGGCCGCCGGTCTGAGTGATGCCGGTTGCTCGCGCGGGGCTGCGCGGGTGAGTGCGGACGACGGCGAAGTTGAACAGTCCGTTCCAGCCCCAGCCGATCCCGAAGGCCACCACCGCCCCGGGGATGAAGAGGACCGCGGCGCGCAGCTCAGCCCCCATGGCGAGTAGGGCGAATCCAGCCGCCCCGACCAGCATCATCGCCACCACGAAAACCAGATGACGGCGGCCCCTGCGGTCGGCGAGGTAGCCGACCAGGACGCGCACGGCGATCCCGCAGGCGCTGGCAAGGGCCGCCACCAGACCTGCCTCAGCCGGCCCCAACCCGTCCGCGACAGCGGAGCTGACCAGGAAAGCGCCGAGGGAGGAACATGCGGTCAGGGTGAGCCCGAAGCCCAGCGCCAGCGCCACCAGGGGGAGGGTCGGCTCATGCCGAGGCCGCTGGGCAGCGGCCCGGCGCTGCGCCGCCACGGAGAGCCGGGGATGGGGCAGGACCAAGACCGCCGCTGCAGCCAGCGCGGCCGCGCCCACGAAGGCCCATCTCCAGCCGACGGTGAGGGCGATGACGGGAACCGACAACCCGCCGAGCAGGAACGCCAACGGCACCGCGGCCTGCTTGATTCCGAAGGCGAGACCCTGCCTGCGACTGTCGATACGCCGAGAGAGGAACAGATTGGAGGCTGTCTGGCCGAGTGAGCTCGCGGCTCCGGCCAGGATCAGGGCCGCAGCCAGCTCCGGCCAGGACTGAACCACTGCCGCGATGAGCAGCATTACCAAACCGCAAACCAGGGTCGCGTAGCGCAGCATGCGCAGGCCGCTGAGCTCTTCCACCAAGCGTCCCGAGGGGATGGCGAATACGGCGCTGGCGGCGTAGCTGCAGCCGACCACCACGCCCAGCTGGGCCGGGTCGAAGTGAAGGCTCTGACGCAGCTGCACCGCCAGGGTGCCCACCAGAAAGGTGGGGAGGGTTATGGCCGTGACCGCCGCAACTGCCGACCACAGATCCCGACCGCCGGCTCCAGATCCCAGGGCGTGATGGGCACGGTCCTCGTCGGGGCTCACCTTCATCATGTGGCATTCTCAGGCACCGTTTGGCGGCCGCGGGGCTTATGCCATCAAGAGGCTGGCGGGATTCCTCCATTTCGTGATCCGAGTCGACCTGAGCCTCCTGGCTACGTTCCTGGGCAGCGACGTGCTCTGCCTGCCCGAGGTGGGGTCCCCTCTGCCCTCGTTCGCCATTGCGACCGTGGTGTTCGGGGCCACCCCCGATCTGCCCAGGTCCTCTGCCTGCCGGGGCCATCGGCGACCGTGGACCGCTGCAAGCTCAGGCGCTGGCGGACGATCTTGCCTTCGCGATCATCGCCGTGGCCTTGGTCACCACCCGGGACGCTGGCCCTCCACCGCGACCTATCTCTCGGTCGCACCAGCAATCCTCTGTCAGTTCGGCACCATCGTCGTCCCCTGCGGCGTGACGGGGTGGCTGCAGGCGGAATCCTGTCTCAGGGCCGTCCTGAGCGGGCGCCCGACGGTATCAGCCGGCTCGGTGCCCCAGCTGGCGCGGCGAGGTCGCGGTCCCCCGCCACCGCAGCTGTGCTGGTGTGTATCACAAGTCCCTGGATTTGTAGAAGTAGCTCGTAGAAACCCTTATGCCGCTTCTACGTCCGTGATACGGTACGGAGATGAAGTTGTCGGCGTACGCGAAGCGAGAGGGAATCGGCTACCGGGCCGCGTGGGACAGGTTCCGCAAGGGGCACATCCCCGGCGCCACCTTGGATGGTTTCGGGCACATCCAGATCCCCGAGCCTGAGTCGATGCTGCTGCCAATGGCAGCCGTGTATGCCCGAGTGTCGTCCCGTCCCCAAAAGGCAGACCTGGATCGCCAGGCCGAACGGTTGGTGATCTACGCGAACGCTCGCGGCTACCAGGTTGTCGCAGTGGTGAAAGAGGTCGCTTCGGGCGTCAACGACAAGCGACCCCGCCTCACCAAGCTGCTGTCCAACCCGGAGTGGGGGACGTTGGTCGTCGAGCATAAGGACCGTCTCAGCCGGGTCGGGTTCGGATGGTTCGAGGTGCTGCTGGGGGCCCAGGGCAAACGAGTCGACGTCGCCAACCCGGCCCAGGACGACACCTCGGAGCTGATGGCCGACTTCATGGCGATCGTCTACAGCTTCGCCGCTCGCATGTACGGGCCCCGCTCGGCCAAGCGACGCTCCGACCGGGTCAAGGTCGCCATGGCGGCTGCGCTCGAAGACGATGAACCGAGCATGATCTCGTGACTGCCGCTGCCAGCGGGAAGAAGAGCAAGCCAACCTCAAAGCCATCCGTGGTGCGCGCTTATCGGCTGGAGAACCGGGCCAATCCCGGCAAGCTCGACCGAG
>JAJYPP010000153.1 GCA_021795235.1 bacterium
CCTTCCCGCCTCGGACCAGCTGCCAGCCGGAGCCCGAGTTAGGTCATACGCCCCCGCGGTCTCAAAACGCTGTCATTACAAGGGCAAACTGCTGCTCCGTCCCTCCAATCTCGGAAAGTCAGGCTAGCCCGAGGAGTCCCAACATGTGCTTGCGGAGGACTTGGACTCCGCCGAACGCCCATCGGAACCGCTGCTGCTTGAGGCCCTCGAAGCTGAGGGGCATCAGGCCGGCACCATAGCTGCCCTGGTCGTACACGCCGCGGTAGCCTCCTCCCAGCAGCCGCAGCGACGCCTCGGCGTCCTCGGTGATGCACCACTCGCCCCAACCCCCGATTTGCTCCAGCGCAGAGCGCCGAATCAGCCCCATGGTGCCACCGAAGATGATGGCGTTGTGCTCATGGCGGCTGACCATGGAGATATCGAAGAAGTACTTGTACGAGTAGAAGAGGCCGGCCAGGTAGCCGTCGGCCTCCCACTCACGGTAGTGCTGCGCCGTCTGCACGAAGGCAACCGATGGATCGGCGAAGTGGCGCGCCGTGGCGCGTAAGAAGCCGGGATCCACCAGGTAGTCGGCATCGACGACAGAGATCACTTCCACCCAGTCCGGGAGCCGCCTGGTCGCCTCGTTGAGCGCGCCGGCCTTGAAGCCGGGCCAATCGGCCAGGTGCATGAACTGCACCCGCCCGCCGAGCCTGCGGCAGAGCGTCTCGATCGGGCGCCAGGTCGCTTCGTCAGGGGTGTTGTTGTCGACCACCTGCACCGCCCAACGGCCCGGATAGTCCTGGAGCATGAGCTGCTCGATAGTGATAGCGAGCATCTCCGGCGGCTCGTTGTAGGCGGGGACCTGGATGCAGATGGCGGGCCAGTGGTCCGGCTCCTGAGTGGCCGCGACCGCGTCGCGGGCGGGATGCGAACGCCGCCCCAGGACATCAAGGATCTCGTAGGCGAAGGAGAGCGTGAGTCCCAGCGATGCGAGCTGGACGACCAGCAGCAGGGTCCCCAGGATTGCCCCGGGTGCCCCCCGGGCAGTGGCGATCGTGAGCAAGGTTGCGTACCCGAGGTAGAGCGCGGCGGTTTGGACCAGCGCCGCCCCGGTGACGCGCGCCCAGGGATGCCAGGCGCTCTGACGGCCGGCGAGGATCGCCAGGGTCGGCAGGGCCGCGATAACCAGTGCACCCGCCAGCCACCCGGACGGATCGCCGCTGAGGAGAGGGCCGGCACTGCCACCAGCCACCACGAGGAAGAGGCTTATGGGGCCCCGGCCTCGCGACGTCCTGGGGATCAGCGTCGCGGCGCCCACGGTGGTCGCGAGGGCCGCGAGTGCGCTGCCCAGCAGCAGCTCGCGAATCACCGACATCCCCCCGGCGCCGGACGGGTGGAGCGGCCGGGATGCGGCAAGCCGTCCTCTGGCCCCACGAGCCGAAGCCCAGCCGGGCGTTCCACCTGGTAGCGCCTGGTCGCCTTGACCTCGCCGCTCAGGCAGTGGGTGGAGCGCTTGGGGGCTTGGTCCGTGATGACCAGGTCCCAGTCGGTCGCCCACACCGGGGCCTGGTGGCCCTCGCGCCGCGCGGGGCGGTCAAGGCGAGCGATCAGCGAGGAGCGCTCCGCGCAAGGAGTGCCGCCCCGGGCCGCCGCGATCCCTTCCTGGGTCAGGAGCACGAAGTTGGGGCCGAACGTCTGCCGCAGCTCGTCCTGCCACCGCTCGACCAGGTTGCCGGGTGTGATTACGAGACAGCCCTCCACCTGCTTCGGATTATCAACTACTTGCAGGGCACCCCGGCCACGATCGTCTGGCGGGAGCCCGGGTCTTAGCCGAGCAGGAATCGCTCGGGTTGGCGAGGCAGCGCTTTCTCGTAGGCCGCGTGGAGCTGGTCGAGGTTGGAGGTCAGGACTGGCAGGAAGAGGCCGAACGGGTTGCCGTCTGCGTCCATCGCCCAGGCCCGGCCAGCGTCATGGACCGCCAGACGGGGTCTGTCGTGGCGACAGAGGGGTTGGCAACTGGTGGGGGAGAAGTGAGCGTTAGCTCCCATGAGAGTGGTTGAGTGAACCTGGAAGAGGTCGGGGAGTAGGACTGGCGGGGTCAGGCTCTGAGTGATTGCTATTGAGGGCGCCCGCCGACCATTAGCGGGACCTTCATGGTGTGAAAGATCGGTTCGCCCCGGCGTCACGGCTCCGGTGTTCAGCGCTACCGCTGGTTGAGACGAAGTCTTCAGGTCGTATCGTGGCCGTGGATGTCGGGTGCAGAGTCGGTGGCCACACGCCAAGTGATCGATGGCCAAGCCCCCAGGGCGCCAAGCGGGCCCGGATAGATGTGGGAGGAGTGGCTCTTAGCCGACCAGCGGCACAGGTGAGGGCATGAGCAGCCGGGTTCGCCGCCCGATCGGGCCCCCGGTGCAAGCGCCCACCACTACCACGCTGCGGATGCGCACCCGGCTGCATGTCTCGGTCGCCGACCGAGACGTGATAGTCGCGCTGGAGCCGGGCACTCTTCTGGCGAGACGGGGCTTGGGAGTCTTCCGACAGGGCCCGACACCGGCATCAACCACAAGTGGCCAGGCGAGAGGAATCGGCGGAGCCGTAAGCAAGCGCAATGGCGGCGCGGTTGACGCCGTGCCCTGCCCACCAGCGCAAGCGGCGCCGTCCGGGCCGCCGGATCATGCGGTGCCGGGGCCGGAGCGTCTGCCCGAAGACTGCGATGCCATGAGCGCGCTCTGGGGGCCACCCGGCTTCATTCGTTATCGGAGGCGGTGTCCAGAGAGTCTGCCGGGCCTTCCCCGAACAGGCGAAGGTAGTCGGCGTATACGAACCTGCGATTCCTACGGAACCCCGTCGTCTCCTTCAAGATCCCGAGACCGACGAGCCGCCGGACGATGCTGCTGGCCCCCGCAAACGTAGTGCCCAGCTGGCCCTGAAGATAGGGGATCGTAATGATCGGACGCTGCCACAACAGGTCGTGTGCTCGCAGGGTTCGGGCACTTGCCTTCGCGGACTGTAAGAGCTCGCGGTGCCTGCTTTGCAGAGCCAGGATGGCCTGGGCCGTCCGCCAGGACTGATCCGCCGTCTCGGCAACCCCGCGCAGAAAGAAGTCCAGCCATTCTTCCCAATGACCGCTTTCGCGTACAGCCTGCAGCCGATCGTAGTACTCGGCCCGATTGCGTTTCAGGAAATGACTCAAGTACAGGAGCGGACCGTGCAGGATCTCCTCCTGACACAGCATGAAGGTGATGAGGAGACGACCAATACGGCCGTTGCCATCCAGAAACGGATGAATGGTTTCAAACTGGGCGTGGACAAGGCCCGCCCTCACGATGGGCGGACACGTCTTGTCGTGCATGAAGGTTTCAAGGTTGCCCAGGTGCTCCATCAACACACTTGGTGGGGGCGGGACGAACGCCGCGGTGGAGAGGGTGCAGCCGGCAGGGCCGATCCAGTTTTGGGTACGACGGAACTCGCCGGGACTCTGATTCTGTCCCCGTCCGCCCTGCATCAAGATCCGATGGAGCTCCCGGATCAGGTGGAGCGAAAGCGGTAGGTCCGGGAGGCGACTCAGCCCGTGGTTCATGGCGGCGATGTGGTTGATGATCTCGTGTACGTCGGATCGGTATCCGGCGTCACCCTCGACCTGGAAGACCAACACGTCGGTCAGAGACGCCTGGGTGCCCTCGATCTGCGAGCTGAGGACCGCCTCCCGATTGATATACATACCCACAAACAGGTCCTGGTTGGGGATCAGTCGCGCAGCCGCGTCCAGCCTGCCCAGGGCCCGAGCGGCTTCCTCGAGAAGACGCGAGCGATCGAGGGTCATGGCGATTGCAGGGCTGGCCGGCGGAAGCGGCTCGGGAATGAACGCTCGATAGCCTGTGGGCTGGCGCACATAGGTGCCCGCCCTGCGCCCACCGGGGTATGGTATGGAGGCCATTCTTGCTCCATGACATACTAACGAGGCTAGTTCCTATAGTACTGGCCGTGGATGCCCACCCATGTTCAACTGGCCGAGCACGGAGGAGGAACGCGGTCGCCATGGAGCTCCTGCAAGGGACGAGCGAGAGGTGGTGCCGACTCCTACAGGCATGACGGCTTTCTCGACCGTTACTTCTCAAGTTGGCCAACGTGGGCCAAGGCGGGAATCTGTTCCCCCAGGCATGTGAGGCTGGGTTGTCGCCCCCGTAGCGGCGCAGGGGCATGGGAGCCACTTGCTTGACGGGTTACCCCATCAGTCGGGTGGCGAGGTGAGCGGCGAGCAAGGGTGAGAGCCTGGCTCTCACCCTTGCCTGGAGGCCCCGACGC
>JAJYPP010000154.1 GCA_021795235.1 bacterium
CCGAGGCCTATCGAAGACGCGACGGGATAGCTGTGATTCCACTCGCGCTTCTCGGCCCTTGACCGCCGCCTCCTTCAGGGTCCGGTCGACTAGCCGCACCAACCTTGCAACTCTCTTTGCAACAACCTGGTGGACCCGAACGCAAAGAATTCGAACCGTCTCGGCGCTGGAGCTCGAGATGCAGGTCGGCCAGGTTGAATCGCCACCCTTCTACCAGCGTATCGCGCCCCAGGCGTACAGCCTCCGCCAGCTTGGGCTCCACGACTCCGCGATCGCCCGGCGCCTGGGGGTCAGCGATAAGACCATCGCGAAGGCGATCCAGTGGCGGTTGGAACAGCGCCGGCCGGGCCCGAAGTGAGCCCGGCCGGACCGAGCCACCAAAGCGCCCTTCATAGTCGTCAACCTAAGCGGGGTGCCTCCCTTGGGCAGACTGAATTTTCGCCACCCACCAGGATCGAAGGTGAGGCGCTTGGCTGTGCCGCTTGCGACAAGTGGACTGAGGGCGTTGCGACTTGTAGACTGGATCGGTTGCGACTTGTAGACTAGGGCCAAATGAAGAGTTCAAAGAGCGTGCGCTACGGCTATGTCCCCCGGATCGCGGATGACGCACTTGCCAAGGCTCTGAAGTCCATCGGTGCCGCTGTGATCGTTGGACCGAAGGCCTGCGGAAAGACGGAGACCGCCCGCCAGCGCGCCTCAAGTGAGGTCCTGCTCGACGTTGACGTCGAGGCCCAGCGTGCTGCCAGCGTCGATCCCCGGCTGATCTTGCCCGGCGCCACTCCCCGGCTCATCGACGAGTGGCAGCGGGAGCCGATGCTCTGGGACGCCGTGCGGCGCGAGGTGGACGTGCGTCGCTCGCCCGGGCAGTTCATCCTCACCGGATCGGCCACACCAAGAGACGAAGTTGCACGGCACTCGGGCGCCGGTCGCCTTGGGGTCCTTCACATGCGGCCCATGACCCTCTTCGAGCAGCGAATCTCTCCTGGCATCATCTCCATACATGCCCTCCTTAATGGCGAGGCCCCATCAACCGGTACTTCAGCCCTCGATCTGGCAGCCTACTCCGAGCGGATCGTAGTGGGCGGCTGGCCAGCGCTAATTGGGCAATCCGTCGGCGATGCGCTAGCTTTTATCAACGGCTACATCGACATGATCATCGATCACGATATCGACGTCGTGTCCGGAGCGCGCCGGAATCCCCGCATGGTCAGGCGGTTCCTGCAGGCCTACGCCCAGTTGACCGCCCACCCAAGTAGGCTGAGCACCATCGTCGATCGAGCCCGCGGAATCACAGAGAATGAGGCGCCATCCCGGTGGACTGCCGAGCCGTACCTCGACGCCCTCTGCAGGCTGATGGTGGTCGACGACGTCGAGGCATGGAACCCTGAGCTGCGTTCACGAACCCGCCTGATGACAACGCCCAAACGGCATCTCGTGGACCCGTCGCTCGCAGCGGCGCTCATGGAGTGCGACCCAGCGAGACTCCTCGGAGACCTCAATACCCTAGGGTACCTCTTCGAGTCTCTAGCTGCCCGCGACATACGCGTGTATGCAGGGCAAGGCGGCGCGTCCGTGTACCACTATCGGGAGCGCGGGGGGGAACTCGAGGTCGACCTGATCGTCGAGCGTCGAGACGGTGCCTGGATCGGGATCGAGGTGAAGATGGGCTCCACCCAAGTCGACGAGGCGGCAGCAGATCTACTCCGCTTGGCCTCCGCCCGCGTTGTCCGTCCTCCGGTGGCACTACTAGTTGTCACCGCCACCCAGTACGCGTACCGCCGACAGGATGGTGTTGTTGTGGCACCCTTGGCCCTTCTGGGTCCCTAGCCAACTGACGTCGGCCCAACGCTCGCCGACGCGTTCTGCCGAGTGCGATGATCGACAGCGTTGCCGGCGCCTCTCCGGAGCTGTGTCTGGGCCGCCGAGGCGGGCCCCGCACGAAGGACGTTGCACCTGACCAGAGACGCCCACTGAACCTGACCAGGCGAGATATTCCACCCAAGGGACTACCGAGGGCCAGTGTGAGTTCTGACCACGGCCGCGCCGATGGAAGGCTACCTTCTGCGTCACCAAGGCCACCTCGGAGAGCACGTTAGTACACTCACCCGGATGCCCAGGAGGTTGTCACTGACGAAACTAGCCGAGGCGCTGCCGGGTCCGTGCTCTTGCAAACCCTGCGCCTTTCGCCAGTGGTCCAAGATCTCCCTTTGCCGGGCTGGACGCCGCGGCGAGTGCGTCAGGGATGTCACATCCCGCGCTCACCCGTGATGGGCAGACAACGACTCTCATCCCACTGCGCGCGCAGCCCGGGAGGGTGGCAGCGAGTCCTCCAAGACCGAACAGCTCTTGGGTGGAACGTGCAAGCGCTGAGCACCCCCGCGGTAGATATCCCACGCGGGCCTGCCACGCATCCATCTCCGAAGACGTGACGATGGCATCGAACCGCTTGACTGGGCCAAGACATCGTAGCTGCTGGTCGGTGGCCAGTCCGAGTCGGCAACCGCAAGTGCCAGCCGCATCCAAGATGGTCTATGCCTCCGGCAGCAGGGGTACCTCCTCGAAGGTGGGTGGGTAGAGTGCGGCAAGGCCGACGTGTGGGTCGGCGACGGTGAATTATCCTGCGAAGAGCCCGTTCATTGACGCCTCCCATTCGACCTAGGTGCCAACCGATCCGAATAGGTATCCGACCTCCTCCGTAGGTTGATGCGCTCCGCGGCGAGCCAGGATCTCAAGCGGGTGGATCGCGACTTGGTCGTCGCAGTCAGGATCAGGGCCCGGATCGGCCACTACCTCAGGGCCTCTTGAAGTCGCGAAGCGACCTCGTCCCTCTCTGGGTCAGTGAGTAATGCGCCCTCGAAGTTGTGCAGAAAGTCCATCACGCTAGGTCCGCCTGGGCGGAGCAAGAAGCTTGCTGGTCGCGGCACGATGTGGAAGTGGACGTGGGCAAATCGGGGTGCTTCAGCCAGCAACATGACCCAGGTCTTAGAGCAGCCGGTGACAACCTCCAAGGCTCCCGACAGCCGTC
This sequence comes from bacterium, assembly GCA_021795235.1. Classification (GTDB taxonomy): domain Bacteria; phylum Chloroflexota; class Dormibacteria; order Aeolococcales; family Bog-877; genus AG-12. The sequence goes on from JAJYPP010000154.1 coordinate 3,026, forward strand.
GCAGCAAGGAGCCAAGTGCTGCAGCTTCGTCTGGTTCCAGCGCCTGGAGCGACTCAACATGGCGCAAGGGCAGGAGGACGAGACGTCCTCGAATCGGCGTGTCGAAGGTGTGGGCCGCTCTCCATCCACGCTCGACCAAGATCGCTGACCGAGGTGGCAATTGCAATAGGCTGGCGTTTTCGTCGCAGATATAGCAGGAGGTCGGGTCTGGCGCTGTCACCGCCCCCAAGAGTACTCTCGGCGCTCTGTTGCAGCAACCCACTGGCAGCGTTCTGCCCGGGTTCGACCGTCGGGTGGCCGCGAGGAGTCGTGGTGGTGGGATTAGAGCGAAGTCAGTGGGGCGTCGCGGCCTCCGGACGGCGCGTGTCTACGCCGCGGCAGGGCAGCTTGAACTCGAGGTCGCCCATACCCGACGTGGAGGCGGCGTCTGGAGGGCCACAAATAGTTGCGCCTAAGAGGGAGTCAGTTTGGAGGCCAGCGGGACTTCGCCGACTGGGCCGCTGAACTCCACCAGTGCCACTCGGTCGACCTTGCGGCGCAGCCTTCCGCGGGTCTGGTGGAAACTGTTCTCTGCCAATCTGACCAGCATCAGCTCCAGGATGTGGGAGCGGATGCGGTCCTCTTTGCGGTGGCCCCGGGTCGATGCTCCAGTTGCTGCTCGAGTTCGCCCCTAGCCTCTCCACTTGCAATACTTGGCGGTAGCCGAACATCGCTGGCCCAGTGCTGAGGCTCTTGCCACTTCGGAATCATGTACTGGCCGCCTGCGCCGGTCGCCGAGCGTGCCGTGCCAACGGCGATGTACGGTCTCAAGCAAACGGGAACTCCGCAGCCCGGCGTAGCGCGACGGCACACGGGCAAGAGCCCTGTCTGCGAACCTATGTTGACTTTGAGAGCCAGATAATAGACCCTGCCGATCAGCGATGAGACCTCCACGCAATGAATGGACTATGACGGAGGCCGCCCGACTGCTCGGGCAACCCCAGCACCGGCTGATCTATCTCTGTGAGAAGGGAGTGGTCCAGCCCGATCTCCGCACGGCCGAGGGCCGAGGGAGCAGCAGGGGACTTTCGCGGCGCAACCTTCTCGAGTTCTCGGTGGCTCTCAATCTCCGGCAGCTGCAGATCCGAGCTCAACTCATCGGAGCCCTGCTCGGGGCGTTACGCGAGCTCGAGGCTCGCCTCGCAGCGGAGCTTCCCGGCTTCTCCATACCTGATAGCCTCCGCCCTTCGACCTCTCAAGATCTGCGCCTGGT
>JAJYPP010000155.1 GCA_021795235.1 bacterium
GCCCTCTTCGTCCACTGGGAACATGGTGCGTGGCCAAAGGCTGGGTAGCAGGAGCCCCGTGAAGGGAGACTTTCATGCGGGGATCTGAGAGAGCCGGGGGGTGTGATTCCCCCCGGCCACTCGACCAGGATCACGAACTCATCCCCACCGACCCTGGCCACGGTGTCGGTGGGGCGCAGAACGGTGGCGAGCCGCGCTGCGACGGTTCTGAGCACGGTGTCGCCCACGGCGTGCCCCATGCTGTCGTTCACCGTCTTGAAGCGATCGAGGTCGACGAACATCACCGCCATCGACCGGTGCTCACGGCGAAGGCGGCTCAGGCTGAGCTCCATCCGGTCGACCAACAGCGCGCGGTTGGGCAGCCCGGTCAGAGAGTCGTGGAGAGCCTGTCGCTGCATCTCCACCTCTGCCTCGGAGCGGGCCACCGCTGCTCCCAGGACGTGGGCGATACCTTCGGCGAAGTCGATGTCACCCTGGTTGAAGGCGTGCAGGTCGGTCGTGAAAGCGGTCAGGACTCCGTAGTGGCGATCTCCCGTCGAGATGGGCACCGCCACACCGGACCTCACGGCGAACTCCGAGTCCAGCGTGGACGCGTCGAAGCGGGTCTCGCTGCGGGTGTCGGCCATGATGACCGGCGAACCGGAGGCCGCCGCGACTCCCGCCATGGAGCGCGCCCCGCCGGGGACCAGGGCTCCGGTGACTAAGCTCCCATTCCAGCCCGCAACCGCGATCACCGAGTAGGACTTGCCGGCGGGACTCCAGCGCAGCACCGCCGCCTTGTCGGCGCCCAGGTGCGCCTCGAGCAGGCGCGCGCAGTGGTCGTGCAGTGCGCTGAGGTCCCGTGCCTCAATGGCTTCCCGGCCCAGCGCTGCCACCGCGGCTTGCTGTGCCATCTTGCGCTGGGCCAACTCCTCAGCCTGGCGCTGGGCGGTGATGTCCTGGGCCTGCCAGACCAGGAAGCGACCCTGGCCTTCGGTCTCAGGCATAGCGTTGGCGGACATCAACACCTGGAGTGGGTCGCCGCCGGAGGTGAGCATGCCCAGTGCAAACCTGGAGATGTCGACCTCCAGGGAACCTGGAAGCTGCCGGCACCGAGCCATCAGCGAACGGTGGTCTGCAGGAGCGACAAAGTCGAGCAGGGTCCGGCCCTGGAGGGCCGTCTCATCGGCTCGCAACAACTCCCGCAGCGCGCCATTGGCCTGCTGGATGATCAGGTCCAGGTCGGTGATGGCAATCGCGATGCCGCTCAGCTGAAAGACGTGATGGAAGTGCGCCAGCCGGTCCGCAACTTCACCGGCCGCCGTGGCTTCCCGGTCCCGGAGCTCAAACGCCTCCCAGGCAAACGCCACGGTGTTGGCCAGTCGCTCCAGCAGCTCGGTTGTCTGCGGGTTGAAGAATTCCGGCTGGGGCGAGTACACGGCCATCGCCCCCACCGGACCATCGCCGTGGCGCAGCGGAAACGTGGCGACTCCTCCGACGCCCACGGCCCTGGCCCGCTCGCGCCAGCGTTCGAACCGAGGATCGAGCTCGATGTTCTGGATGATGATGGGGAGGCCGGACCGCATCGCGACTCCGACCGGACCCTGGCCCTCGACGATGTCAGCTCTTATCGATGTCCGCAGATTGGGGAGATAGTCTCCCCGGGAGCCCCAGTGGGCGTCGGGCAACAGCGACCCGTCGTCGCGGATCCTCCCGATCCATGCCATGTGCAGGCCCCCGCGCTCGACCGCGATCCGGCAGGTCTGCTCCCAGAGCTCGTGCACGCTGGCGGCCCGCAGCATCGCCTCGCCGCTCTCGGCCAGGGCGGCGTGGAGCTGGCCCAGCTGCTGGACCTCCAGCCTGAGCTGCTCCTCCTGGCTGATGTCCTCGGCCTGAGTCAGGATGCACAAGGGGTCGCCCTTGTCGTCTCGGAGGAGCGAGGGGGTCACCCGTACCCACACCGGAGCACCGTCCCGCCGCAGGTACCGCTTGGCGACGCTCTTGGCCGACCTTCCCCGCCGCGCGCCCCAGGACGAGAGCTGGCTCGCCTTGCGATCCTCGGGGTGGGTGAGCTCGAGGATATGGGTGCCGATGAGCTCGTCGGGGCTGCGCTCGAGGAGCTGGCAGAAGGCGCTGTTGGCCCGCTTCACCAGGTGATCGAAGCCGATGATCGCCAGCGGCAAGGTTGTCTGCTGGAAGAGTTCTCCGAGGATCCCGTCCAGTTCACTGTTGGTGGGCTGACGCGCAGCATCCACGCGCCGGGTGGGCTTGGAGATTGGCATCCTGACCGTGCCCAGTCTAGGTGCAGCCGCTGGCAGACGTTGTGATGGCGCGGTCGCGGGTCGATGACGCGCTGGGCTCGGGGGTCGACCAGCCGTTCCGACAGCGACGACCTCGACGAGTCTCCAGAGACTTTGGAAGCCCTCCGGGTTGCGCGCGTAGACCGGGAGGCCCGTGGCGCACGCGGTAGCTGCGATCAGGAGATCCAATGCCCGGCCCCAATGCGCCTGGCGTCCGCTCGCTACCTCGGCAGCGTATATCCGACCATCGGCTCGGGCCGCTTCACCGTCGAAGGGAAGGGGATCAAAGGCGGCCTCCGCCCGCTGCAGTCGATCCCTTCGACGCTCTCTCTCTTTGGCGTCGTCGGTCGCGTGAGGTCCGGCAGCGAGCTCTGTCAGCGTGACGGCGCTGACCGCCAGCTCGATCAGGAGCTGTCCGGCGTCGAGCTGTTACAGGCCAGCGACAACGGCGGTGCCGATGACTCCATGCCGGGCGCGTTGGGGATCAGGCACTGGGTCCGGGGCCCTGAGATGCAACGCTGTCGAGGTCGGCGCGGAGCTGGGCCAGCTCGACGCTTGGAGCATCACGGAACATGGCGATAGCGGCCTCCGCGCTTACGAACCGATGGCGCCGAAGGGGGAGCAGCTCTCCGACGGGCACACCATTCCTGGTGACGACGAAGGTCTCGCCCTGATCCAATGCCCTCATGATCTTGCCGCTGTCGTTCCGAGGCTGCCTTTGGGTGATGTCTCGTGCCATGAGGTGATCGTAGCGCCACGTGCTACCAGTGAGCCGGTGGTCCGTTGGACTTTCGGGCGCGTGCCACTCCCCATCTGTATCAAAGTGGGGTCAAGCCTCGGCTGGCGTCGGAGCGGCTGGGTCACGCCACGGTGGCGATGACGCTCGATCGCTACTCCCATGTGTCCGACGCTCTCCGGCACAACGCCGCGCTGGCAGTGCAGAGACTCTTGGAAGGCGCATCTGAAACCGATAGGGTGTCAAATGGGCCTGGAGAGTCATCAGGATCGCCGTTCTGATCTCAAAAGCCGGGACCAAGAGGGCCCGTGGTCGGGAAGGGCGGATTGGCCAGTAGACTGTTCGCGAAGGTCCGCCGGTGACCGTTTCGTATTGGGAAACGAGGACTACCCCGGGTTGGTCGTACGCCGAAAGCCGCCTATGTTCGCCGGATAGGGTGTCAAATAGGGTGTCAACTTCCTCTCCTCCGAGAGGGGGCCTGAGCGCGCCTCGGGACGCGCCAGTGGTCCCTCGGCATCCGGTGATTCAGCCCTGGAGGATCCCCGAAGCTCAGCGACAGGAGCTCTTCTGGCTCTAAGGGGGGGTCAGACCGTGACGACCTCGACGAGTCCTCGGAGGCTTTGGAAGTCCTCCGGGTTGCGCGTGTAGACCGGGAGGCCTGTGGCACACGCGGTAGCTGCGATCAGGAGATCCAATGCCCGAGCGCCACGCGCCTTGCGCCCACTTGCTACCTCGGCAGCGTAGATCCGACCATATGCCCGGGCCGCTTCTCCGTCGAAGGGCAGGGGGTCGAAGGCCGCTTCCGCCCGCTGCAATCGATCCTGTCGGCGCGCTCTCTCATCGGCGTCGTCGGTCGCGTGGGGTCCGGCAGCGAGCTCTGCCATGGTGATCGCGCTGACCGCCAGCTCGATCGGGAGCTGCCCGGCGTCAAGCTGTTCGAGGTCGATGACTACGGAGGTGTCGATGACCCCACGCTGGGCACGTTGGGCATTAGGCACGGGGGCTGGGGTCCTGACGCGCAACGCTGTCGAGGTCGGCGCGAAGCTTGGTCAACTCAACGCTTGGAGCGCCGCGGAACATGGCGATAGCGGCATCGGCGGGCACGAAGCGGCGTCTCCGCAGGGGAGTCAACTCTCCGACGGGCACACCATTCCTGGTGACTACGAAGGTCTCGCCCTGATCCAATGCCCTCATGATCTCGCCGCTGTCGTTCCGAAGCTGCCTTTGGGTGATGTCTCGTGCCATGG
>JAJYPP010000013.1 GCA_021795235.1 bacterium
GCACCGTCCCAGATGGGTGTCCCTCGGGCGCGGCTTCCACCGCAACGTCCATGCCACCGCAGTCGTCCCTCGTGGCGACTTCGGTCCCAAGGCGCTCGGCTACGCCCCGCTTAGAGTCGCTTAGAGTCGCAGAGACGCTGCCGGTGCTGATCTGAGCCAGGAACATCGCCGTCGCCGCGCCCGCCAACGGTTTGCGCCAGGCGGGACCGGGGAGCTCGCGATAGCCGGCGACGCTGAGACCCGACATCACGGTGAGAGCGGTGCAGGCCGCCGCCGGTCCGGGATGGGCCAGGGCGGTAAACCCTGCCAGCCGCCGGCCCAAGCCGGGATTCGTCATGCTCATATGGTGACTGCCGCGAATCCGGGTGCGCCCAAGTGTTGAGGCAGTCGGCACAGCGCCTGCTCGCCGCCGTCGCGCTGGTGCCCGCCGATGCCACTCCGGTCTGGTTCATGCGCCAGGCGGGCCGATCCCTGCCTGACTACCGGGCGCTGAGGCAACGCCTGTCCCTCCTGGAAATGGTCAAGGATCCCGCGGTCTGCAGCCAGGTCACCTGTATGCCGGTGGACCTGTTGGGGGTGGACGCCGCGGTTCTGTTCGCGGACATAATGCTGCCGCTGGAGGGGATGGGCGTCGAGTTCCAGATCCTGGAGGGTGTCGGGCCCGTGATCCCGGACCCGATCCGCACCGCCAAGCAGGTGAACGCGCTTCGGAGCATCTCGGCGGAGGAGGCCACCCCCTATCTCTTGGCCGCCATAGCCGAGAGCCGCCGTCAGCTGGGGGACCGGGCCGCGCTCATCGGCTTCGGGCCGTCACCGTTCACCCTGGCCTGCTACCTGGTAGAGGGGCACGGCTCGCGGGACTACCCGCATGTGCGGGCCCTGATGCACACCGAGCCGGAGCTCTGGGCCCGGCTGATGCGGAAGTTGACCGAGGTGCTGACCGAGTACCTGCTGGCCCAGGCCGCGGCCGGCGCCCAGCTGGTGCAGGTCTTCGACAGCTGGGCGGGGGTGCTGGATGCCGGCTCCTACCGGCTCCAGGTGGTCCCTCATCTCCGCAGGATGTTCGACGCTCTGGCCGGGACGGTCCCGGCCATCTACTTCTCCACCGGCTCGGCGCACCTTCTCGATGACATCCGCGACCTCCCGGCCCCCGGGGTCTCCGTCGACTGGCGGCTGCCCCTAGGTGACGCGTGGCGGCGGATCGGGTACAACCACTTCATCCAGGGCAACCTGGATCCCGCTCTCCTGCTGGCCTCCGAGGCGGCCCTGGACACCGGCACAAGAGCGGTCCTCACTCAGGCCGGAGGGCGCGCTGGGCACATCTTCAACCTCGGTCATGGGGTTCTGCCGGACACGGATTGGGGGCGGCTGCGTGAGCTCGCGGCCCAGGTCCACCAGCTCACCTCCAGCGACCCCGTGTCCCCTGGAGGACGAGGTCCGGGTTGACCCGGCCCCCCCCAATCGGTTACCGTCGGCCCTCGTAACGGTCGCGCTATGTGGGAGGACGTATGCGCGGAGCCCATTTCCTTGGGCGTGTCTGTCTTGCGATCGCCATGGCTGGCGTGGTCTGGGGAGCGGCTCTTGTCGGCCCCGTGCCCACCACTTCGGCGAAGCAGGGACTCGCCCTCGACAAGGCTCAGCTCGGTTCGCTGGTCAAGCAACTCCGGGCGGAGGGGGATCTGGCCGCCCAGAGTCAGGTCATGGCCCTGCTGGTCAAGATCAAGAGTGAGCAGAGCTACCTGACGCAGCTGAACACGCAGCTCTCCCGCGATCAAGCGACCACCACCCTCCTGAGCCGGCAAATGGCCGCAGATCGGACCGCCCTCATGAGCCTGGTCAGCACCGCCTACGTGGACGGCACCGGCAGTCAGGCGGTGGCGGAGGCGCTGGCCGCGCCCAACATCTCCCAGTTTCTGAACAGCACCACGCTGCCATCCGCGATCGCCTCGCAGGTGGCGACGCTGGTGGGCAATATCCAGCACGATCGCCGGGTGGTCGCGAGTGCCACCGTCCAGTTGCGGGCCGATCAGGCGCAGGCGATGGCCTCTCAGCAGCAGTTGGGCGCGCAATCCCTGCAGTTGCTCTCCCAGCTGGCGGCGCCCATCGCGGCGCCGCTGTCGGTGGCGGCGCCAGGGCCGCTGGTGGGCATCGGGTCAGGAGGAGGCGGCAACTGGTCGTTCGCGTTCGGGGACTGCACCTGGTACGTGGCGACCCAGCGCGCGGTGACCTGGGGCGGCAACGCCGACCAGTGGTGGGCGAACGCGGCGGCGGCCGGCTACCTGGAGGGGCAGACCCCGAAGGTGGGCTCGATCGTGGTCTGGGGACCCAACGTGCCGGGTGAGAGCTACGGCTACGGCCACGTGGCCTACGTCGAGGCGGTCCAAGGGAATCGGTTCGAGGTGTCCGAGATGAACTTCGGTGTCCCGGGAGGCGGGTGGGACAGAGTGGATTACAGATGGGTGACGAATGGCGCAGGGTACCTGGGCTTCATATACAACCGCCCCTAAGCTGAGCCTCAGGCCCGCCGAGGCCGCGGCTCCGCGAGCGGCGCTGCCCCTGTTGGCGGGCCGCCTGCGTTGGATGGTGGCCGCCGCCACGGTGCTGTTCGTGGCGCCGGTGGCAAGCGTGCTATCGACTCAGGGGACTCCGCGGCCCACCGCAGCTGAACCGACGGCGATCAACCAGATCGCCGGCCAGGCGCGCAATATCCTCTCCCCCACCAGCTACACCGTTACGATGCCACTCCAAGAGGCGCAGGTCACCCCCCCACCGACTCCGCGGCCGCCAGTGGTGACCGCGGGGCCCGCCGGCAGCGCCTACGGCAGCACCTTCTGGAAGCCCGTCCCCGAGCCGCCGGTCGGGACCATCAAGCAGATCATCTGGGCCGCCGCCCAGAAGTACAAGGTGTCGTACGCCTGGCTCCTGTCGGTAGCGCAGTGCGAGTCAGGTCTGGATCCCACCAATGTGAACCGGTCCTCCGGGGCAAGTGGTCTTTTCCAATTCATGCCAGCCACCTTCGCCGCCCACGGGGGCACCGACATCTGGAGCCCCACCCAGCAGGCCAACATCGCGGCCCAGATGTTCTCGATTGGAGAGTCGTCGGAGTGGGTCTGCAAGTAGACTCGGGGCATGGAGTTGCTCGCGCGCTGGTTGCTCAGTCGTCGTTGGCAGGAGTCCAGGCTGCGCCAGGACGCGCAGGCAATGGTTCTGCTCCTGGGTTCATTCTTCGGCCACCAGCCGCCTCACATCGAGCCCATGCCAACCGTCATCGGCACTCCTTGGGAGGGTGAGGATGGCGGGCGGAACCCGACCGTTGGAGAGCCGCGCCAGTCGGACCATCTGAGCGCCTGACCGCAGTCTCGGGCGCCAGCCCCCGAAGGGGTCCGATCTCGCCCGCCGGGCGGAGCACTGGCCACAGCTCCGGCGGGTGGTGACGTGGAGATCCTGGTCGGGCGCGCTCGAGCCGTACCCTGAGCGCCGCAGGGCGCCGGCCCGGCCGTGTCCCGCCACGGGATCTGGTTCAGAACCCGCGGCCACCTGCTTAGAATCAGGCGATGACACCTGCCCAGTCGGCGGCCCCGACGCGGCTCTCCCGGCTGGCAGAGAGGGCATCCACCTGGGAGGCGCTCTTGGAGGAGCTGGTGAGGCTGGAGTCTCCAAGTGAGGATCTGCCTCGCCTCCAGGCGGTGGCCGAAGTGGCAGCCCAACGCACTCGCGAGTTGATCCAGCCCGCCTCTTTGGAGATCCTGACGGCTACTGGGCCTCCAGCCGTCAGGGTCCGTCTCCAGGGCAAGGGCGGGCCATCGGTCTTGCTCCTGGGCCACCTCGACACCGTGTGGGATGTCGGCGCCTTCGAACCGCTGTTCGAGGTGAACAAGGGGATCGCCAGGGGCCCGGGGGTCTTCGATATGAAGGGCGGCCTGGTGATAGGGATCGCGGCCCTGACCGCTCTTCGGGAGGCAGAGGGTTCAGCCCCCGAGGTGACCCTGCTGTGCACCGCGGACGAGGAGGTGGGCAGCGCCACCTCGCGTGCTCTGATCGAGTCCGAGGCGCGCCGACACCAGGCCGTGCTGGTTCTGGAACCGCCAATGGCTGGCGCTGTGAAGATCGCCCGCAAGGGAGTCGGTACCTACAAGATTGAGATTGAAGGCAGGTCAGCTCACGCGGGCCTGGAGCCCGAGAGCGGCGTCAACTCGGTTGTCGAGCTGGCGGCAATGGTCGACGAGATTGCCGCCATGGCACGCCCCGAACTCGGTACCACGGTGACTCCGACGGTCTTCACCGGCGGCGGCAGAATCAATGTGGTCCCGGCCCATGCCGAACTGAGCTGCGACGTTCGATTCAGCACCATGGCTGAGGCCCAGCGGCTGGAAGTGGCGCTCCGCGATCTTCGCGCCCGCGATCCGCAGGCCCGGGTTCGAATTAGCGGCAGTGCCAATCGCCCCCCCTTGGAGCCGAGCGCCTCGCGATCCCTCTTCGGGATAGCCCAGAGAGTCGCAGCGGAGCTCGCCCTTGGCGAACTGCAGGGAGCGTCGGTAGGAGGCGGAAGCGACGGGAACTTCACAGCCGCGATGGGAGTGCCGACCCTGGACGGGATGGGGATCGTCGGCGGCCAAGCGCACGCCGCGGGGGAGTGGGCGGACCTCGACAGCATCCCCTCCAGGGCGGCTCTGGTCGCCGGGGTGGTTGAGGCGGTAGCCCGGGGGGACTTGGGATGACGATCGGAGAGTTGCCGAACCTGGAGGTGGAGCGAGCTCGGCTGAGAGTGGTGTCGCTGCCGCTGGTGTCACCATTCGTCACCAGCTTCGGCACCCAGGTCGAGCGTAGAGCGCTCCTGGTGGAGCTTTACTCGCAGGGGTTGGTGGGTCGCGGGGAGTGCGCCGCCGGCATCGAGCCCGGGTACTCGGCGGAGACCTACCGCACCGCAATGGAGGCCCTGCGGCGTCACATCCTCCCATCGATCCTCAAGCAGGAGGCGGCCGATGTCGAGGTCCAGGCCAGGCGCTGGGCCTGGGTCCGCGGCCATCTCATGGCCAAGGCGGCCGTGGAGATGGCCCTGCTGGACCTGTCCGGCCAGGCGACGGGCACCAGTCTCAGCCAAATCCTGGGGGGCACCAAGGACCGTATCCCGTGTGGTGTGAGCATCGGCATCCAAGCCTCACTGGACGCGACCATGAGCGCGATCGACGGCTACCTGGCCCAGGGCTATCAGCGCATCAAGCTGAAGTGCAAGCCCGGCTACGATCTCGAGCTGGCCTCCGCGGTCCGGGCTCGCTTCCCGGACACCCCGCTCATGCTGGATGCCAACAGCGCCTACTCGTTGGCCGACGCCCCCAGGTTGAGGGAGCTGGATCAGTTCGGTCTGATGATGATCGAGCAGCCGCTCGCCCACGACGACCTCATCGACCACGCGGCCCTGCAGGCGCAGATGAAGACCCCGATCTGTCTGGATGAGAGCGTCGAGTCTCTGACCGACCTCAGAGCCGCCCTGCATCTCGGAGCAGGACGGATTCTCAACATCAAGCTCGGTCGAGTTGGGGGCCTGCTCCCATCCAAGGCGATTCACGACCAGTGCCAGGCGGCGGGGTGGCCAGTTTGGTGCGGCGGTATGCTTGAGACCGGGATCGGCCGGGCAGCCAATCTGGCCATCGCCTCTCTGCCCGGTTTCTCGCTGCCCGGCGACACCTCCGCCAGCAACCGCTACTTCACCCGTGACCTGCTCGTGGAGCCCTTCACGCTGGCGCCGGACGGCACCATGCCGGTCCCCGCCGGTCCCGGACTGGGAGTGCCGGTGGACTCGAGACGTCTCGACGAGGCGACCATCCTGCTGGAGGAGGTGTGGGCGACCGGAGCCTCGAGACCATGACAACTTCCCGCCGCGGCCGCCGCGAGACCTCGGACGCGACCGTGCCGAGGATGGCTGGATCTCCGTGAGCGCGGTAGTGGTCGTCGGCGACGCCGAGCTGGAGCTGAGCACCCGTCAGCTGCTGCCCAACTACCAGGTGATGGGGATCGGGCAGGATCCAGAGCTCGGCGACCCGGTCACCAGTGTTGCCGTGCTCCGGGCGCTGATCGAGACCGCCAATCCTCCCGATGCGGTGGTCTGCGGCGGCGCGCCGGGGTTCACGATCCTGAGCCAACTGCCCCATTTCCCCCCCAGCCGCTGCTACGTGTGCCCGGGCAGCTCGGCGAGCTGGCCGACGGAGACCATGCGCTGGATTGCGGAGGCGACCGGCATGACCCTGCTGCCGCAGTTGGCGTCGCTTCCAGCTGCCATCCTCGCTCGAGGCGCACCCAGCTCGCCGCGGCAGCAGGAGGTCTCATCCACGGGTCCGACCGCGCAGCGCCAGCTCCAGCCGCAACCACCCGGGGCTGAGTCGGGCAGCGAAGCGCCACCCGCATCCCCACGGGAGCGCGACTTCTCCTGGGCGGACGCTACCCCGGTCCAAGTGCCGCCGCCGCCGGTGTCCCTGGACACCCAGCCGGTCTCCCTGGCCCCGCAGATCATAGATGCGGGCCCGTCACCTGCTCCCCGGAGCGCCTACCTGCCCAGGGACCTGCTACGTCCGCTGCGCCCCAGGTCGGGCTGAGAGCGGTCGCGGAGCGTGCCCATGCGTCGGCGCGGGGCGGAGTCCACGCGCCTCGAGCGGAGCAGATCGGAGATTCAGCGGGCCATGGCGGTGCTGGACGACGCGGCCAGGACCGGTAACCTCGCCCGGCTGGGGCAGGCCTTCGCCGGCGATGCCCTGAGCGAGGTCAGGTCGAGGTTCCACGCCTACCAGATGGCCGGCATCCAGGTGAGCCCGTTCCGAGAGTCGCTCCATGTCGAAGTGGCCGCGGATCGACCTTCCCCTGAGCTCCGGGTCAAGGTCAGGTACCGCGATCGCACCAGCTTCCTCTGTTTTCCCACGGAGACCACTACCGCCAACGATCCGGTCCAGCTCCTGATGGTGCTGGACACCTCCACCGATCCGTGGAGGGTGGTCTCGATAGCGGAGGTGTGAGGCGCCGCGGAGGGCCAGGTTGGGCATGCTACGCTGGGATGGTCGGATTCCCGGCCACCGGGCCGAGATCAGCGCCGAAGTCGGATGTAAGGACCATTGACCAAGAACCAGCAGAGCGACGAGGCCGTGGTGGCAGGGGAGGAGGCGCCGGTCTCCCCGCAGGCCCAGGAGGACGAAGACCTCGTCCTGGAGCCCGAGGACGACATTATTGAAGGGGAGGCCCCCGGACCGGAGGTTGTCGTGGCGGCACGCCCCCAACCGCGGCCGTCCCCGCCTCGTCCCTGGGGAGGCAACCGCGGCAACGTTGCCCTTGAGGACCTCTCCCCCGAGGAGCTGACGCCGGAGATGCGTTGGCCCCCCGGCACATGGGTCAAAGTGACGGACGTGGTGCGCCACAGCACCGGCGAGTCCATCGGCACCATCGCGGTGGGCGACATCGGTCAGGTGACGGCGGCGCTATCTCAGACCTTGGTGGTGCTGTTTCCGACCAGGGACAACCGCCGGGAGGTCGTCCACATCGACTCCATCGAGGCGGTCGACGCGCCGGAGTGACAGGCGACCAAGCCGTGGACGTGGGTGCGAGCGTAGACGTCGCCCCTGGAAGCCCCCGGATGCCGGGGACCATGCGCCTCCACGGGCTTAGGTTTTTCGGGCACCATGGCCATGGACAGGCGGAGCGCCAGCTGGGCTCGCACTTCGTGGTTGACTTAGACCTCACGACCGACTTTTGGGCCGCGGCCAGATCAGATCAGCTCAGCGACACGATCAGCTACCCAGATGTCTACGAGTTGGTGCGGCGGCTGACCGAGGAGACCGAGTTTCATCTGCTGGAAGCTCTGGCGGCGCGGATCGCCTCCGCCGCCATGGATCTGCCGGCGGTCCTCTCGGTGCGGGTCAGGGTAACCAAGCAGCCCAGGCTCCCCCTGCAAACGGAAGGCTTCGCGGTCGAGCTCGAGCTCCCCTGACCAGGGCTCGGGTCCTGGTGTCGTCCGCACCAAACGCGGTGCTTGGAACCGATCTGCGAGCGTCCAGCCCCGCCTGGCGCGCTGAGCAGCCACGGCCAGAGCCCTCAAGGTACGGCGGGGTCGGGCTGGTCCCGGTACAGGGAGCGGCCAGCGGCAGGGACCTCGGTGACCGCGCAGCGCCTCGACGGCGGACCTAGAGGGGTAGGAGGCGGACTACCGCCACGGACGCTTAGCAGGGGACTGCGCACGACCGAGTTCATCGATCCCTCACCCCACGAAGAGATAATCGCCTGGGGCCTGCCGGCCGGCCGTTTGGGGGTGGCCGCGTCCGGGGTTCTGGCGGCAGCAGTCTGCTTCCACCTGCAGGAACCAGACTGCGTGAGAGCGGCCGAGGCGACGGTTGCGGTGGCGACGGCGGCGGCGCTGGCCTGGGCCAGGTTTGCCGACCTTCCCGCAGGCTCATGGGCCGTTCGGATGACTCGAGCGGGTTGGCGTCATTCCTGGGCATTCCCGTCCCCCAGAGGCTCCTGGGAGCAGGTCGACCGCCAGGCCCCAGAGGATTGCGCACAGTCGTTCGTCATAGGCGCCATAGTGCGCGGAGATGAACTTCAAGGAGGGGTAGCCACTGCAAGAAACTTCCGTGACTGGCCGGACATAGCCAGCCAAAGCGGTGTGGTTGACGCCATGGCCCCGTTCGTTCTCGGGCCGTCCTCGGACGGTACCGGCGGCGGCTCGGATGCTCGGATCACCGGGCACCCGGGGAGTGAATGTAAGACCAGCGTTTCGGCGCTGGCGGTTTGCGGTGAGGCCAGAACCGAACCCGGCAACGGGGGAGGAACCCCGCGAGGGGTGTCACAGCAGTGGGCTTCCTAGAGTTCACTGCAGTGGCAACGGAGGCCGGCAACCCGTCTTAGACGTGTGAGGTGCGTTGTGTGGCAGGTTGTCGGTCCAGACCTGCTGGACCTGGCTGAGACCGAGCGGCAACGCCTCGCGCAGCAGTTCGCCGATTGGCTCGGGCTCCTACCAGACGCCGTGACGGTGGTCATCTGCTCTAGGCGAATGCCGAAGGTCCCTGAGTCTGGTTCCGAATCGGCTCTGGAACAGGGCCGACTCGGCGGCCCGACCGCTGGGCCAACCCACCCAGGGTGGTACGCCAGGAACACCTACCTTGTGACCGACCGCATGGCGGACGCGACGGCCGCCAACCTCCTGGCTGCTCTCGAACGTTCCTGTCAGGTCGAAAGCGAGGGCGCGGAGCGGCTGCCATGGCTGGCCGAGGGGCCAGTTCGAGAGCAGGTGCGCCGGCTGCGAATCGGTGGCCACTGGCTCGGCTCTCTGAGATTGGCTCGCCTACCCGGTGGGCAGGTGCACACGGGCTGGCTGTGGGGTCTGGCGGGGACGCCCGGAGAGTATGACCTCGCCGTCAGCATCGTTCCCCGTGCGGAGGTCGCGGCCGACCGCAACCTGAGGCGGCGCCTGCGCAGCCTGCGGGCGCTGGAGCTCGCCGGCTCGGCCTACGCGCCCGATCCCAGGATCTCGCTCCGGGCTCGGGCGGCTCAGGGCTTCCGAGAGGTATTGGCCGAGGGCCAGGAGACACTGTTCGAGATCACGATGACCATAAGTTTCGCCGCCGACTCCCAGCCCCAGTTGGATGCCGTGATCAGGGACTTCCAGGCTCGGGCCGGTGCGCTTCGGTCCCGGTGGGCGCCGGCCTGGTTCGACGAGCTGCCGGCGCGGCTTGAATCGCTGGCCCGGCCGACGCCGGGTGGGGGCCCGAGACTTCTGGTCAGCACCAGTGAGCTGAGCACTCTGTGGCCCTGGTTCGGTCCTCCAGAACCAGAGCCGGAGAACCGCAGTCTGGTGGGCATCCACCAGCGCACCGGAAGCCGGGTCACCCTGGATCTGCACGATGATCCCGGCCTGCCCAACGCCAATCTGGCGGTGGTGGCGGCCTCTGGGGCGGGCAAGTCCTATCTCGCCGGACTGTTGGGCCTTGAGGCTGTGCGCCGCGGGCACTCGGTGGTCGTGATCGATCCCGAGAACGAGCACTCGAATTGGTGCCGCCAGGTGGGTGGAAACTGTCTCGACCTCGGCCGGCCCTCTTCGATCGGCCTCAACGTCCTAGAGCTGGGATCCGCCACCGAGGCATTGGCAGCGGCCGTGGATCTGGTGGGCGTTCTCTGTGGTCCTTTGGAGGTGGCCGAGCGCTCGGTGCTGATGGAGGCGGTCGGAGGTCTGATCGGCGACGGCTGCCCTGATCGACCGCCGGTGCTCGGCGATTGCGTGACCCTGTTGGAGAAGCAAGAGGCGGGCCGGCCCTTGGCGTCGCGGCTGCGCCCGTGGGTGACTGGCGATGCCGGCCAACTCTTCAGCCGACCTGGTCAGGGCCCCGCCGTAGCCGGGGCCCTTGTGATCGGGATGAGGAGCCTCCCGGAGTCGTGGATCCGCGCCGCCACCCTCTTGGTCTCCGCCTGGCTCTGGCACTGGGTCAAGTCCCACCCCGGCCCCAAGCAGATCATCGTGGACGAGGCGGGGCTGCTAGCCGAGCATCCAGCCCTGCAGCTGCTCATGGAAAGGCTGGCGCGGCGAGTGCGCAAGTATCGGGGGGCGCTGATGCTGTTGACCCAGACCGGAGCCGACCTGACTGGGACCCATTTCGGCGAGGTGATGGCGGTCAACTCCGCGACCCAGCTGCTCGGCATCCAGAGCGAATCGGGGGCTCGCCGGCTGCAACAGTCACTGGCCCTTGACGACCAGGATCGCCTCTTCATCCAGCAGGCCGGCCGAGGCAGCTTCCTGCTGGTCTGCGGGAAGCGGCGCGTTCCGGTGACCGTGGCTGCCCCACCGCTCTACCACCGATGGCTCACCGGCACGCCGGGCGGGGGCCCGGTGCCTCACCAGAGCCGGCTGGATGGCGGCCTTGGCGATCTCCCGGATTAGAATCAGGCGATGGGCCGGGTCGTCTACTACCGTCTGCTCAACGCCGGCCAGGCCGGTGCGGCCGACTGGGCCGCAGCCGTGTCCCGGCTGGCCCAGACCAGGAGCTGGCGCTCAGATCCCGTCTGGCTCGCCACCGACGACAGCCGGGGAGTATTCGAGTCGGAGTACCTGCGGCACCTGCGCCTCGACAGCGCCGAGCCAATCGTGGGAGCCGGGTTCGTGAAGCTAGCAGGCGACGAAACCGACGCGCTGGCCGTCTCCTTCGGGATGCTCCATCTGACCAGTGAACTAGGCGGAAGAGTGGTGGTAGAGGATCCCGACAACCCCATCCACAAGCAACGCCAGCTCGAGATGATCGAAGGCGACGTGGTCGGGCCGCGCTCGATCGACGAGGTGATGGTGTCCGGCCCGATCTTCAAGCGGCTTCCCCAGGCGACCATCACCTTCTATCCGCCCCGGTACCGTGACCGAACCATGCCAGGACCGTCGGGACCACCGGGACTGTGGAGTTTCTCGCTCCAGGGGATGCGGGCTCAGGCCTCAGGCTTCTTGGAGGCGGAGGCAGAGGCCATGAGGATCTATCGCGGGTTGCAGGCGATCGGTTAGGACGGTGCGCGCAGTCGTGCAGCGGGTCACCCAGGCCCAGGTCACGGTCGCCGAGGAGCTGGTGGGAGCGATCGGGCCGGGCCTGCTGGTCTACCTGGGCGTGGGGCGCGCGGACGACGAACTGGTAGCGCAACACATGGCGCGGCGGCTGGCCAACATGCGCATCTTTCCGGATTCGGAAGGCAGGATGAACAGGTCTCTGCTGGAGGCCGGTGGCGGGGTCCTGGTGGTCAGCCAGTTCACCCTGTTCGCCGACCTCCACCGGGGCCACAGGCCGTCCTTCATGGCTGCCGCGGCTCCCGACCTTGGCGTCCAGCTCTGTGCCGCGGTGGCGACGGCGTTGTTCAGTCTCGGCGTCACGCCGGTCGCCCAGGGCAGGTTCGGGGCTCACATGCTGGTCGAGTCCTGCAACGATGGGCCGGTGACGATTGTCGCCAGTGCCGCGGAGCAGCCCTGGGCTGCCGACTGCGGATGAGACGGTCTTCGAGGGCTGACCCACGTCCCGACAAAGGCCATGAGGACGGCGAAGACCACCATCACACCCAAGATCCCCCAAGCCGCGACATCGCCACCTGTTGGCGGGCGGTGGTGCACACCCCCAACCAGTGCTGAGACCACGGGCGCCCAGCCCACCAGGCAGCCCAGCTGGGGCTCCAGGGCGCGGGGGGACCCTCGCATAGCCGGCCCCGGCGTTGGTCTCCACTCGCCCCAGGTCGGTGAACCACAGACGATGCCGACCATCTCGATCCCGCGGTAGAGCCGTCGTCCCGGGCCACTCCGCGCTACGGCTCCGAAGGCAACCACCGTGCTGGCGGCGATCGAGTAGCCCGGAGCGCCCCCACCCCTGAACAGGGGCACCGCCGGACAGACTTCTTGCCGTGCTGTGCGATCCCGCCGCCCCCAACCACCCCGGCCTCGGTCAACCCGAGCGCCACGGTGCGCACCTGCTGGATACGCTCGGGTCGGGGGGGCCAGCGGAGCCGCGGCTCGGGGCATCCTTCCATGGCTGAGCTGGACTCCCTGCTCAACTCGTGGGTGCTCCTCGCCCAGGGGCTGATCGGCAGTCTGGGAACACTGGCCTTCGTGTGCGCCTTCGTCTGGCGAGTGGTAGCCCCCAGCCCCCACAGCGCAATGGAAGCTCAGCGATGGCTGGGACGCATCGCCATCGGCACCCTGGGAGTCGAGCTGGCCGGCGTCCTGACCCACGTGCTGCTAGCGGCGGTCCCACACTCCCTGGGCTGACCGCGGTGACTGCGGGGCCGCTGACTTTGCCCACCTTTTCCATCAACCCTCTGGAGCTTCTGGACCGGCTGCTCAGCTCGGCGATCGCCCAGTTTGTTGACAGCGCCAGGTCCGGCTTGGACCAGGATCTGCGTGCCTACCTCTTCTCCACCCATGACGTGGCGGGGTCATCGGCGGCGTCCGCGTTCACCAGGACTCCCGGCGTGGCGTCGGTCAACCACCTGCTGGCGCTGGCCAGCTCGGCGCTGCTGCTCGGAATCCTGCTCTACAGCGGTCTGCGCATGGTGCTGAGTGGAGGCGGCGCCACCCAGCACCAGCTCCAGGTGGTCATCCCTCGAGCAATGGCCGGTTTGGCGATGGGCGTGTTCAGCCTGCCCCTGCTCCAGCAGCTCATCGATCTCAACAATGCGCTCTGCCAGGTGCTGGTGGGAGGGGCATCTGTCAACCTCGGAGATCTGCCGTGGACCAGCCCCTTGAGCGGCTCGGCGGTGACCTCTTCTAGCAACAACCTCTTCCTCTTGCTCTTCGCCGCCGCACTGGCGGTCGCGGTGGTCATCCTGGCCTTGGCCTACGTCATCCGCTACACGCTCTTGGCGGTCCTCTGCGCCAGCGCCCCCCTGGCCGCGTGTGCTTGGATCCTGCCCGAGACCCGAGGGCTGGCCCGACAGTGGGGACGACTCTTCACCGTATCGCTCTTCATGCAGGTCGGGCAACTGTTGGTGTTGCGGGTCGCGACCACCCTGGCCTTCGCCTCCGGCCACGGCCTGGCGGGGATGCTGTACGCCTTCGCCTGCCTCTACCTGATGCTGCGGGTGCCGGGGGCACTCAATGTGGCCACCCACTATCAGAGCAGCCTGGAGTCGGCGGGACGGCGCTGGAGCCGGGCGGTTCGCCATCTGGCGGTCGATGCGGTTTGAACCCCGTGAGTGCGAACGAGGTGGCCGATCCGCCAGAGCAACTCAGGAGTCGAACCCGATCCCCAGCCGGTCCAGGGCGCTGAGGACGGTCCCCCTGCGGCCGGTGCGATCCGCCCTGGTCATGGCCGACTGAACAAGGGCGAGGCTGGCTGCGCGCAGCGGCTCCGGGGGAAATGGGAACGGAGGCTCCCGCACGAATCTGAGGCTAAGTACCGGTGAGGTCGGATCGAGCAGGCGGTCAGCCAGAGTCCGGGCGGCAAACCGGCTGGCGGCGACCCCAAGGCCGGTGTAGCCCAGAGCGTAGGCCACGCGACCGCCGAGGGCAGACCCGAAGGCGCATGTGAACCTGGTGGTGGAGGCGATGGGGCCACCCCATCTGCTTGAGAAGGTGAGCTCCTTCAGCATAGGAAACATCTGCCGGAACTGCTCCTCCAGTCGAAGATAGGTCTGGGGCCGGTGGTCCAGGTCCGGCCCGACCCTGCCGCCGAAGTGATAGATGGCGTCGTAGCCGCCCCAGAGGATGCGGTCGTCACGAGTGAGCCGGAAGTAATGGAAGTGGTTGCTGTGAGTGGCGACCCCCTCGCGCCCCTCCCATCCAATCGAGCCTCGCTGCGACTGGCTGAGAGGCTCGGAGACCAGCACGTAGTCATAGACCGGAACGAAGCGCGTCTTGAGCCGGCGCAGCAGCTGCCCGCTGTAGGCGTTGGTCGCCAGGACCATCCGCGCCGCCCGCACCGAGCCCTGGCCGGTGACCAACTCGACTCCACCAGGCCTGGGCTCGATCCGCTCCACGCGCGTCCCCTCCCAGACGGTGGCGCCCATCTCGACCGCTACTCGACGCAGCCCCCGGGCCAACCGGGCTGGGTTCAGGATCGCGGCCTCGGGGCTGAACAGCGCTCCCAGGATGGCTGGCGAGTGCAGCCGAGCCTGGGCTGAGTCCGCACTCAACAGCTCTCCCACGGCTCCGGTTCGAGAGCGCTCCTCGAACTCAGCTCTCAGGAGGTCGTACTGCCAGGGAGCGGTGGCGACTTCCAGGATCCCGTTTGGCTCGAAGTCACAGTCGACCGCGTGCTCTTCGATGAACTCCGCCAGCCCGCGGAAGTTTTCCCGGCCGAGCCGTTCCAACTCCTCTATCTCGTCGGGGAAGTGCCGAAGTCCGTTGGCGTAGCCGTGGGTCAGGCTGGGTTCGCAGAAGCCCCCATTGCGACCGCTGGCGCCGTAGCCGACCACCTCCTGCTCCAGGACCGCAACCCTGAGGGTTGGGCTCCGGCCGCAGATCTCGATCGCGGTCCAGAGCCCGGTGAACCCTCCGCCCACGATGGCGATGTCGACGTCGGCTGCTCCTGACAGAGGGGGACCCGGTCGATACGGATCCTGGCGCAGCCAGAAGCTCGGCCCGGGATCGAATGGACCAGGGCGTGAGGGGTCGATCTCAGCGCACCCGTTCAGTCGAGGGAGACCATGACGTGCTTGATCCTGGTGTATTCCTCAAGGGAGTAGGAGGAGAGATCCTTGCCGTACCCGCTCTGCTTGAAGCCGCCGTGGGGCATCTCACTCACCAGCACGATGTGGGTGTTGACCCATACGGTGCCGAAGTTAAGCCGTCTGGACACCCTCATCGCCCGCCCCACATCGCGGGTCCAGATCGAAGCCGCCAGCCCGTAGTCGACATCGTTGGCCCAGGCGATCGCGGTCTCCTCGTCGGAGAACCGCTGGACGGTGATCACCGGCCCGAAAACCTCGCGCTGAACTATCTCCGAGCGCTGTCCTTCGGGGAGCACCACGGTCGGCCGGTACCAGTAGCCCGGCTGACCGATGACGGCCCCACCCGCCAGTACCTGCCCCCCGCCGGCTATCGCCCGATCGACGAACCCGCCGACACGTTCCAGCTGCTCCGATGACACCACCGGACCCATCTCGGTCGCCGGGTCCGAGGGATCTCCAACCTTGAGAGCGTCCACGGCAGGCAGGAGCTGGGCCACGAGGTCCTCGTAACGACGCTCCGAGACCAGCACCCGCGCCGCCGCAGTGCAGTCCTGACCGGAGTTGAAGAACGCCCCGACCTTGATCCCCTCGACGGTCGCCTCCACGTCACAGTCGTCGAAGACCACCACCGGCGCCTTCCCACCCAGCTCCAGGTGGACCCTCTTCAGCGTTTGCGATGCCGCCCTGGCAACCTCCTTGCCGGTGCCAACATCGCCGGTCAACGACACCATCCCGACCCCGGGGTGGCGGACGATCCCCGCCCCCACCGGCTCCCCGTCCCCAGTGATCACGTTGAGCACCCCCGGAGGCAGCACCTCCGCCGCCAGCTCCGCCAAGCGGAGGGCGGTAAGAGGCGTCCATTCGGAGGGCTTGAGCACAACCGTGTTGCCGGCTGCGAGGGCCGGGCCGAGCTTCCAGACAGCCATCTGAAGGGGGTAGTTCCACGGTGCGATCGAGCCCACCACCCCAACCGGCTCGCGGCGGATCATGCTGGTGAATCCGGGGGCGTACTCTCCGGCGGATTTGCCCTCCAGGCAGCGCGCGGCCGAGGCGAAAAACCGCAGCGCGTCGACGGTCGGAGGAATCTCCTCCGAAATAGTGGGGGAGATCGGCTTGCCGACGTTCTGGGACTCGAGTTGGGCCAACTCCTCGCCGTGCTCCTCGACCAGCGCGGCCAGCCGCAGCAGCGCCAGGCTGCGCTCCTTGGGAGTCGATTCCCCCCAGCCCGCGTCAAAGGCCCGGCGGGCCGCCTGCACGGCGCGGTCGACGTCCACCTCCGAGCCTCTGGGAGTATGCGCGATCACCTCTCCGGTGGCAGGGTTGAACACCTCCTGGAGCTGGTCGCCAGCGCTCTCCACCCAACTGCCGCCGATGAAGATCTTCCTGGGCTTCTCACTCATGGCCATCGAGCCTCCTCCAGATTTGATTCGGATCGGAGCGCACCGCCGGCTTCATCCGCGCACGCCATCGGTCAGGGCGAGCTGGTGCTCCATGACGTCCAGCCCGCGCATCAGCACTTCCTCTTCGATGTTGAGCGGCATCAGGGTGCGCAGCACGTTGTGGTCGGGCCCCGCCCGCAGCAGCAACAGGCCTGCGTCCCGGCAGCCCTCCACCACCCGCTGGGCCAGATCGCCGGCTGGCTCCTTGGTGGCGCGGTCGTGAACCAGCTCCAGCCCCGCCATCGCCCCCAGGCAGCGGACATCGCCCACCGCCCGATAGTGGCGCTTCCAGTCCGCCATCCGCTCCTCCAGGATCGATCCCAGAACGCGGGCACGCTCCAGAAGGCCGCCCTCCGCCATCAGATCCAGGACGGCGACCGCAGCGGCGCAGGCCACGGGGTTGCCACCGAAGGTTCCACCCAGGCTCCCGGGGCCGGGTGCGTCCATGATGTCCGCTCGGCCCACCACCGCGGAGAGGGGCAAGCCCCCGGCCAGGCTCTTGGCGACCGTGATCAGGTCGGGCTCGACTCCGGAGTGCTCGATCGCGAAGGTGCGAGCGGTACGTCCCATGCCGCTCTGGACCTCGTCCGCAACCAGGACGATGCGGTGGCGGTCGCAGAGCTGGCGCAGTCCGACCAGAAAATCCCTGGGCGCGGGGACGAAGCCGCCCTCTCCCAGCACGGGTTCGATCACCACGGCGGCCACCGTCTCCGGGGATAGTTCCTCTCGGAAGAGAGTCTCCAGAGCATTCAGCGACCGCTCAGCTGTCCACCCCCGGTACTCGTAGGGAAAGGGAGCTCTGTGAACCTCGCCGACAAAGGGTCCGAACCCCTCCTTGTAGGGCCGGTCGGTGCCGGTCATGCTCATGGTCATCAGGGTCCTGCCGTGGAAGGCTCCGGTGAAGGCGACCACGGCGGGTCTGCCGGTGTGCGCACGGGCGATCTTGACCGCGTTCTCGACCGCCTCCGCCCCGGAGTTGAGCAGGACCGCCTTCTTGGGCCGAGGTCCGGGCGCCAGGCTGGCGAGCCGCTCCACCACCTGCAGATAGGGCTCGTAGCCCGCCACCTGGAAAGAGGTGTGGATCAGACGGTCCAGCTGTCGGTGGGCCGCCCGCAGGACCTCGGGGTGGCCGTGGCCGACGTTGAGTACCCCTATCCCACCCGCGAAGTCGATGAATTCGCGACCGCCGACGCTCCAGAGCCGCGAGCCTTCGGCGTGGTCCACCACGATGGGGTGTGCGGGCACCATCGCCCGGGGAAGGTAACGGTTGGCGCGCTCGCCCCAAGCGGACTCATCGGGCTCTCCCAGCAACTCCAACACACCTCGAAAATACCCACTGCTCAGTGGTCATCGGTATGTGGCTGAGACCAAGAAATCACTCCTGGGGATTGTGTGCAAGTGACATGAGGCGGGCCGCCAGCTGCAACTGGAACCGCCACTCGGGGGCTGCGAGGTCTGCCTTCAGCAGATCTGCGGCACGGTCAAGACGGTAGCGCAGGGTGTTGGGATGTATGTGGAGGCGGGTGGACGTGTGGCGCTGGTGAAATCCGTCCTCCGCCAGCGCCACCAGAGTAGTGAGCAGGATCCCACCTCCCCGGGCTCGGCGCAGCGGTCCGAAGAGTTGATCCAGGAACGCGTCGCGGGCCTCCAGATCGCCGCCCAACACACGCTCGATAAGCATCTCCTCGTAGTGACGGACCTCGCCCGCCGGGACCTGGTCGAGGATCGACAGCGCCTCCCGATAGCTCCGCCTCACCCCGGCCGTTCCGGGATGCTCCCGACCCAGGGCCAGAGAGCACCCCGACAGACCGGGAAAGGAAGACGTCCGCCCAGCGGCGGCAGGTACCAGGAAGATCACCCGATTGAGGCGGCTCGAGGTGACGGCCACGCCGCCTCGCACGCTCAGCAGTTGGCTCACCCGGTCCGCCAGACGGTCTCGGCGGAGCACGTCCTCGCGGCTGAGCGGCAGTCGCGCTGGCAGAGCGGCGACGCCCACCCGGTATTTGGCGTCGATGTCGAAGCCGAGCAGTCGGGCCCGCTCCTGGCTGTAGGCACCAGACTCGACCATTCCCTCCAGCAGGGCATCGAGAAAGCTCGCGCCCAGGCGCAGCTCCACCATCGCCACCTGGCGCTGGCTGGCGATGTGCAGGGCTGCCACGGTGGCCGCATGCTCGGCGGCGCGCAGATGCAGCTCGCTGAGCTCGCCCCTGCCCTCCACTATCCAGACCGTCCCCAAAAACTCCCCCCGCAGCCAGATGGGGCACACTACTCGGCTGGCCAGGTCGAGATCCGGGCTGGCCGGAATACGCACCGGGCCAGGGCTGTTGCGGACCCGGTCCAGGTGTCCGGCGGATTGCAGGTGGCGCAGCACCGGGCCGGGCGTTCTGCCCTTGGCGAGCGTGGCCTGACGCACGGGATCGGATTCTGCGGTCGCGCTCCAGTGGGCCAGCAGGCGCCCGTCCGGGTCCTCCAGGGTGATGTCCCGGTGGATCAGGGAGCCCAGGGTGTCCACCAGATCCTGCAGGCTGCCAGCGGTCACCGCCGCCTTGGTCAGCTCCCGGTGGATGACCGCCGACTGCTCTATCACTCGGAGCTGCTCCAGCATGATCGCCGAGTTCACCGCCCTGGTCACGCTGTTGAATGGCACCTTCCAGGGGATCTCCACCAGGGGGAGACCCTCCCGATCCGCCTGCTCCTTGGCTACGGGCGGGAAGTGCTCCAGGTACTTGGGAACCGCCAGCAGCACCCCCGCCAAATTTCGAGCCGCCAGTTCACGGATCAGCTGACGCTGCTGCTCGTCCTCCAGGGGCCAGCTGATGCCGGTGGTCAGCAGCAGCTGGCCCTGGCCCACCCAGGGCAGAGGGTCGGGGATGTCCACCACGTCCGCCCAGCGGACATCCCGGCCCACCCCGGAAGCTCCCGCCACCACGGTAGCTTCGGCGAGGGGCTCCAAGGATAGTGCCTGTGCCAGGCTCATCGCCCCAGAACTCGACGCTGGTCGCGCCGAACCCAGCTGCGCCGTCATCGCGACGGCCCCCGACATGAGCTCTCCCCACCGAGCACCACCATCACCAAGCGGCTCCGACCTCCCCAGCCTAGAGACGGCCACCCTACCACTCAATTCGGCCCGCAGCGGGCGGATCATACCAGCGCCCGGGCCCCACCGCGAAGCCCGGGCGCCAGCAGGGGCGCGGGATCAGGAACGAAGCGCGCGCGCCATCTCTTCGAAGTTGTCCACGTAGCGCTGGACATCAGCCTCGGTGTGCTGGACCGAGAGCGTCCAGTTCTCCTCCGCCCCGGGTGCCATCAGCACGCCGCGATTCGATTGGTAGAGCCAGGAGAGGTAGGAGTACGCCTTGTCGATCTGGAGGTAGTCGCGGTAGTTCCGCACCGGATCGCGACGATAGGTAACGCACCCACGGGCGCCGATGGTGATCACGTGGAAGGGCAGCTCGTGTTCGCCGATCACCCGCTCAAGTCCCCCTCGGAGCACCTCGTCCAGGGCCTCGAAGTGGGCGTAGGCCAGCGGTGTCAACACCTCCATCAGGGTGGCCCTGGAAGCCGCCATCGTGAGGGCGTTGCCGTTGAATGTTCCCATCTGGCTCACCCGGCCCTCGGCCACCAGGGCCATGACGTCGGCGCGCGCGCCTACGGCCCCGCAGGGTAGCCCACCCCCTATCGCCTTGGCCAGGCACACGATGTCCGGCACCACGGAGAAGGTCTCGGTGGCCCCACCGGAGGAGAGCGTGACCCCCGTCTTCACCTCGTCGAATATCAGCAGCGCCTGGTGACGGTGGGCGATCTCCTTCAAGCCCTGCAGGTAGCCGGCTTGGGGCAGGACCATCCCGATGTTCATCATGGCCGGCTCCACGATGATGCAGGCGATCTCGCCGGGATGCTGGGCGAAGGCGCGCTCCGCAGCTTCCAGATCGTTGAACGGGATGACGGTCACCAGCTCGACCACGGCCTTGGGGATGCCCTCTGATTGGGGTACGGAGTTGGGCGCATCAGCCGGTCCCATCAGCTCAGGCTTGGGCTCCACCGACACCATCAGGGAGTCGTGATGGCCGTGGTAAGTGGCTTCGATCTTCACCACCCTCTCCCGGCCGGTGAACCCCCTGGCCATCCGGATCGCGTCCAGGGTGGTCTCGGTGCCGCTGTTGGCGAATCGCCACTGCGGCTGCTGGAACCGTCTCGACAGCTCCTCGGCAACCACGATGAAGTCCTCGGTCGGTTGGGCGAAATGAGTTCCGTCACCCGCCCGACGGCGGATCGCCTCCACCAAGGCGGGGTGGGCGTGTCCGACCACGTTGACCCCGAAACCATTGTGGAAGTCGGCGTATTGGTTGCCATCAGCGTCCCATACCTGACTGCCCTGGCCGCGGTCGACGAAGATCGGGTAGGGAGGGCTGTCCTGAAACGATGACGGAACACCGCCAGGGCTGTGCAGGCGAGCCCGCTCCACCAGACCGTGCGACTTGGGGCGGCGGCGGCGGAACTCGTCCTCCTCCCGCGCTGTCAGTTCGGCGATCCTGGCCGAGGCCGGGGCCTCACCGGTCATGCTCATCACAAAACTCCTTAACTGGGCTCCGCTCTCGACGAAGCCGAATCCTTGCTTGGTGCTCGGGTGGACCGATCTGCTTCGAGTGAGCAGCGGCCCACCGTGGCGACTCCCACTCGTCGACAGCTTGGGGCCAGGTCAGGTGGGAGCAGAAGGAGGCCTCCGCCTGGCCAGGGCGCTCCTGCCCCCGACGACGCGGTCCGGTGCCTGCCCGGCCCAGGTGGTAGCGGCTGGTGGTCGGGACCCGCCCGACAGGGCCACATGGCGGGAAAGACGGCGTATAGGCATCGCCTCCACTCTAGGCGTGGCGTGAGAGGTCCGCCATGTGTTTCTCTGCCAGTTTCTGCTCTGCAAACTGTGCTCCTTGGACAATGCGTAAGGCAGGGGCGATCCACCTATCATCGTGCGGAAGTGGCTGAATCCATCTCGGTCCCCTACGCTCCCAGGCAGGCTCCAGGGTTCTGGATGGAGGATGCGGGCCCCTCCATCCCACGGCCTCCCTTGAATGGATCTGTCCAGGTTGACGTGGTGATCGTGGGAGCTGGATTCACCGGGCTCTGGACCGCGTATGAGCTGCTGCGGCGAGACCCATCCCTGAAGGTGACGGTGCTCGAGAGGGAGACAGTGGGTTTCGGCGCTTCCGGCCGCAATGGGAGCTGGTGTGTCCCAGAGCTTAATTCCGGCCCCGCGCTGCTGGCGCGCAGGTTCGGACGGGAGCGCACCCTCGAGCTCTACCAGGCCATGTGCGACACGGTCGACCAGATCGGACGGACCTGCGAGCGGGAGAGCATTCCCGCCAGCTTCGAGAAGGCAGGGATGCTGCTGGTGGCCAGGGGGCCCGGCCAGCTGCCGGCTCTGCGGGCGACGCAACGGGAGTATGAGGAGCACGGGTTGGGTGACAACCACCATCTGGTGGGACCCACCGATGTCCAGGGGCTTCCCTGGGTGGCGGGAATGGAGGCCGCCATCTTCACCCCCGAAGGGGCTTGCCTCCACCCCGGCCGGCTGGTCAGGGGGCTGGCGGCGGCGGTCGAGCGCCGGGGAGGGGTCATCCACGAGGGGACGCCTGTCACCTCGGT
Organism: bacterium; assembly: GCA_021795235.1. Classification (GTDB taxonomy): domain Bacteria; phylum Chloroflexota; class Dormibacteria; order Aeolococcales; family Bog-877; genus AG-12. The sequence goes on from JAJYPP010000013.1 coordinate 22,239, forward strand.
CGTCACGGGCAGCAGGCCGGCGGTTGAGACCTCCTTCGGGCGAGTCCAGGCGAAGGTGGTGGTGCTGGCCCTGGAGGCATACCTGACGGAGTTTCCAGGCGAGCACCGACGCGTGTTGCCAATCTACTCCCTGATCGATGTGACCGAGCCCCTCTCAGACCAGCAGCTCGCTCAGATCAACTGGAGGACTCGGGTTTGCGTTTCGTCGATGCGACTCACCGTCGATTACCTGGCCCTCACCCCTGACCGCCGGGTCCTGGTGGGCGGCCGGGGAGCGCCCTACCGGTTCGGCTCCAAGATCACCGGTGGAAGTGAGACCCACGCGGGGACCCATGTTGGCCTGCGCACAATGTTTCGGAGCTGGTTTCCGGAGTTGGGGGAGGTGCGCTTCACCCACTCCTGGGGCGGGGTCTTGGGAATGCCGCGCGACTGGATCCCTCAGGTCCGTCTGGACCGGTCCACGGGCGTCGCCACCGCTTATGGCTACACCGGCCACGGGGTTGCCACCGCAAGCCTGGCGGGACGGATCCTGGCCAGCCTCATCACCGGAACCGACTCTTCGCTGACCGAGCTGCCCATCGTGGGACACCGCTCCAAACTCTGGGAGTCCGAGCCAATGAGGTGGCTGGCCGTGCGCTACACCCAGTCAGCGCTGGCCCGTCTCGATGCCCGAACAGAGGCAGGCGGCAGGCCACCCTCGGGGAGGACGATCGCTGAGAGGCTAGCGTCCCACTGAGCGTCCGTCCTGCGCCGATCACGGGATTGTGGCCCCTCCACAATTCTTGACTTTGGGATTTGGGCTACCGAGACATGGACCCGCCACGGGTTCGAACCTACAGTCGGGAGGTTCCCGGCGACGTCGGATTGGCGAGCCCATTGAACCAGGAGATGTACGGTCCGAAGCGGCGCGATTGGCAACCTGCATCCTGAGCTCTTGATGGCCCCTCCGATCCGATCGGTCGTTCCAGAGATCGGGCGGAAGGAAGTGTGAGGAGCAGTCGATGAGAGCAACTCCGGGAGCGAAGGGGGGGCCCGATCGGGCCCCGAGTGGACCAGGGCTGGGACGGGCGCTGCGGACCATCCGGCGGCTGCCCGGGCGCCGCCACACCGGGGCCATCGCACTGCTCGCAGGGCTGGGGGTCCTGTTGGCAGCGTGCGGCAGCACCGCCGCCCCCTCGCCCAGCAACAGCATCGCCCAGACGCCCGCCACTGGAGGCACCCCGACCACCGGTGGGATCGCCAGCTACGCGCTTCCCATCGGAGAGGACTTCTCCTGGATCTTCCCGATCGAGAACCAGGCCAACTACGAGGACTGGAACTCCAACGTGGAGGGGGGGATGTGGCGGCCGCTGTACTTCGCCGGTGGCCCGGGGAAGTCAGGTGTCAACTACAGCCTGTCGCTCGCCAACCCGCCCGTCTACTCCAACGGCAACAGGACCGTCACCGTGACCCTGAAGAAGGGCTACACCTGGTCGGACGGGACCCCGGTGACAACGGCCGATGTGCGCCTGTTCTTCGAGCTTCTGGCGGCCGGCAAGAACAAGGACGGGGCCTATCTCCCCGGCGAGATGCCGGACGACATCAGCAGCATCTCCTACAACACCCCCTACCAGTTCACCCTGCACCTGAACCACACTTACAACCCCCAGTGGTTCACCGGCAACCAGCTGACCTGGATCTATCCCATGCCCCAGCAGGCTTGGGACAGGACCTGCCTCAGCTGCGCCGACGGGCACAACGCCTCGACCCCGGCGGGCGCCAAGGCGGTCTTCAACTTCCTCTACGGGCAGTCGAAGAAGCTGAGCACCTACGCCACCAACCCTCTCTGGAAGGTGGTCGACGGTCCCTGGGTCATCAAGTCCTTCGACCCCACCACCTACACCGCCCAGTTCTCAGCCAACCCCCATTACACCGGCGCGGGCAAGCCCCGGCTCAGCGGCTACCAGATCTACAGCTTCCCCTCCGACACCTCTGAGGTGGACGCATTGCGCTCGGGAGCAGTCACCTTCGGATTCCTTCCGTTCACGGACATCTCCCTGGCCAGCTACTTCAAGCGGCACGGCTACACCGTCACCCCCTGGCCGGTGTTCTACAACGAGACGGTGGAACTCGGCTTCACGAACAAGACCTGGGGACCGCTGGTCAAACAGCTCTACATCAGGCAGGCACTGCAGCATCTGATCGACGAGCAGCTGTACCTGCAGCGGACCCTGCACGGCTTTGGCCTTCCCGTCTACGGTCCGGCACCCAATTACCCCGGCTCGAACCTGGTCAGCCCCCAGACTCGCACCGACCCCTACCCCTACAGCATCTCCTCAGCCAAGCAGTTGCTGGCTGCCCACGGCTGGGCCCAGGGGTCCGGCGGGATCGACGTCTGCAAGCGTCCGGGCACGGCCAGCAACGAGTGTGGCGCGGGGATCGCCAAGGGCAAGCAGCTGAGCCTCCTCTTCATGTACGCGACGGGGACCCCGAGCTTCCTGGCCCAGGTTGAGGCTTTCGCCACTGCGGCCAAGTCGGCGGGGATCGGGATCACCCTGGACGGGCAAACGGAGAACACCATGTTCTCCATCGGCGGCACCTGCCCCAACTCCCCGCCCTGCAACTGGGGGCTGCTCGCGTACAGCGGCTTCATGTGGGACTTCGGCCAGTATGAGATCCTCCCCGTGGGCGGCAACCAGTTCGGCCAGGGGAACTACTGGGCAGGCGGCTACAGCTCCACCACCGCCCAGAAACTCATCAACGCGGCCCACACCCAGCCCGGACTGCCGTCTCTGTACGCCGTCGAGAACTATCTTTCCAAGAACGAAGCCTCCCTCTGGTGGCCGGTCGCCGACTACGAGATAGTGGTCGCCAAGAACAACCTGCGCGGCTGGTATCCGTTGAACCCGTACGCCAACTACCATCCCTCCAGCTGGTACTTCATCAAGTAGGGGGCGCTCCTTGGGTCACAGTCAGGGTCTTCTCATCACAGGTGGCCCAATCTGGACCGGCTTATCCGACATCCCCTGGGTCGAGGCTCTGGCGGTGCGCGACGGGAGGGTCGCCGCCGCCGGGCCTCTGGCCCGGGCGGTGGAGGCGCTGGGGTCGCGCCCCGAGACGCTGGACTTGCACGGAAGAGCCGTCTTCCCAGCCTTCCAGGACGCCCACTGTCATCCCCTCCACGGGGGATTCCAGCAGCGGAGTTGCGACCTCGAGGGGCGACTCACCCCCGAGGGCTGCCAGGAAGCCGTGGTGGCCTACATGAGAGCACATCCAGGCGGCAGTTGGATCAGCGGCATGGGCTGGTCCATGGAGACCTTCCCAGGAGGAACCCCGCACCGCCTGGTGCTTGACTCGGTCACCGGGAGCAGGCCCGCGTGCCTCACCAATCGCGACGGCCACAGCGCCTGGGTCAACTCCGCGGCCCTCGCGCTCGCCGGCATCGACCGCGACACGCCGGACCCTGAGCACGGACGCATCGAACGGGACCCGGCCGGCGACCCTCAGGGCACCCTCCATGAGGGCGCCATGGAACTGGTGCGCAGGCTCTTGCCCAGGCCATCCGAGGACGAAGCGGTGGCAGCGTTGATGCAGGCCCAGCGCCACCTCCACAGTCTGGGGATATCCGGCTGGCAGGACGCGATGGTGGACCGGGAGACGGAGCGCGCCTACTCCCTGGTTGCGGGGGCCGGGACGCTCACGGCCAGGGTCCGAATGGCCCTCTGGTGGGAGCGTGAGCGCGGCCCCGAGCAGGTGGATGAGCTGGTCGAGCGCAGAGCCCGCCTGCAGGCCGAGGGGCTCAATGCCGGCAGCGTCAAGATCATGCTCGACGGGGTGATGGAGACATTCACCGCGGCCACCCTGGAGCCCTACCGGAGCCAAGACCAAGCCGGGGTGGCGCGGGAAAGAGGAAGCGGACACCTTTTCCTGGAGCCCGAGCTGGCCAGAGCCGCGACCCAAGCCCTCGACCGGCTCCATTTCCAGGTTCACTTCCATGCGATCGGAGACCGAGCGGTCAGGCTCGCCCTCGATGCGGTTGAGGCGGCGCGCCGTAGCGGGGCATCCTTGGGCTTCGAGCCACGCCACCACATCGCCCACATCCAGTTGATCCACCCTCACGACCTTGCTCGCTTCCACGAGCTGGGAGTGGTCGCCAACATGCAACCCTTCTGGGCCCGCCACGACCCCCAGATGGACGAGCTGACCATCCCCTTCCTGGGGCCGGAGCGAACCGGCCAGCAGTACCCCTTCCGTAGCCTTGCCAACAGGGGGGCGGTCCTGGCAGGCGGGTCCGACTGGCCGGTCTCCACCGCCAATCCGCTGGAGGAGATCGCGGTCGCGGTAGGCCGGGCCGGCCCCGATGCAGATGGCCCAGCCGCCGAGCCGTTTCTTCCCACGGAATGCCTGCCGCTGGCGACCGCGTTCTCGGCGTTCACCGCCGGTTCGGCCTTCGTGAACCACCTGGAGGCGACCACGGGGACCTTGAGCCCCGGCAAGCAGGCGGACCTGGTGGTACTGGCGGGCGACCCCTTCACCGTGGAGCCGAGAGCGCTGCCGCAGGTGACAGTGGAGCTGACCATGGTCGGGGGCAGGACGGTCTACGACAGGGGCACGGTGTGACCGGCTCAGCTTCCGCAAGGGGGTCGCAGCGGGGTGGCGGGGCCCGGTGACCCGCTACATCGTGCAGCGGCTGCTGCAGTCGATCCTGGTGATGCTGCTGGTCAGCCTCTTGGTCTTCAGCCTGCTTCACGTCCTGCCCGGGGGGCTGGTGCGCGCACAGCTCGGACCCAAGGCGAGCCCCCACGCGGTCGCCCAGCTGGCAGCCCAGGAGGGCCTCAACAAGCCGCTGCCCGTCCAGTACGGGGTCTGGCTCTGGCAGGCGCTGCACGGCAACCTCGGCTACTCCTACAAGCTGAACTCGCCGGTGTCGGCGCTGCTGGCGGAGTACTTCCCCCGCGACCTCTTGATGGTCGGCATCGCTCTGTTCCTGGCGATTGCGCTGTCGATCCCGCTGGGGCTGATCCAGGGCATCCGCCGCAACCGTGACATCGACTACGGCCTCTCCTTCCTACTGTTGGCGCTCTACTCAATGCCCAGCTTCTTGCTCGGGGTGATCGGGATCATCCTGTTCAACATCGAGTTCAACCTCCTACCCCCCACGGCAATCCACTTCGGGGTCAACTTCGGGGAGAGCGTGAGCGCCCTGGTGCTCCCCACTGGCACCCTGATGCTGGGCAACGTGGCCTACTTCAGCCGCTACATGCGGTCAGCCGTGATCGACAACCTGCTGGAGGACTACGTGCGCACCGCTCGCTCCAAGGGAGCGGGCTGGGGCCGGGTTCTGAGCCGCCACGTGCTGCGCAACTCCTTGCTGCCCACCGTCAGCCTGATCGGGATCAGCTTCCCGTACGTGATCAGCGGATCCCTGATCGTGGAGGCGCTCTTCGACTTCCCGGGCACCGGCCTGCTCTTCTGGAACGCGGCCCAGGACCGCGACTATCCCGTCCTGCTGGGCGTCATCCTCTTGATCAGCACCGCGGTCGTCGTCGGCAACCTGGTGGCGGACCTGCTCTACATGGTTCTTGACCCGAGAATCCGCTATGCCTGAGGCGACCGGCGCGCCCATCTCCGCCGCGACATCGCGGGCCCTCGATAGGACGGCGGCCATTCCCGGCGGCGGCACCGCTGGAGGTGGCGGCCGGGAGGAGACGGAGGAGTGGCACTCCCCGAGGCTGCTGGTGGAGAACCTGCGGGTCTACGCCAGCAACCGGATCGCCCTGGCGGGAGCGATGTTTCTGGTGCTGGTGCTGCTCTTCTGCTACCTCGGGCCCCTGGTCTACCAGACCAATCAGGTCTCCACCAACCTCTTGAACGGCAACCTCGGCCCCTCCCCGAGCCACCTGCTCGGCACCAGCCCGGAGGGTCGGGACACCCTGGGGCGGCTGATGCTGGGGGGACAGTCGACCCTGGAGGTGGCCCTGGCGGTGGCGGCGATCGCAACCGTCTTGGGGACGCTCTGGGGCGCGATCGCGGGCCTGATTGGAGGTGTTCTCGATGCCTTGATGATGCGGATCGTCGACGCCATGCTCTCCATACCGTTCCTGTTTTTCGTGGTCCTCCTGGCCGCCCTGGTGCAACCCTCGCTGCCGGTCATCATCCTGGCCATCGCCTCCGTGAGCTGGCTCAGCACCGCGCGGCTGGTGCGGGGCGAGGTTCTCGGCCTGCGCACCCGCGACTACGTCGCCGCCGCACGTTGCTTCGGAGGCGGCTCCTGGAGGATCGTGTTCCGGCACCTCCTGCCCAACGCCCTGGGGGTGGTGGTGGTGAACGGAACCCTGAAGGTGGCCGACGCGATCCTCACCTTCGCCGCCATCAGCTTCCTGGGACTGGGAGTGCCCCCGCCGGCCACCAGCTGGGGCCAGATGCTCACCACCGGCATCAACAACCTGTTCAACGGCTACTGGTGGGAGCTCTGGCCGGCGGGATTGCTGATCGTGCTGACCGTGATCGCGATCAACGTGATGGGGGACGGCCTTCGCGACGTGGTGGAAAAGCGGCTCCAGCAGCGCTGAGTCCGGGAGCCACCCTCTGCCCCCATCCGGCCCGAATGCCAACATGAGGAGACGACCAGATGACTCTCACTTTCGCTGAGCGAGCCGGCCAGGAGATGGTGGCCGAGCCGATCCGACTGCGCCTCTACATCGATGGGGAGTGGGCTGAGGCGGAGCGGCAGGTTCCCCTGGTGAGCCCGGTGACCGGTCAGGTGATCGCCCTGGTGCCGGTGCCGACCAGAGCTGACATCTCCAGGGCGGTGACGGCGGCCCGGGCGGCGCAGGTGAAATGGGCGGAGCGGGGAGCGTTCCAGCGGGCGGAAGTGTGCCACCTCATCGGCGAGGCGGTGCACTCCAGAGCGGCCGAGCTGGCCAAACTGCAGACCCTAGAGCAGGGCAAGCCGCTGGCCGAGTCGACAAGCGACATCGAGGAGGCGGCACGGCTCTTCCATCTCCACGCCGAGGACCTGGTGCGGCTCAGCGGCGAGACTCTGCCGGTGACCGATCCCAACAAGCGGATGCTCACCTTCCGGCGGCCGGTCGGCACCTGGGCGATCATCACTCCCTGGAATTTCCCGGTCCTGATGATGGCCGAGTTCGTGGCTCCGGGGCTGGCGACCGGCAACGCCCTGGTGGTCAAGCCCCCCGCCCACACCTGCGCGGCGGTGCTGGCGACGGTCGCCGCCTTCGAGGAGGCGGGCTTGCCAAGAGGTCTGGTCAACATCATCCCCGGAGAGGGCGAGGTCGGCGAGATGATGCTCCAGGAGCCGGGATTCGACGCCATGGGCTTCATCGGCTCGTCGGCCACCGGGGCTCGGATCCAGGCCGGGGCGGGGCTGCGCCGCACCATCATGGAGTGCTCTGGGAACGGGCCGATTGTGGTGTGCGCTGACGCCGACCTGGAACGGGCGGCCCGGGCCGCCACCTACGGCGCCTACCTCTGCTCGGGGCAGGTCTGCTGCGCCACCGAACGAGCCCTGGTGGACCGCTCGGTCCACCAGCAGTTCCTGGAGGCATGCCTGGCGGAGGCGGAGCGGGTCCACCTGGGGGATCCCTTCGACCCCGAGGTCAACCTCGGGCCCCTGAACAACGAGGGCGTGGCTGCCAAGATGGATCGGCACCTGGCGGATGCGACCAGCCGTGGGGCGCGCCCGCTTGTCGGCGGCTCACGACGGACCGGCATGCCCACTGAGCTCTATTACCAGTACACGGTCTTGGACGGCGTCACCCCCGAGATGGCCGCCTTCCGTGAGGAGTCGTTCGGACCTCTGCTGCCGATCACGGTCGCGGGCGACGACCCGGAGCTGCTGGAGCTGGCCAACTCCGACGACCTGGGGCTGCAGGCGGCCGTGTTCACCCGCGACCTCGCCAGAGCATTTCACTTCGCCGAACGGCTGCAGGTCGGTCAGGTGATCGTGAACGACACCACCGACTACTGGGATATCAACATGCCATTCGGGGGTGCCGGCGGCAAGCGCAGCGGGTGGGGCCGGATCGGTGGCAAGTGGACCCTGATGGACATGTCCGATGTCCGCACCGCCGTCATCGACCTCTCCTGAGCCGCCCCGATCAGAGCGTGACGTGCACCTCCTTGAGGGGGACTGTGACGATCCGCTCCAGCTCGGCGAAGACCGGGTGGGCCCGCAGGGAAGGACGTGAGTCCAGGTCGCCAAAGGTCACCTCAAACCTGCCCACGGGCAGGTCCGGAGCCCAGGGAAGGTCCAAGACCGAGGCGGTCGACTCGCACTCAGGACAGACCGCTTGGTAGGGGTCCGGGTGGGGAAATCGCAGCAGAAAGAAGTTCAGCGCCGCCGCGCAAGATGGGCAGGGGGCCAGATAGGCGGTCACCGGGTCGGACTGGAATCCGGAAGGTCCGGGGTCGGCATAGCAGCGCCAGATCCCGGCCTCCACCGTCACGGATCCCCGCGCCGGACCAGGAGCCAGCGGCACCGTGGTGGCGGCCCGTCCTCCCAGGGTGCGGATGAAGTCGGGCCCCGGGCGCAAGCCCCCCTCGGGCGCCTCCCTCGCCAACCCGGCGCGAATCAGAGCTGAGCGGACCTCCTCCAGCACCTTGTCTGAGGGCAAGTAGCCGGGCTCCACTGCCAGCAGATGGAGCCAACTGCGGTGGGGATGGGGGCCGGTCCCGTGGTCGGATCGAATTAGTGCACTCAGAGCACCCATCGTAGCCCGCCCGCGATGGTGAAGAGCTCTCAAGGGCGGTCACCTCGGAGCGGTGGGTGAGTATGGCCTGACCCGCTCCAAAGGACCGGTTTGGGCCCAACAGGGGATACAGATGGACCGCCAAGGCACCGCCTTGGTTCAGTTCGCGGGACTGGGCCAGTCGCTTGGGATGACCTCCGCTGGCTTGGCGATGAACACGAACTCGCGGCCGGGGCGGTCGGGAGCATCTCGAACGTCGATCACCGTGAAGTCAGCGGCGCGTAAGGCGGCTCTGGTTTCGGCCTCCGTGCGGAAGCGCAGAGTTGAGTTGGACGTGAGCACGGCTCCGTCGTCGAAGACAAACGTCCACAGGAACGAGACCAACGGAAGGCTGACTTCGGTGAGCTCCACCCACGCCTCGACCGAGCCGCCCCCGGGCAACTCCGTCCGCCGGCGCGACCGCTCTCGGTTCCACTCTCGCCAGCCCTCCCCGGCCGGATCCCGAATCTCGAACACCAGGTGCCCAGTCGGCCGCAGGGCGGCGCGAGCCGCCATTAGGGTGGACGCCCAGTCTTGCTCATCGAGGAACACCTGAGCGACGTTGCCGGTCATCGTCACCAGGTCCACCCGGATCGGAGGAAGCACCGTCACATCCCCGGTTAGCCATCGCACCCGATCCGCGCACGGCTTGCGGCGAGCCACCTCAAGGGACGCCGCCGCCGGGTCGACCCCCGTCACCTCCCTTCCCCGCTCGGCAAGAAGACAGGCAAAGGTGCCGGTTCCGCAACCGATATCGAGCACGGAACGGGCACCAAGCAGGTCGGCCAGAGCCAGATAGGCGTCGAGATCGCTGCGGTCATCGTCCAGGGCGTCGTAGATCTGGGCGAGCCGTCGCTCCTCGAAAATGGCATCCGCCACAGCAGGGACTCCTTTGATGGTCCACTCCCCATCGACCGACCCCACACCGCTCGGCGCGGCGTTGCATCGTAGCCGACCAGCGGTCGAGATCACGGCTTGGTGCGGGACCTCCCAGCCCGCCCCACTCGGGCGCTCCACCTCCCAATTCCCAGCCACCTCATGCCAAGCCTCGACGGAGTTGCCGGACGGACTCCCTAACGTGATGGCGAAGCACAGGTTCAGGACCGGTCTGGCGGTGGTTGGAGCCTGCGCCGCCCTGTCGGTTGTGGCGCCGCCGCTGGCGGGCATGCTCAACGCGGTTGGTTCGCTGACTCTGCTCGCCCTGGCCGCCTACGCCGCGTACCGGTCCTGGGCTTTCCTGGAGTCGTTGGTCGAGGCCTCGCGCCGTCCGGCCACCATCCGCCGCAACTTGGGAGGGGAGCCCGAGAGGTCGCCGGAGCGGAACCGCGAGAGGTCGACGGTGGAAGCCCCTTCCCTAAGCCGGACCGCTCCCGAGAGGAGGACGCGAAGCTTCCGCTTCCTGCCCCAGCAGCTAAGGGAGAGAACCGGCCAGGGGATCAGGGACCGCTGAGACGCTGCCTGAGCTGGAGGTAAGAACGCTCCAGCAGATGGACCGGATCTTCCTGTGGACCATCGGCATCCAACTGGACTCCCGCCCGTGCCCCGAGGGCCGCCACCAGCTCGCGGGCCAACTGCCGCCGCCTGTCCCGAGACAGCCCCGGGCGGCGCAGGAACTCACCGATCAGGTCCAGCTCGAACCGGCCGCACGCCTCCAGGGCAGCGATCGGTTGGCCGGGATCTGCTGCTGAGGTCGGGGCTGGGCCGGCCGGTGCGGCGGCGTCAGTCAGGCGTCGCACTCCGTGATCGTGGACCACCACGGTGCCGGCGGCCAGATCCCCCAGCCGCCGGGGTCGCTGACCTGAGAACATCACCACCACCCCAATCCCGTACAGGAGGGGCAGGAAATCCAGGATCCTGATGAGGTTGCGAACCAGGGAGTCGGGCAGACCGACCGGCACCCCCTGCAGGTCGACCACCCGCAGACCGAAGATCAATTTCCCGGGGGAACGCCCCGCGGTCGCGACCTCGAAGACGACGTAGTAGACGACCGGCACCACCGAGGCGACCACCACCACCGGGATGAGCAGAGGGCCGACGGCATGCAGGGTGGGAGCGACCTGGTTCAGGACCAGTGCCCCGAACACCAGAGCCAGCATGATGATGAGGATGATGACCGAGTCGATCACAGCGGCCAGCCCGCGGGAGCCTATCCCGGCCACTGGCTGGGACAGGACCAGGCTCTCGGGAGTCCGATATCCGAATTCCTGCTGCATCCTCGGAGGGCATGTTAAGGCGACCCCCGCCGACGCTGGGCGGGAGGTAGGCAAGCTTTTCCGGCGATGAAGCCCGCAGAGCGTTTTGTGACGGAGAGGCGGCCCCTCTGGGATGAGCTGGTCCTGCTGTCCCAGCGGCTGCGGGGCCGCCGCCTGCGCCGGGCGTCGGCAGCTGACATCGAGCAACTGGCCGCGCTGATCCGCCAGGTGAGCGGAGACCTGGCCACCACCCGGCGCGACTACCCCGGCTCCGAGCTTCCCACCTACCTGCAGACCCTGCTCACCACTGCGCAGCCACTTCTATACCGCCGTTCCGCCTCGGGGCTGCCGGCCCTGTTCGGCTTCTTCGCGACCGGCCTGCCTCGCCGCTTTCGCCAGCTGGGACCGTACACCGCCTTTGCCGGCCTGTGCCTGCTGGCGGGGACAGCGGCGGGCTGGGCGGCGGTGGCCCTCCGCCCAGATCTGATAGGGCTGCTGCCGCCGGGATTCCAGGCCAGCGCCGATTCCCACCACCTCGGCAATCCTCTGGCCCTGAGCGGCCAGTTCAGCTCCCAGCTGTCGGCCTTCATCATCCAGAACAACATCCGCGTGGCAGCGTTGGCCTGCGTTCTGGGCCTGCTGCTCGGAATACCCACGGTGGCCCTCCTCCTCGAGAACGGCTTCCTGCTGGGAGTGCTGGCCAGCGCCAGCCACCGGGCGGGGCTCGATCTCCAGTTCTGGGCTCTCATCGTGCCCCACGGAGTCATCGAGCTGACCGTGATCTGCACCGCCGCCGGCGCCGGGCTCAGCCTGGGGGACGCCATCCTGCGACCTGGCCTCAACTCGCGAGGGGCCTCCCTGATCAAAGCCGCCAGGCCCGCGGTCGAACTGGCTCTGGGGATCTCGTGCCTCCTGCTGGTGGCGGGCCTCATCGAGGGCTTCGTGACGCCCACCAGCCTGCCCCCGCTGTTGAAGTTGGGAGTCGGCCTGGGGTCGGGGATCCTCCTCTTCTGCTGGCTGCTGCTGGCCGGCCGCGGGAGGAGCGCAACGGGCGAGCCAGGCGTTATCGGCCCAGGAGGTTTGGTGAGCGACTGGTAGGATCAGGGAGATGGAGGTGGTGAAAATCACCCCTCGCGGCTACTGCCACGGGGTGGTGGAGGCGATCCGAGCGCTGCGGGTGACCTCCGAGCAGCACCCGGATGAGCCGGTGGCCATGCTGGGATACCTGGTCCACAACGAGCACGTGACCCGGGAGTTTGCCGACAGAGGCGTGCGCCTGGTGGATGCTGGCTCGCGCTTGGAGGCCCTCGACCAGGTCGATAGCGGGACGGTGGTGCTGACCGCCCACGGCGTCTCGCCTGAGGTGAAGGAGCGGGCCCTGGCCAAGGGGCTCAACGTGGTGGATGCGACCTGCACGGACGTCATCCGCACTCATGAACTGGTCCGCCGCCTGGGCCAGGAGGGCTACGAGATCGTCTACATCGGCAGGCGCGGCCACCCTGAGCCGGAAGGGGTGATGGGAGAGGCCCCCCAGGCGCTGCACCTGGTGGAGACGGTCGCCGACGTTGAGCAGCTGGAGCTGTCCTCGGAGAAGTTGGCCGTCACCACTCAGACCACGCTTTCGGTGTGGGACACCAAGGCGGTCATCGATCGCCTCAGGGAACGGTTTCCCCGGATCGAGGTGCACAACGAGATCTGCAACGCCACCCTGGAGCGGCAGGAGGCGGCGGTGGAGACGGCCGCCTCCTGTGATGTGGTGGTGGTGGTCGGCAGCTCCAGAAGCAGCAACACCAAGCGTCTGGTGCAGGTGGTCAAGGAACTCGCCCACCGCCCCGCCTACTTGGTTGACACCGCCGCCGACCTCAGGGACGAGTGGTTCGAGAGTGCCCAGCGGGTCGGGGTCACATCCGGCGCCTCGACCCCTTCGCAGATCACCAGGGAGGTCATCCGCACCCTGGAACAGCTCGGCGAGCCCAGGGTCGCCTCGCTCAGAGGAGCCCCCGCCCCTTCAGCTCAAGATAGCGGTTCAAAACAGCCGGACTGATTCCCTCAGGACCGCTGTCGACCGTCATCACCCCCAGCGCCCGCAGCCTCCGCAGGGCGGTCTCTCGCTCCTCCAGCACCGCCAGCGCCGCCGCCCGCCGATATAGCGAGCGATCGTCCGATGGGGCCGCCAGCGCGGCGCGCTCCAGAGCGGGATCACGCTGGGTCACCACCAACGGCAGGTGGCGAGGGCGCAAGCCGGCACCAGCCGAGGCCAGCTCCTGGGCAACCCTGGGATCGCCCAGGTCGGTGAACAGGACCATCAGCGCACGGGGCCCCTGGCGCCGCCTGAGCTGAGCCGCCATCAGCTCCCAGTCCGGATCCACCAGCTCCGGGCGCACCCCAACCAGACCTTCAAGCAGGCGTCGGTAGTGGCTGCGCCCGGCGCGCATGGAGACCTCGGCGCTGACCTCGCCAGCCACCGCCATGGCCCCCACGCGATCACCGCGAAAGAGAGCTACCCAGGCCAGCAGTAGGGCGGCCGAGAGCGCGGTATCCAGCTTGTTGAGACCGGCCTGGCCTCCGGCCATGAGCCGCCCGCAGTCCAGGATCAACCAGATGGGGCGGGAACGCTCGGGCTCGAACTCGCTGGTCATGGTCCGGGCTAGGCGCGCGCTGGCCCGCCAGTTGATCCGACGCGGGTCGTCCCCGGCCACGTAGTCGCGCACTCCGGCAAACTCCGTGCCCTCCCCGAATCGACGCCAGCTGCGCACCCCCATCTCCTGCAGGGCGCCCCTGCGGACCAAGCCCTCCCACCGCCCGATGGCGGAGAGCGCCGGGTACACCGGGATCTCCTCGGCAGCCGGGACCGCCACCTGCCGGCGCCAGAGCCCCAGCGGGCCGGCGGTCCGGACCACGATCCGGCCGAACAGGTAGCGCCCGCGGTGGGCGGGGCGGGCCGCGTACCCCAGTCTGAGCTCCTGCATCGGCTCCAGGCGGAAGCGGAGAATGGCCGGCCGGCAGTCGATCTCATTGGGGGTCTCGTCCCGGGCCTCGACCGAACATGTCCCCCGCGCCACCACCCGGAACTTGAGCGTCACTTGATTAGCCGCCGCCAGCGCCAGGGCCGGGGCATGCTCCCGGCCGACATCCCAGTCGCCCGGGCCCGGCGCCGACCACCAGTCGATGGCGCAGGCCGAGGCCCAGGTGAGCAGCAGGCCCAGACCGAGGTAGTACAGCCACCAGAGACCGGCTCCCGCGAGTACCACCGCCAGACAGACGAGGCCCAGGGTCAGGGCACGCCGGGTCACCGCCGCAGCCTCAGCGCGGCACCGGGACCCGGCCCAGCACCCGCTCGATGACCTCGCGCTCGCCGAGCCCCTGCATCTCCGCCTCGGGCCGGCGCAGAACCCGGTGTCGCAGCACGGGCAGGCACAGCTCCTTGACGTCGTCTGGCTCGGCGAAGTCCCGGCCCAGAGAGGCAGCTCTCGCCTTGGCCAGCCTTACCAGCGCCACGGTGGCACGGGAACTCGCGCCGACGGACAGCTCCGGGGCCTGCCGGGTGGCCTGAACCACCGCGGTTAGGTAGGTGATCACCTCATCCGAGACCGTGACGCGAGCCACCTCCGCACGGATCTCGGCCAGGCTGGCCGCGGTGATGAGGGGGTCTCCCAGAGCGATGTCCGGAGCGTGGGCGTCGAAGCCCTGGTCCACCATGCGAGCCAGCTGCTGTTCACCCTCGATGCTCAGGTAGTCCACCTCCAGCTTCATCAGGAAGCGGTCGAGCTCTGCCTCAGGGAGGGGAAAGGTGCCCTCCATCTCGATCGGGTTCTGGGTGGCCAGGACGGTGAAGCGGTCGCTCAGGCGTCGGCCCAGGCCGTCGAGGGTGACCTGGCGCTCCTCCATCGCCTCCAGCAGGGCCGCCTGGGTCTTGGCCGGGCTCCGGTTGATCTCATCGGCCAGCAGGACATCGGTGAACACCGGCCCCGGGCGGACCTCGAAGGCAGCCTTGGCCTGGTTGTAGATGACCGTGCCCACGATGTCCGCGGGCAACAGGTCCGGAGTGAACTGGACCCTGGCGAAACGGGCATCGGTCAGCCGGGCCAGGGTCTTCGCCATCAGGGTCTTGGCGGTCCCCGGAAAGCCCTCCAGCAGGACGTGACCACCGACCACCATGGCGAGCAGGCACAGGTCCAGATTGTCGGTCGGGCCCACCAGGACCCTCGAGGCAGCCTTCAGGAAGGCCTCCCTGGTATGTAGCAGGCTATTCATCTCGGCGACACCTCCTGGCTGCTCGCACCACCTTGTAGCTCCCGCCCGAGCCGGTCCGCTTGCTCCGCCAGCAGCCGCAACCGTCCCGTCTCGATCGGCTCCTGGGAAGCTCTCTCCAGCTCGACCACCAGGGCGGCCTGGCGCCGAGAGAGGTCGGAATCCCCAAGCCCGTCCACGGGCGGGCGCCCAGCGGGGGGACCGATCCGAGCTCGCAACTGCTGCAGGTAGCGCGCGGCCACCGCTCGGCGGTCGCGGGCCCTGGCATAGAGCTGCGCCACCGCGTCCAGATGGTCGTCGGTGGTCCTCACCGACACCAGCTCAGGAGGGGGGAGCGGACGGCCAAGACGCCGGCCGCTGGTGATGAGGAAGACCAGGAGGAGCACAGCGCACATGATCGTGACCAGACCGAGCGGGGTGCCGAGTAGCAGGGCCCGCGCGCCATCGCCGAGGCTGTAGCCGTGATGGATCTCGTCGAAGATCACCCGGCGGCCGGGGGTGAGACCCATCACCGCGGTGGCGAAGGCGGCGTTGCCGCCTTTCCGCAGCAGGGCGTTGGACACGATGGCCTCGGAGTCGAGCACCACCGCCTCCCCCAATCCCACCCGCTCCGCCACCGCGACCGGGCCAGCCGACGGACCCAGCAGGGGTACGGCGGGACCGGTCCCGTAGCTCACGGACCTCCCCCCAGCCGAGAGCACCAGCCGCTCTGGTCGGCCGCCGATGGGCAGCCGCTCGCGCCACGGTCCCGCCCCCACGTCCGCCCCTGGAGCGAGGCCCAGAGCAGCCAGCAGGGGTGCGTCCACCTGGGTCGCGCCCAGCGCGAGGACCAACGTTCCTCCGGATCTCACGAACCGCATCACCGCCCGGACCTGCCCGGAGGCGAAGGGCGTGGAGGGAGCCGCCTCGACCAGAGTCGCGGGGGCTCGCAGCGCGGCGGAGAACGAGGAGCCGGTCAGGCGGTCGGGCCGGGCACCCAGGTCGGCCGCCAGATGGTACAGCGCCCACGTTCCGGAAGTTCCGGTGGCGAAGCTGGAGGGGTCTGAATTGTTCACCTGCGGCGCCGGCGCGAGCACTGCGGTGAGGATGACCCCAACCGCCAGGATCCCGGCCGGCAGGGCCCATGGCCGCCAGCGCCGCCAGCTCATCTGAGGAGTTCCCCGGCGGTGGAGCGGCAGGCCTGGGTGAACTGCGCGCAGCCCTCCACGCCGGGATCCCGGCCGCCGTAGACCACGGCGTTGAACTGGCGGACCAATGGGCGCAGCCGGGGCTCGAGGCCGGCGACCTGGCCCGCCGCCCGGAGCAGATCCGAATTGGTCCAGGCCGGGTCGACGGCCAGAACCCGCCGGTAGCTGGCGCTGAGCAGCAGCCCCTGGAAGGCCATCCGCACGGCCTCCTTGAGGGCCCCCTGGCGCTGGAAGCTCTCGGCCGCGGCGAATAGCCGCTCCGGGCGCGGGTCAGCTCCCGCCGGGGTGTTCACGTGGGGATGGGTGCCAGCCTGTGGCAGTCGGCCGCGAGATCGCTGGATGAGAGCCAGCGCCAGAGCCGCCCCCAGGACGAGGACGACGACCGCCAGGACCACCCAGCCCTGAGCGCCCACCAGCTGGAAGAGCCGCCTCAGCAGACTCAGCAAGAAGCCGGCCAGGTCGGACACCAGCGAGGCGGAGGCCGGCTTGTGACCCGACGCCCTCATCTGCGGGCTCTCATAGACCGAGCGCACCGCCGCCCCGACCGCCGCGGAGGTGGGCGCTCGAGACGGCGACCCGACCACCGCCTCCAGAGAGCTCAGCTGGGCGGCGGCCAGCCTCAACTCACCACGCTGAAGGGATGAGATCACGGCGGCCACAGCCGGCAACCTGGGCTGCAAGCCGCGGAGGTCGAGGACGGCCAGGGTGGGATGGCCGGCGGCCAGAGCTGACCGGGCCTGGGCCAGGCCGGTGACCAGGGATATTGGGGAGGCGGCTACGGGAACGGGTGCGGCCACCAGCAGCCAGCCCAAGACCAGTAGGGGGGCCAGGCGTCTCGGCCTGAGCCAGCGGCTCAATCCGGACCTGACCCCTGTACCAGCTGCTGGGCCAGTAGCTCCAGGTCGAAAGCCTCCTTACGGACGCGCAGGTCGAAGTAGAGCAGGGTGAGGCCCCCGGCCAGGATGGGCGCAGCCAGGACTCCGGTGATCAGGGTGCCCAGGTCTCGGATGAAGATCCCGGGTCCGGTGCTGATCCCCACCAGGCCGGCCGGGATCCCGAAGACGATCCCCAGCAAAGCGGTTACCAGGAGCTCCACCAGGACCAAGGAGACCAACACCCCGAACGCTCGCCCGGCATGACCTGACGACAGAGCCCAACTGCGGCGGATGGAGGTCCAGGGACCGATCCCCTCCAGGACCAGGGCGGGGCTGGCCACCAAGACCCGCACGTAGCAGATCACGCCCGCTACCAGAGCGGCCAGGCCCAAGAGACCTGCGGCCACCGCCCCGACCGCGCCCAGGAGGACGACCAGGAGCGCCCCCAGGAGGGCCAGGACTATCAGCGCTCCCAGGGACAGCCCCAAATAGATCAGGCCGAGGATGAACAGGGCACCCCAGCGCCTGACGGCGAAGCGATAGCAGGCTCCGGTGGTGGCGGGTCGGCCCAGAAACCGCTCGGAGACCGCCTTGGTGAAGGCGGCGGTCTGAAGGGGAACGACGACGGCGACGCTCAGGACCAGCAGGATGGCCACCACCGCCACCAGCAGAGCCGCGTCGTGCAACGCCACGTTGAGCTGAGCGGGGGACGGGGCACGCCCGGCGACCGGCTTGAAGGGCTTGGTGGGCTCGGCCAGGCTCAGGAGGTCGTCGATGACCTGATAGGGCACCTGAACGACTGCGACGATCGCCACAAACAACCAGAAGTTGCGCCGGTAGAGGCTGAAGACGGTGTCGAGGAGTTCGGTGACACGCAGGGGCCGGAGCCTGATATCCGCCGGAGACGACTGCATCGCACGAAGCCTACACGAGTAGGCGTCCGGCGCTGCTATCGTCAGGCGAGTTGGAAGACTCCCGAGGCAGAGCGATTCCGGGCGAGATCGTCGTCGCTGGTTCCGTCTCGTCGCGCCGGCTCAGCGCGGTGCTGCTGGCGGCGGCGCCGGTCGTGATCCGCATTGGCCTGTGGTGGTGGGGCCGCGGCCAGCGTCCACGCCTCTTCCCGCCCCCGCGGACCGGAGTCTTGGAGCACACCGATATGCGCCTCACCAAGCGCCCCTTTGGGCGCTGGAAGGTGAGGGTGACCACGACCCGGTGGACTGCGGATCACCGCCCCGAACTCGCTGCTACCCCCACGGGCGCGACGGCCCCGGCCGCTCTGCGCCTGCTGGCGGTTGGCTTGGGCAGGGCCTCCAGGCTCCGGCCCCAGGCCGCTGCGCCAGCCGTCCCCCGCCTCCCTGCTGGAGACCGCAGGGAAGACTGAAGCCGCCTGCGCAGCGGTCGTTACCCGACCGTAACCGGACTTGCACGGGGGGGCGAAGGCTGTTAGTGTCGCGACTTGAGACACTCTTGATCTCGTCTCTGCTCATGTCTCACAGCAATTACTCGCGGCTGATGCGCCTGATGGCCCAGATGGGTCTGTTCGGCTTGGTGGTCGCCGCCGGCGCCCTTTTCACAACTGGCGGTGTCGGAGCCGCCAGTCTGGCGTCGCAGATCGCCGGCTTGCGGGCCCAGGAGTCCTCGCTGAGAGCCCAGCTGTCGTCCGTGAAGGGACGGGCTGCCCAGGCGAACCAACAGGCGGCCACAACCCAGCTGCTGGTGTCTCAGACCCAGACCAAGCTGACCCAGGAACAGCAGCAGCTGAACCGCGCCGACGCCGCCCTGGCAACCACCAACGACCAGATCGCCAAGACCCAGGCCCAAGTCGTGGTGGATCGGGCCCAGCTCGCCAGCCTGGTCACCCAGGTGTACCAACGTGGGACTTCGAACAGCATCGGCAGCGCTCTGGCGGACAGCGCCGGAATCTCCCAGTTCGTCAACAACACCCTGCAGCTGCAGACGGTGGGCCAACAGTTCTCGCAGCTGACCGCGCACCTGCTCTCCGCCGAGAGCTCGCTGGAGAGCCTCAAGGCGACCCAGACCGGGCAGCAGCAGCATGTGGCCGGGCTCGTGGTCGGGCTCCAGAGCCGCTCTGCCCAGTTGCAAAGCGAGCAGGCCGCCTTCAACGCCGCCGCCGCCTCGCTGGGCGGACAGGCGGGCCAGATCGCGGCTCGGATCCAGGCGATCTCCCGCAAGATTGTGACCCTCCAGGCGGAGGAGGTGGCGGTGAGCTCGTACGGGGGCTCGGCTGGAGCCGAGGAAGGCACGGTACTCAGCGTCTCTTCGCCGCCGTCGCCCCCATATGCGACCCCCGGCGACGCCTATCCATGGGGGCAGTGCACCTGGTACGTCGCGACCCAGACCAACGTCCCCTGGGCTCCCAGCGGGAACGCGGATCAGTGGGTGGGCCTGGACTACCAGTCCGGCGCTTACCCGGTGGGCATGACTCCCAGGGTGGGTTCCATGGTCGTGTTCTCCCCCGGCGGCGCCTACGACCCCTACTACGGCCACGTGGCCTGGGTGGTGGCGGTGCTCGGACCCAACAGCTTCGTGGTGAGAGAGGGCAACTACTTAGCGTTTGGGACGGTCGACACAAGAGCGATCTACACACTGCAGGGTGTGGAAGGCTTCATCTACGGTTAACGCTTGAGCGCCTCCCCCTCCGTGACGGAGCGAGCCCCAAGTGGGCCCGCCAACGCCAGCACCGCTGCGGCACGGCCCTTGGTCGTCTACCACGGTGATTGCCCGGACGGGTTCGGCGCGGCCTTCGCCGCCTGGAAGAAGTACGGGGCGGAGGCGGACTACCTGCCGGTCAACCACGGCGACCCGCCCCCCGACCTGCGGGGCCGCGAGGTCTTGGTCGCGGATTTCGCCTACGACCGGTCGACGACCGTGCGCCTCGCGGAGCAGGCGGCACAGCTCGTGGTCCTGGATCATCACCGTTCCGCCGAGAGCGAGATCGGCGACCTGCCTGGCTGCGTTTTCGACATGCACCGCAGCGGTGCGGTCATGGCCTGGGAGCACCTCCACCAGGGTCCGGTCCCGGAGCTGCTGCAGTACGTCCAGGATCGCGATCTCTGGCGCAACCAGCTTCCGGAGAGCGATGAGGTCTCGGCCGCTCTCCGAGCCAAGCCTTTCGACTTTCTGGTTTGGGATTCCCTGGACGTCGACGAACTCCGCCGGGAGGGTCGGGTGCTCCTCGGCTACCAGCGCCGCATGATTGAGCGGGTCGCCGCCCACGCGAGTCCGGTGGAGATCTTGGGGGTTAAGGTCCCGGTGGTGAACAGTCCGGTTCTGCAGAGTGAGTTGGGCGACCGCCTCGCCAGGGGCAAGCCCTTCGCCGCAGTCTGGTGGCAGGGCGCGGGGGAGGTGGCGCGCTGGTCGCTGCGCTCCACCCCGGAGGGGATGGACGTGAGCGAGATCGCGGCGCGCTACGGCGGGGGTGGCCACCGCACCGCAGCCGGTTTCAAGGGTTCCCCGCCCGTCGGCGGCAAGGTTCCGTTACCGGAAACGCCCGCTTAGGGCAGCTGCTCCCTCCCAAGGGGGTTGGCCCGCCCGAGTCCCGGCATGGCGGCAATCTCCAACTGATCGGTGGGATCCAGGTCGAGAAGGAACTGCCGGCAGCGATCGCACTCCTCCTCCTCACCGATAGCGGCGCTGGCCGCCATGAGCAGGTGCAGCGAGCGCAGGAAGCCCCGGTTGGTGGGCTCGCTCCAGCGCACCTGCCCAGTTCCACCCCAGCCGTGGCGGCGGAGGCGATCCAGCCCGCGGTGGTACCCCACCCGGCTGTAGGCGTAGGCGGCGACATAGTCGCCGCCCAGGTACGCCGCCTGGCCCAGCCGTGCCCAGCCATCCAGACAGCTCGGATGGGTGGCACACACGGCCTTCAGCGGTTCCGTCTGGGTCGAGTGCACAACACCGCCTCCTCCCAGAACTCCGGCCAACGCTTCCAAAGCGGCCTGCGGCTCCTCGGGAAGGACCGTCAGGTGCGCCTGGATCTGATGACCGTGGGCCGCGATCGGCACCCCCTGGAGAGGGCGGGGAGGGAAATAGTCAGAACTCATCTTGCTTCCTTCAGCTGGTGCCGGCGGAGCCGCCGCATGGTACCCCGTAGCGGATTCGAACCGCTGATCTCCGCCTTGAGAGGGCGGTGTCCTGGGCCACTAGACGAACGGGGCGTCGGGTCGCAGCGGATCCCGAGGGCGGCCATTCGCCAGTATAGGAGCGGGGAGCTCGGGCCAGAGCCGTCAGGGGGCGGCGAAGACCGCGAGTATCGCCTCCACCAAGGCGGCCTGGCTCTGCACCTGGGGATAGTTGCCGAGCAAAGTGGGTGGTGCGGGCAGAGCGACCTCGGACAGCTGCCCCGCCGGGCCGGCCAGGTCGACGATGGCGTGGAGGCGTGCCAGCGCAGCCGCACGCCTCCCCAAGCGGGACTCCGCGATCACGGCCCACAAGGAGGTGAAGAGGAAGGGCGCGCAGGGGGAGGGAAACCCGTCGCGCTCGGGGCGGTGCCGAGCCAGGAGTGGCCCCTCGCCGAGTTCCGCGCTGACCGCGTCCAAGGTGGCGGATGCTCGCTCAGACCCCGGGTCAAGGTAGCCGATCACATAGGCGGCCAGGGAGGACGAGTCCGCAGAACCATCGTCGAAGGCCATCTTCAACACCCCCCGGGCATCCGTCCCACTGGCCCGGATGGCGGTCGCAATCTGCTCCCTCTCCCGGCGCCAGCCCCAGCTGGCCTCTGCCGGGACGCGGCCTCGAGATGCCAGTTTGATACCCGCATCGAGGGCTGCCCACGCCAGGAGCTTGCTGTGCAGGTAGTGGCGGGGCGAGCCGCGGACCTCCCATATCCCGTGATCGGGCTGGCGCCAACTTGAGGCAGCTGCAGCGGCTAGCTCGGGGACCAAACCCAGCACTTCCGTGGGACACGCCCCGGCTGAATCCAGCGCCTCGATGAAACGCATGACCTCCCCCAGCGTGTCCACCTGGACCTGGCCGGCGGCGGCGTTGCCGATCCGAACCACGCCCCCCCCGTATCCGCTGAGGTGGAGCAGGAGGTGCTCCGGAGGGAGCTGGCCACCGTCGAGCCGGGCGACGGGAGCCTGGCCCCGCGAGACCAGCCGGCCCGCCAGGCCCAAGGCGAGCCGCCGCGCCTCGCCGGTCGCGCCGGCGTGAACGAGGGCCAGGCCCGCGTCGGCGCAGTCGCGCAGCCAGGCGTAGCGATAGTCCCAGGCCCGCTCACTGCCGGGCCATTGCGGAATGGAGGTCAGCGGCGAGGCGACCACCAGCCCCGAGGCACGGTCCTGGAGCCCTCGCAGAGTGAGCAGCGAGCGGACCAAGGCGTCACGGGCCCAGCGCGGAGCCTGGCGAAGGACCGGGCCGAGTTCCGGCTTGGAGCCCAAGCCGGCGAGCCAGGCATCCGCTGCGGCGGTGGTCTGCGCCATCCGCGCTCGCACCGAGGCCACCGCTCCAGCGGGGTCGCGCGCCACCCTCAACGCCATCTCCGTTGGATCACCCGGCAGCCTGGATACCTCAAGCCAGACCAGGGCCCCGCCGGGGGGGATGGCTAGAGCAGCTCCTCCGGGATGGGACCGCAGCGGTTGCGAGGCCACCAGCAGCAGCGGTCCCCCGGGTCCATCGGGCGCGGTGGGGCCGGGCATCTCGGCCCTCCTGCCGGTGACCGCCCAGCCGCCACCGCCACCGGCCTCCGCGCTGCCCAGCTCGACCATCACCTCGGCCGCAGCCGGGCCATCGACCAAGAAGGCGAGAGCGCTGCGCCCCTCGCCGTCATCGACCAGGCCGCATGTGACCGTGACCGAATCCGACCACTCAATCCGGACGAGGTTGGAGCCACCGGCCCAGCGCGCCCGGGGCCGGTGTCGCCCCAGAGGGAGCACGCCCACCGAGCCGCCGGCCGCCGCATCCAGCACTCCCGCCAGGCGCAGCTGGGAGTCGAAGGCCGGAGCGCACCAGAAGTTGCATACCCCCGAACTGGTCACCAGCGCCGCGGTCCGACCGTCAGCCAGGCAGAAGTGCTGGGACAGCGGGAGCGATGAGAGGGTGGGATCGGTCTCCACGCCCTCCAAGGTACGGCCGGGAGGCGGGTGCGGGCCGGGCTCAGCCTGGTGTGGACTGGAGCAGATCGCCGATCTGGGCGATCTTGGTCGCCCACGCCGGGTCACTGGCGTAGTCAACGCTCATCCCGGCCGGGGTCGGGCCGTTGTAGAACTGCCCGGTGGCGATCGATCCCGGTTGGCCGGGATAGTTGGGCACCTGGTACCCGGGCGGGGTCAGGTAGTAGACCGACACGTACCAGGACACAAAGCTGATGCACACCTGGTCGCTGGGGAAGGTACTGCCATCACCGAGCGGGTTGATGTCATAGGCGTGGAACCCGAACAGGTTGTGCTTCTGGAGGTAGAGCGACGATGTTCCCCAACCCGTTTCCAGGACCGCGTCCGAGATCAGATAGATCGCGCTCACGTGGCTGGCCGCCTGGGCGTCCATGAAGTAGCCGGCGTCGGCCTCCAACGGGGTCCCCTGAAGGAACTGCTGGACCTGCGCGAGCGTGATCCCACTCGGCTGGGTGAGGTTGGTGCTAACCGAGAAGATGCCCTGCGACGGCGCTGGATTGGTGGCTGGCGGCGGCGTGGTCGAGGTGGCAACCGGCGTGGGCTGGGCAGTCGGGGCCGGCGTCGGCGTCGGCGTGGGTGTGGGTGTGGGTGTGGGTGTGGCCGAGGTCGTCGCCGGCGTGCTCTGGGGACTGTGCTTGGGAGCGGCAGTGGCCGGCGGGGGCGACGGGTGGGCAGCCTCGAACGCAGCCACTATCTGCTCGGCCTGGAGCCGCTTCTCGGTCCCCACGGCCTTGGCCCGCTCTGCCAGCAGGCGCTGCTGACTCCGGCGCTCGGCCCGCATGTCGGCGGCCAGGGAGTTCACTGCGGTCTTTTCGGCAGCGGTGATCCTGGAGAGCGTGATCTGGGTGTCCAGCGCCTGGCTCAGGGACCCACTGGCGAAGACCTCGACGATCCCACTTGGGGATCCCGTGTACTCGGCGGAGATCAGCGACGCCAGCTGTGAGCGCGCCCGCTCGATCTCGGACCGCTCGACCGCGAGCTGCTTCCTGGCGGTCTGCACCTGGTTCATCAGGAAGAGCTCCTTCGCCTTGGCCGCGTGGACCATTTGGTTCAGCTTGGCCAGCGGCGAGACGGCGGGCCGGGCGGCAGCTGGGGCCGAGTTGGCCAGGGCCGAGCTGAGCCCGGTCGCCCCAAGCAGTCCCATCGCGGCCACCAGGCTGGCGACCAGGGCGAGCGCAGGCGTCATCAGCTTCCTGTTGCCTTCCACGAGAGCCCATTCTTGGAGCCGGACCCGGTTCGGCAGCCCCTCGTCGCAGCACCGATACCGGGCCGCGACTTCAGTCGCAGCCCGGTCGCACCGCTATCCGGAACAGGCGGCCCCAGGCGGTGTGATCAGGATGGGAGAGGAGGAGGCCGAGTTCGGAGCTCCGACCAGCGCCACCAGGCCGACCGGCGTCGAGCTGGGCACATTCACCTGGGCTTGCGCCTCGATGTAGGTGTAGCTGGCCGGAGCGGATATCTGCCCAGAGGCCACCTGGCTAACCGAGCCGCTACAGCGATTCACCAAGACCAAGCGCCAGTCGACCGCTTCCGCCGGGTGCGCCCCCAAGCCCGCCCTGATCGCGAAAGCACAGGAGCCGTGGCCACTGGAGGGACAGCCGGCGGTGAGCTGCACGTCGTTGATGGGCGGGTTGCTGGCCGGCCCCAGCACGGGCATCTCCCGCAGCGTGGAGGCGGTTGGTGAGGGGCTCGGAAGTGGCGTCGCCGTGGGAGTGGGCGAGGGACTGGGGGCCGCCGGCGTGGAGGCGGAGCTGCTCGGAGTCGGCCGGGAGCTCCGTGACCCGCCCGCAGCCGGATGCTCCGGGCCGCCGCGACCTGCCAACGCCAAGGTAGTTCCCGCGCCCACGAGAACCAGGAGCAAGATGGTGCCGGCCGCCAGCCAGCCCCGGCGGCGAGGGCCCGCGGGAAGCCGGGAGCGGACCCCAGGGCCAGCCGGACCGGGGCGGGCGGAGTTCGGCTCAGGAGATGATGTCTCAGTCGCCCGCCCTGAACCCCCAGCGTCGAGGCCGGCAGAGCCGGAGGCCGCAGTTGACACAGTGGCGCGCCGGCCACCGCTCTGGGAGAAGTCAGCTCCTGGCTCCGACCGGCCCGCAGCGGTTCCGGAGGCGGCCAGAGCGGGCGCGGCGGCCAGCCCCGGCACCGGGTGGCCAGCGCGCGTCTGCTGCTGCCCCAACCTCCCGGCCAGAGCCTGGAGCTGCCGCCGCACCCGGACCTTGCCGGAGGCCCCGAGCGGGCCCGCGAGGGCGCGGCGCCAGCGGGTCACAATTTGCGCGGCCGAGAGCTGGCCCAAGTCGGCGGCACCGGCCAGGTCGAGCAACCGGTCCCGCACCGGGGCGGCGACTGCGCGCCGACTGGGCGGCGACGCGCCCTCGAGCAGCGACCGGACCAGCGCGGCGGCGGCCGCCAGGTCCGATGGCCCATCGGGCCGGACCGGACGGGGATCGGGTGCCGCCAGGCGGACCCTGCCGTCGTCGCCGCTGAGGTGGACGGTGTCGGAGGTGATGTCGCCGTGGGAGGCCTGGCCGGCCTCCAGCCCCGCCACTGCGGCGAACAACCCCTCACCCACCACGCTCGCCTGCTCCCAGGTGAAGGGCACCACCCGCTGCAGGGTCCGCAGGGAGACTCCGTGGGACGCCTCCTCGGCCACCACCAGACGGCGCCCGTCGAGCAGAGCCGCGAGGGGTCGCAGCAGGTTGCCACCCCTGACAGTGGCCAGGCGGGTCAGGCGCTCCAGGGCTGCCTGGGGCTCGTCAGCCGCATGGAGCGGGACGGCCCTCACCCATACCACAAGCCCATCAGGCAGCCGGACCGCCGTGGGATTGACGGTGAGATGGAGGTGGTCCGGAATCTCCAGAGGTGGGCCGCGGTGAAACGAGATTAGCTCCAAGTTCGTTCCCAGCTCGCGGGGGGCGTAGTGTTCGCAGAGCCGTCCCAGCGACGGCAGTTCGTCAGGTGGTGAAAGTGGGACTGCTCTCGGCCGAGTTTGGCATAGACCTCGGGACCGCCAACACAGTTGTGTGCCGCAGCGACGGCACTGTCTTGCTCAACGAGCCCTCGGTCATGCTGGTTTCCCTGGGCCCCGACGGGACCAAGAAGCCGATCCTGATCGGCCACCAGGCTCGCGAGCTCACCGGCCGAACCCCGGTCGGCATGACCACGGTCCGGCCCATCCGCGACGGAGTGGTATCGGACCTCCAATCGGCCAAGGGCTTCATCGTGGCGGTGATCCACCAGGTGACCCGCCGGCCCTGGGAGCGCTTCCGGCCCCGCGCCATCTGCGGGGTTCCGGCGGGGGCGACCGCCCTGGAGCGGCAGGCGCTGATCGAGGCGCTGGAGGAAGGTGGCATCGGCCGCGCCGATCTCATCCCCGAGCCGGTCGCCGGCGCGATCGGATGTGGGATCGACCCCCTGGAGCCCCGGGCGCACATGGTGGTCGACGTCGGCGGCGGCACCGCCGAGGTCACCGCGATCTGCTTCGGCGGGATCCTGGCGGCGAGTTCCTGCCGGGTCGCCGGTGACGAGATGACGGCCGCGCTCAACCAGTACCTGCGCCAGGAACATCACCTCATCGTCGGCGAGCTGACCGCCGAGGACATCAAGATTAGGTTGCGCACCGCGGGCAACGGCTCCGGCCCGATCGTGGTGGAGGGCAGGGATGTCTTCAGCGGCAAGCCGCGGATGCAGACCCTCGATCCTGACGAGGCCACCCTGGCGCTCCGGCCGACGGTCGACGGCATCGTGGACGCGCTCTCGTTCGTGCTCGATCAGCTTCCCCCCCAGGCGGTGGGGGACATCATGCAGACCGGGGTGCTGGCCTTCGGTGGGGGATCCCTGCTGGAAGGGTTTCAGGGTCACCTGGAGGATGCTCTCGGATTCTCGGTGAGCATGGCGGAGCGGCCCCTTACCTGTGTCGCCGAGGGGGCGGCCAAGGCGCTCATATCGCCCAGGGTTGTCGACGCTTTCAAGGGCGCTCCACCGCAGTTCTGAGCCCACCGCCACTCATCAGCTGGAGCCGGGCTGACTGCTCAGCCGGGCAACCCCGTCGGCCGGGCCAGCCGCGGGTAGCGCTCGCAGCCCTGACCTCCCGCCCTGGGCCCCGAACCGCCGCGTGGAAGCCGCTACGGAGCGCGTGGTGGCGGTCGCCGAACGGCCTGCAGGCACCGCGGTGGCGGCCGGGGCGGGGGAGGCGCCGGCAGCCGGGACCCCAGTGGCAGTTGAGACGCTCGCCATGATCTGGGCCCGATTGGCGAAGAAGTACTTCAGGATCTGCCTGACCGCCGGCTGGTCCGTGTAGTAGCCCTGACCCCCGCCGCGGACCACCATGCTCACCACCACCTGGGGGTTGGACATCGGCGCCATCGCCGTGAACCAGGCGTCGGGACCCCCATGGGGAGCGGATGGGTCCTGGGCGGTCCCGGTCTTGCCGCCAGCGTCCAGATGCAGGCCGCTCAGCATGCTGGCCGTACCACCGGTGACAGCCAGGCGCAGGCCCGCCCGCACCGGGCCGAGCTCGGAGGCCCAGGGCAGGCGCTTGGGAGCCGGCTCAGAGATCGGCCGGAGAGCTGCGGCCGACCCGTTGCTCTGGGACATCCCGATGTGGGGAACCACCGTGGTGCCGGTGCCGACCTCGGAGGTCCAGACCGCGTCCTGGATCGGGGTGGCCGTCACGTATCCCTGCCCTATTCCCAGGATCACCGTCGACCCCGGGTACCAGGTCTCGCCCAGCTTGGCGACCGAGGTCGGGGTGCCCAGGTAGCCGGGGGCCTCGCCGGGCAGGTCGATGCCAGTCGTCCTGCCCACACCCATGATGTGACCGGTGGAGATGATGTTCTGCGCGCCCAGTGCCGCCGCCAGCTTGTAGAAGTACACGTCGTTGGACCAGGCGATCGCCTGGGGCAGATCCTGCGGGGGCAGGGTCATCCAGTTGTGGTAGGTGTGGCCGTCGTAGGTGAAGGTGTAGCCGGTGGGGATGATCTGACCGGGGGGGATGGCGTGGTGGTAGACATCCGCCGAGGAGACCACCAGCTTGAAGTTCGAGCCGGGCGGCATCGCGGTCTGAGTGGCGTGCTCCAGAAGTGGGCTGCCGGGCTGCGACAGCAGCGCCTCGATCGCGGGGCTGTTGCGAGGGGCCTCGAAGATGTTGTTGTTGTAGGCGGGCCAGCTGGCCATGGCCAGCACCTGCCCGTTCTGGGGATCCATCACCACCACCGCCCCCTGGTCGCCCCGCTGCGAGCCGGGGTATGCGCCGGAGATCGCCTTCTGCAGGAGCTTGGTGGCGAGCTGCTGCAACCCCAGGTCCAGGCCGGTCACCAGGGTGCCGCCGTTGACCGCGGGAATGGTCCTGCCCCAGGCCGCCGGCACTCCCTGGGAGTTGACCAGGATCGCCTGGGACCCATAGTGGCCCCGCAGCAGGGAGTCGTACTGTTCCTCCAGGCCGGCCTGGCCCAGGGTGGCCCCACTGGGAAGCAGCCCGAGCTGCCTCACCTGCTGCGGGGTCTCCGGTCCGGTGTAGCCGAGGATGGGGCCGAGCAAGGACCCGTAGGGATAGGTGCGGCCGAGGGCGGGCTCAACGATCACCCCGGGAATCTTGGCGGACTGAAGAACCGTGGCCCTGACCATGGGCAGTTGCTGGGCCAGGGTGACGGTGAAGCCTCCGTGGGTGGGTTGGCCCATCTCCTTACGCAGCTGCTGGGGCGTCTGCCCCAGCAGGCGGGCCAGTTCGACATCAAGGTGAGCTGGCACCAGCTGCGGCACCGCCACCACCTGGTCCGCGGCTGGATCGGCCGCCAGCACCTGCCCGTGGCGGTCCTCGATGACTCCTCGCTCCGGGGTCAGCGGGATCCACCTGGTCACCTCGGTGAGGGCGTCCTGGCGAAGCTGAGCCCCTTGGAGCACCTGGAGCCGGTAGGCGTAGCCCCCCAGCAGCAGCAGGCACAGGGCCAGCACCCCGGCCACGCTGCGCACCAGCCGGGGGCGGCTGCGCAGCCGCACCGGGATCCTCCATAGAGGATGCCGCTCGGCGTCGAGGCGGCCCGCCAGGATGAATCCAAAGGCCGCCATATGGGCGACGGTCACCGTTCCGCCGTAGGCGAGAAAGGGGATCGGGACTCCAGCCAATGGGAGCAGTCCGAGGTTGCCCGCGACTGAGAGCACGACCTCACCGCCCACCAGGACCGCCATCACGCCGGCGACCAGGGAGGCCTGAGGGGTTCGGGAGTGGGTGGCGGCGACCACCAGGCGCCAGACCAGCACCAGGACCGCCAGGATGGCGATGCCGCCGGTCACCAACCCGAACTGCTCGACCAGGCTGGAGAAGGCAAGGTCCGTCTCGCGCGCGGGTAGGTAGGACGCCAAGAGCTGACTTATGGAGGAGTGTCCCCCGCCGAGCAGTCCGCCGGAGGCGATGGCTATGTGCGCTTGAAGCATGGTGAATCCGCCCGAGGAGCCGTTGGCCCCCCCGCTCAGGAAGCTGTGGAGGCGAGCAAGTTGGTAGGGGCGCAGCAGTCGCAGTCCGATCGGCAGGAACAGCAGCCCCGCCAGGAGCAGACCGCCCAGCACCTTGAGGCGCACCCGGCCCAGCAGCATCGCCGCCGCGACTATCAGGCAGAGCAGGGCAGAGGTGCTGAGATCCGGCTCCAGCAAGGTCAGGGCGATGGGGGGCACCGCCAACCCCAGGGTCAGGCCGACGCGCTTGCGCTCCCGCCACTCCCGGTGCGACATGACCTCGGCCAGCAGCAGGATCAGGCCCAGCTCGGCCAGCTCGGACGGCTGGATCAGGATCCCGATGTGGATCCAGCGCTTGGCCCCGTAGGCGTCGACCCCATGGACGGCTACCCCCAGCAGGAGCAGCACCGATCCGGCGTAGGCCAGGCGACCGAGCCAGTTCCACCAGCGGCTGGGAGTCCTCCAGGCCCAGACCAGCACCCCGAGCCCCAGCACCACGGTCAAGCCCTGATGGACCGCCAGGGACCGGTCGCCGACCGCCACCAGATTCATGATCCCGAGCACGCAGAGGGCCAGGATGGCCCCCACCATGAGCAGATCGAGGGCCGGGGTCGCACCCTGGATCATCGGCCCGAAACGGGCCGCCTGGGTTAGAGGATTCCGGCGCCGGCGCCGAAGTAGACGGGGGCGGCCTCTGCGCATGGGGGGCATCCGACTGAGGGGCTTTGGTGCGACGACACAAGCGAGCCTGGAAGAGCGCCCTCCCCCGTCGCCCTGCCAACTGGAACGTCGTCAGCCGGCTCGGCGTTTCGCCCAAGTCCAATCTTGCTCCCGGACCGCCTCTGGTACCCATCTGGAACTCGACCCTCGAGCGCCTACACTCAGGACATGTCTGTGGTGCCGCCGGCCCATGTCTTGCTGGCCGAGGACGAGCCCATGATCGGACGGATCCTGGAATTCAAACTGGGAAGGGAGGGGCACCGGGTCACCTGGGTCAGGACCGCCTCGGAGGCGGAGCGGGTCTGCCGGGATGAGGAGGTTGACCTGCTCCTGTGCGACGTGACCCTGGAGGAGGACGGGCGGACCCTGTGCCGGCGGCTGATCGATTCCGGCCTGCAGCCCCGGTCCGGCATCGTCTTGATGCCGGAGCAGCGCAGCGAAAATGGGGAGCGGCTCGCCCGGGAGGCGGGCGCTCGAGATGTGGTGATCAAGCCCTTCAAGCCGACCATCGTGGCCGCCAAGATCAAGGAACTGTTGAGCACCGGAACCTGAGTCGGCGGAAAGCTCAAGCGTCAGGGACGGCCGTGACCGCAACCAGGTCGAGCCTGGAAGTTCCTGGGAACAAGACCCGCTTGCCGGCGGGATTGTGCTCCTTACCGCGCGGAGCTCCGGCCCAGCGGTGACTTCCAACCGAATCGGTCGCTTCGATGTAGCCGACAAGGCGGGACGACCGCTCCGCCACGATCACGACAGAGTTGCCTGAGTTTACGAGCCGCTGGATAGCAGCGGCGACCTCATCCGGGTGCTCCACGCGTTCGCTGGGCTCGAGCAGCATGAAGACCGACTTCTGGTCAAGCTACCGTTTCGGGGTCAGCAGCGCGGCGGCGTCCTGGGGCCCGGCTTCACGGACTCGAACGTCGTCAACCATCACGCGAAAACTCAGCGCGTCCCGCGGGACTGCGACAGCCACGCGGACGGATGCTGCCACG
The DNA here is from genome assembly GCA_021795235.1 of bacterium. Lineage (GTDB taxonomy): Bacteria > Chloroflexota > Dormibacteria > Aeolococcales > Bog-877 > AG-12. Next base: position 53,754 of record JAJYPP010000013.1, read on the forward strand.
ACCGGACCGTTCCCGTCGGCATGGTCGGGACCTTCACGCCTCGTCGGGCCCGCCGCAGGACTCTTGGTTCGGTTGCGGAGCCACCGATCATGTTGGTCGCTCCCCAGCCGGTCGCCCCGACGCCGAGTCGACCCCGCTGACACCGTCCCCGGAGGCATCGAGGCTCGCGGTCGGGAGGTGGCGCGCGTCGGCGCGGCGGAACACGGCTGACGGTGGTCCGGTGGCGGCCAGCCGTCGATACGCGTAGGGCTTGCGGTAGGCGTCGCCCCAGCCCTCGCTGAGCCGGTACCGGCGGAGAAGGTCGAGGTCCAACCTCGCGTAGTGGATCCCCTCCTCGGCTCCGGCCAGGAGGAGCTGATGGTCGCGGGAAGTGCCGTCGGGGAGGACCGCGACACCGTCGAAGGCACAGGACCGTCCGCCGTGAGCGGGTGCCGGATAGTTGGCCAGCGCTATGGCTGTCATGTTCTCAAAAGCCCGGGCGCGCAACTGGCCCAATCGTTCTTCGGTCATCTGACAGGCGTTCGGCACCAAGATCACCTCGGCGCCTGCCAGCATCAGCTCTCGGGCCGATTCCGGGAACTCCCGGTCGTAGCAGATCATCACCCCGAGCTTTACCGGCCCAGCCCGGGTATCGATCTCGGCTGCATCAAAGCCATCTCCCGGGGTGAGCGCCGCCTCCATGGAGAAGTCGCAGGTATGAACCTTCGCGTAGCGCAGGACCGCCTCACCACGGCGGTCGAAGAGCACCGCGGTATTGCGGGGCGCGCCCGGCCACCTCTCGAGGAAAGTGATCAGCACGGCCACATTCAGGTCCCGCGCGGCCTCGCCGAAGGCCACCTCCCAGGGACTCCCGAGATCCAGGGCTAGGGCCTGCCAGGCCGCTCGATCCGCCCCGTCCTCCGGGCAGGGCGTGTAGCCGATCTGCCAGAGCTCGGGGAAGACGACCACGTCCGCACCGTTGCCGGCGGCTTCGGCGCAGGCCGCCAGACCCCGGTCCAGATTGGCCCGCGTGTCCGAGCCGGACCCTGGCAGCTGGCAGAGGGCGATGACCAACTCAGGCATCGGTCCAATTGTGACCGCTGCCCCCACAGAGGGGACTTCCCAGCCCGCCGGCAGACGGACTCTCATGGGTGAGAGCATCGTCTGGAGTCGCCCTTCAGCCACCAGCGACTCCAGGGCGTGAGTCCCGAACTCCGCTTCCGCTCGAGGCGTGCTGGAGCCGGGAGCGGTCGGGCCCATCGGCGCTACCGGGGCGCGGGCTGGCCCAGGCCTCGCAGCAATTCGAAACGGTAGATCCCGGTGTCGTGACCGTCCCCCCAGACGACCTTGAGGCCGTAGTTGCCAACCAGGGCGATGTCAGCCAATTCATCCTCTCCGGGGTGCAGCTCGGGATCCAGGTCAAAGCGGCCGGGGGTCCCCAGCTCCCCCTTGCAGCCGGCGCAGGGACACCCCCTCCTCAGCTCCTGGAAGGGGATCTTGCTCGACCCGCCATCGCGCCAACTCACCACCAGGGCACGAGCTTGCTCATCGTATTCAAAACGGGTGGGGACGCTGGCCTCGGCGGTGGGATAGGTGCTCACTCCAGTGATTGTCCACGAACGCCAGGGCGTGCGTCCGCCCCGACCAGCCGCTATCCTGACCGCGCCATGGCAACGCCTCCCGATCCCAGCGGAGCCCAGGTGCTCACCACCGATCCCGGTACGCCCACCGATCGCAACCTCGCCATGGAGCTGGTCAGGGTAACCGAGGGGGCGGCCATGTCGGCGGCGCGCTTCATGGGCCGGGACGACAAGATCGCAGCCGACCGAGCTGCGGTCGAGTCGATGCGGCGGAGCCTGTCCTACGTGGACATGTCAGGGGTCGTCAAGATCGGGGAGGGAGAGAAGGACCAGGCCCCGATGCTCTACATCGGAGAGGAGGTGGGCAACGGGAACCCGCCCCTGGTGGATGTGGCTGTCGATCCCATCGACGGCACCAGGCTGGTGGCCCGGGGGCTGCCCGGTGGAATCGCCACCGTGGCGCTGGCCGACCGCGACAGCCTGTTGCAGACCCATTGCTTCTACATGGAGAAGTTGGTGGTGGGCCCTCGCGCCAAGGGGGCCATCGACCTGCGCCAACCCCCGGCCGAAAACCTCCGGCGGATCGCCGAGGCGGAGTCTCGCCATGTCGAGGATCTCACGGTGGTCGTGCTGGACCGCCCCCGCCACGAGCGCCTGCTGGCCGAGATCCGGAACACCGGCGCCCGGGTGATGCTCATCACCGATGGCGATGTCGCGGCCGGGATCATGGCGGCTCTGCCGGAACGGACCGGCATCGACGTGCTGATGGGGATAGGCGGGGCGACCGAGGCCGTCCTCACCTCCTGCGCGGTCCGCTGCATCGAGGGTGACATGCAGTGCCGGCTCATGCCGAGGGACCAGGAGGAAGCCGAGATGGTGAGGAGGGAGGGCTTCGATCCCGACCACGTCTTTCCGGCCGAGGAGCTCTCCGGGAGCGAGAACATCTTCTTCGCGGCCACCGGCATCACCGACGGCGAGATGCTGGGAGGGGTGCGCTTCGCCGGCGAGCGGGTGGAAACCCACTCGGTGGTGATGCGCTCCTACAGCGGAACCATCCGCTGGATCGACGCCGTCCACGACCTCTCCAAGCTGCGCGCCCGGTCACGCGATTGAGGTCGTCTCGGTCATAGCCCGTGGGGCGCGTCCTCCAGCCTGGAACCGACGGTCGAACCGCAGCTCGGGCAGCTCTCGGGAGGCTCCAGGCCACGCTGGGTCGCGCCGCAGTTCACACAGGACCACTGATGTTGGGCGAAGAATGTCACCAGGTCGGTCCGTGATATGAGGCCCACGAGCTTGCCGTGGCGCACCACCGGGAGCCGTCGAATTCGCTCGCGCATCAGCACCTCGGCCACCTCGGCCAGAGGGACCTGCTCCTCGACGGTGCGCGGACTCTCGGTCATGATCTCGGCCACCGTTCGGCCGCGCTTGCGGACGACGTCCATCTCGCTGACCACCCCGACCACCCGCTGGTGGTCGTCCACCACCGGCATCCCGGTGATGTGATGGTGGTGCAGGACCTGGGCCACCTCCTCCACGGAGGTCTCGGGGCTGGTGGTTATCACCGCCTTGGTCATCATCGCGGCCACGGTCGCCCCGCTTCCGTGGGTGCCGTTCTGGTCGGCCATGGGTTCAATCCTCCCTCGATCCTGGGGCCCCGACGGGGCCATCGGCTCCAACCAGTCGGGAGCCATTGCACAAGACTCTAAGGCGACTGCGGCGAACCCCATGGCGCCCGCCCCTGGATTGCGGTAATCTGCCGCGGTTGCCGCCGAGCGGGCGAGCTTGAGGAGGTCACCGTGACTCAGATCGTGGATCCCTACGTCCCCGAGGCCAGAACCGTGCGCCACCGACCCACTCAGGCCGAGCTGCGAGCGCTCACGGCCGCCATGCCGACGGCGCGGCGCACCGCCTACGACAACTACAACGTGCAGACCAAGGTGGTGGCGCGAAGTACCGAGTCGACCTTCATCGTCACCGACCAGCCCGAGTCAACCTCGAGCCAGACGATCTCGGCCGCCGAGGGAAGAAGGGTGGCCCAGCTCCAGGAGGAGCACCTGCGCGAGCGCGACGTCCTGATCATCGACGGCTACATCGGCAACGACCCGGACTTCCGGTGTCCCGCCCGGCTGGTGATGGACCGGGCCTGGGCGAACGTGGCCGGAATGCAGGACCACCTTCTGTTCCAGGACCAGACCGTGGGCGAGGATTTCATCCCCTGGTTCACCGTCGTCTACACCCCGGGCCTGGCCGCCCCCGGCTATCCCAAGGACCGCCTGATCGCGGTCGACCTCGAGAGCGGGATCACCCGGGTCCTCAACTCCGACTACTTCGGAGAGTCCAAAAAGGGCCTGCTGCGGATGTGGAACAAGCTGGTCTACGAGCGGGGCGGCCTAGCCCTGCACGCCGGCTGCAAGGTGGTCCCGGTCGCCGGGACCGAGCGCACCCTGCTCATCGTGGGGCTCTCCGGCACCGGCAAGACCACCACCACCTTCACCCGCCAGAATGACAGCAAGCCGGTACAGGACGACTTCGTGGCCCTGATGCCGGGGGGGCTGGTGTACGGGACCGAGAATGGCTGCTTCGCCAAGACCTATGCCCTCAGCGCGGAGGAAGAGCCCACCATCCATGCCGCGGTCACCTCCCCGATCGCCTACTTGGAGAACGTCTCGCAGGCTGAGGTCGACGGACCGGTTGACTTCTTCGACGAGAGCTACACCCAGAACGGCCGGGCAGTCTTCCCGATGAGCGCCCTGGGCTGGTTCAAGGACGCCAGGGAAGCGCCACCGGTCAGCGCCCTGCTCATTCTCAACCGCAACGACGCGATAATCCCAGCGGTGGCCCGCCTGTCGGTCGAGCAGGCGGCGACCTACTTCATGCTCGGCGAGACCAAAGGGACGGCCGCGGGCGGTGCCGCGGAGGCCGGAAGGTCCCTGCGGGTGCCGGGCACCAACCCCTTCTTCCCGCTGCTCCACGCCCAGCAGGGCAACCGCTTCCGGGAGCTCCATCAGAGCGGCGGTTTCGAGGCCTTCCTGCTCAACACCGGCTCCGTCGGGGGCGACGAGAAGGACCCAAGGGCCAAGAAGGTGCGCATCGCCTGCTCCTCCGCGGTGGTCAAGGCCATAGCCGAGGGGACCATCACCTGGGAGCGCGACCCCGACTTCGGCTACGAGGTGGCGACCGCGGTGCCAGGGGTCGACGACCTGGAGTTGCTGCAGCCCCGGCTTCTCTACCAGCGCCAGGGCCGGATGGCCGAGCACCAGGCCGTGGTGGAGAGATTGCGGCGGGAGCGCCGCGAGTACCTGGAGGGTTTCCCCGGCCTGGACCCGCGGCTGCTGACCGCCCTGGATCAGATCTAAGCAAGTGGACATCCCTCGCCCCAGCGCCCTGGTCGTGGTCGATGTCCAGAGGGGCTTCGAGGATCCCGCCTTCGGCGCTCGCAACAATCCCCAGTGCGAGGCCAACGTCGGCCGCCTGATCGACGCCTACCGCCGGCAGGACCAGCCGGTGGTGTTCGTCGCTCACGACTCGGACGAGACCGGCTCCCCGCTCGCCCCGGGAACCCCTGGCAACGCTTTCAAAGAGGTGGTCCAGGGCGAGCCAGACCTCCTGGTCCGCAAGCGGGTGCACTCGGCCTTTTACGGCCAGCCGAATCTCGACGGCTGGCTCCAGGAGCGGGGGATCAGGTCGCTCGCCATCTGTGGGATCACCACCGACCACTGCTGCGACACCACCGCCCGGATGGCGAGCGACCTGGGCTACCCGACCCTGTTCGTGCTGGACGCAACCCACACCTTCGACCGCCGGATGTGGCTCGGCCAGGAGGTGGTGGCCGATCAGGTGGCGTACGTCACCGCCGCCAGCCTGCACCGAGAGTTCGCCATCGTGGTCACGACCGACCAGGTGCTGGAGGCCCTCGCCTGACCTCACTCCCGAGCACCATGTCAAACTCAGAGGATGGAACCACGGCGGCCCCGGTCCAGCTGATGGCAGAGCCGATCGCCCGCCCCAGCAAGCGGGAGTACCTGATGCTGCTTGCCCTGGCCGCCCGCACTAGGGCCGACTGCCTGGGGCGCCGGGTGGGCGCGGTCGTGGTTCGCGACGACAGAGTCCTCAGCACCGGCTACAACGGCACCCCGATCGGCATGCCCAACTGCTCTGAAGGCGGTTGCCATCGCTGCCTCAACCGCCGCACCGAGCTCTACCCCGAGGGCCGCGGCTACGACCTCTGCATCTGCGTACACGCCGAGCAGAACGCGCTGCTGGCGGCGGCCCGCTTCGGCCAGTCCACCCTCGGGGGCACCCTCCACACCACCATGCGCCCCTGCTTCGGATGCCTGAAGGAGGCCCTGCAGGCGGGGATCGTGGCGGTGCATTACATGAGCGACTGGTCCGCCGGGGAGGGCGAGGATGCCAGCGCCCTGAACACCCAGTACGCGGGGCTGCGAGCGCGGTTCTCGGTCTTCTCTCAGGTGGAGGTCCCGGTGGCGGCGCTCGCCCCCTTGATGGCTGAGCTTAAGGGGAGACCCGATGCATGAGCGATGACGATCGCTGTGAGGCGCCGATAGTGGCCGCCGCCTGGCCGGCCGCGCTACTAACCGTGAGCGATCTGGGGTCGCAGGGTAAGCGCGAGGACCGCAGCGGCGACTGGTTGCTGCAGCGGCTTTCCGACCTGCCGGCGCGGATCGTCCTGCGCGACCTCCTGCCCGACGAGCCCGACCAGATTTCCCGGTGGCTTCGGCGCACGGTTCTGAAGCTCAACCCCGCCCTGATCGTGTGCACCGGCGGCACCGGGCTCCACCCCCGGGATCGGACCCCCGAGGCGCTGCTGGCGGTGGCCGACTATTCGATCCCAGGCTTCGGAGAGGCGATGCGGCGGTCGGGGATGGAACACACCCCGCACGCGATCCTCTCCAGGCAGGTGGCAGTGGTCCTGGGCTCCACTTTGATAGTTGCCCTGCCGGGAGCTTTACGGGCCACCCAGGAGAGCCTGGACGCGGTTTGGCCAGCCCTCCCGCATGCCTTGGAGATGATTGCCGGCCTGCCCCAGGCGAGCACGGAGGCCGGCCACTCCGGCCGTGGAGCGGGGGCCAGACCCCGGTAGAATCGGCCTCGTGCCGTACCGGGGCGTGATCTTCGACCTCTACGGCACCCTCATCGACGGCTGGGACGTGACCCAGGCCCGGCAGCGGACCACCCAGTTGGCAGAGGCGCTCCAGGCCCCGCTCAAGCCCTTTCAAGAGCTCATGGAGCGAACCTACACCGAGCGCGCCACCGCCGCCCTCGGAGATCTGCCGCAGATGCTGCGCGAACTCTGCCGCCGGGTGGGCCACGAGCCGCAAGCGGCGGCCCTGGAGCGGGCCGCCGTCCTGCGCTGGGAACAGTTCCGGGAGGTGCTGAGCCGGCCCCGAGAGGAGACCCCGTCCCTGCTGGCCACCTTGCGCGACCGTGGCCTCCAGGTGGGGGTGATCAGCGACTCCTCTTCGGAGACCCCCGAGATCTGGCCCACCCTGAGCTGGACGGCGCCGATTCAAGTGGCTCTGTTCTCCTGGACCGAGAGACGGCGCAAGCCGGCGCCGGAGCTCTACCACAAAGCGCTGGCCGGCCTGGGATTGCATGCCTCGGAGGCGCTCTACATCGGCGACGGAGGCAGCCAGGAGCTGAGCGGCGCGGAGTCCTGCGGTCTGACCGCCCTGCGAATCGACCACCACCCGACTGATCCCGAGGCGCACCTGCGGTTCGACCCCGACGAGGCCTGGCGTGGGCGGGAGCTCGGGACCTTGACGGAGATCCTGGCCCTAGTCTCCTGAACGAGCGTGCGGAAGCCGAGACCGGGCTCCGGCGCGGTTCGTGCCAGTCAAGCCATGGTCGACGTAGATCCGCCCGGGAGCGACCCCGAGTGCGGCAAGTGCGTTGCGTTGGGCGGTGAGGGCCTGGGCCTCAGTGGAGACCCGGGCGTAGCCGATCTTGAGTCCGCTCACGCGGACAGTGTGCCGTATGACGCCCCTGTGCGGGATCCTAATTCGGACGGCTCTATTTGGACAGCCACGGGAAGTCCACGCCAGCCGCAAATCCTACCGGGAGTACCGTCCCGGTAGACGTTCGGGTATTGACACAACCGACGAGCGTGTCCGCTTGACGATCCCAGGACTACGGGGAGAGCCGACTGGCCGCCAGACGGTAGATGGCGTGTTCCTCACGTCGCCCGATGGCGACGAGTTCACTGGTGGCGTCATCGAGCCCACGGTCGACGAGTCGGAACCGCTGGGGGTGCTGGCCAGCTACGTCGAACTTCACCCGGTAGAGACCGCTCAAGTCGCCACTGCCGTTCCTGTGCCCGAGCTCCTTCCGGCCGTGCCCGGGGATGGGCGCTGGCAACGAGGCACCGTGGTGGAGGGCTTTTACCTGGCCGACGAGCCGGGTACGGCGTGGGCGGAATGGTATCGGGCGCTGGCCGAGCTGGGGGTGGCGCCGATGCTCCAGATGCCCCGGGAACTATGGCGCTACGTGGTCGAGCTTCCCCACCTTGCCGATCTGTCGGGCGCCGACCAGCTGGCCCGGGTGGGCGTGGACCCGCCGGTGCCGACCCGGAGACAGTGGCCGGTCTACCAAGCGGTGGGCGAAGCCCTCTGGCGTGAAGGCTGGGCCGGCGTTCTCAGCGCCTCGGCTGCTCGGCCTGGCGAGGGCAGGGGCCTCTGCGTGTTCCGGGTGGCGCCGAGGTCCCAGGCGTGACTCCAAGCCCGCCGCCAGAGGGCCACCACGAGCCGCCCGCCCCGCCCCAAGGACTCCACACATAAGGCCACTGGGAACAGTCGCGCTCACGGCCCTGATCGCGGCGGCGTCGGGTTGCGAGCAGGTGAGCGCGCTGTTGGCCAGTATCGGCCAACGCGGGGGTGGGCACAGCAGGAGGTCACCGGTGAGGACGAGGACAGCTCTCGCTCCGGGGAGTCCGATCAGGTCCGGGACATGCTCTCGGTGGTGATC
>JAJYPP010000156.1 GCA_021795235.1 bacterium
AGGCGTGAGGGCAGCCACCCACGTGGCGCAAGACCCGAAACGGCGACGGCAACCTTGGGCAGCGTCCAGGTCGGGAAAGACCGCTCGTCCCGACCGGGTGTCTTATGGGCACTCAGCAGGAACGGTGCAGGTCGCTCACGGTACGGGCCGGGCGAGGTGGCGCTGGAGGTGGGCCAGGTGAAGCTGGGCGGCGCGCAGCTCTGCCTCGGCTTCTCCGAACTCCCCGCGTGCGGAGCGGAGCTGGTCAACGATCCACGAACGGACAAGCGTCGAGGCCGGAACGCCCACCTCCTCAGCCAGTGCCTGCAGCGAGGCCACCTCCTCTAGATTGAGCCGGACTGAGTAGACAGCCGAACGCGGCCGGTTTGGCCTGTCGACTGCGGAGTCGGCCAATACGGGTGCGTCGCGGTTGGCCTCGGAGGCTGCGGCTTCCTCGGTAACCACTCGGGCGATTTCATCGCTCATTGCAAGTCCTCCTTGTAGCGCCGCATATCGGTTAGACTCGCGCGCCAACCATTGACTCCATAGGTAACCGTTCCTTCAGCGACTGTGATGATCGTGAGCAGGCAGCCCGCGGATGTGGAGAAGCCGATGGTGCGGACACTTCGTCCCGACCTGCTGGCCGGATCTGGTCTGATCGTGAGTGCGTCAGGGTCACGGAGCGCCTCCTCGGCCCAAGCCGGTTCAATGCCATGACGGTCTCGCATGTGATTCTCAGCAAAGCTCCAGTCGCAGCCATCCACTCGCTCAGTGTACTACAGAGTACTACCGACGATCATTTGGACGATCGGCTCTTCTGGGGTGGGATCCTGGCCTGGTCAAGCGGAGAGCGTCCGGACCCGCGTGGGCGTCCCACAATCGGCTCAGTCGGCTGGCTTTGGCCCATATCTCACCAGTTGGATTCTCAGGACCCAGTTGATCGATCGAGCAAACCCACCCCCCTGTTACCAAGGGGCGCATCAATGTCGAGCGTTCCTGCCCCTTCAGGTCATCTGGACAAGGCTATGGGGCACTGTGAGGTTCCATGATCTGAGACATACGGCAGCTACCCTCATGCTGAGCCGGGGAGTTCATCCCAAAGTCGCCTCCGAACTCCTCGGGCATGCCACGGTCGGGATCACGCTCGACCTCTATTCGCACGTGTCGGAGTCGATGCAACGGGAGGCTGCGCGAGCCATGGATGACCTCCTCACGCCGGGCTGACGCAAGGCGCCCAAAGTGGCCGGGATCGGGCCCCGCAACTGGTCTCTTGACCGTCACCCCTGGCAGTTGCGGGACGCAAGGTCACCGCCGGCCGACCGCCAGAAGGTGTGGAGATAGGCCTGCCAATTCGGACTCGCCCTCAGTTATCGCGGCTGCTTCGAGCAAGACCTCCCGCTGTCCAGGGTCGGCCATGCGCTCCGTCTGATCGGGTAGTAGGCCGCCTATCCCTTCTACGCCGACTACCTGTACATCGGTGAGCCCGGCATCGGCAAACTCCTGGCGGAGCTCTGAGGTCCGGTGAAAGTAGGCGGTGGTGAACCAAGGAGAGTCACTGGCTCGCTGTCCTCCGGTCTCCTCGACGAGAGACCACCAGCGCCGTAGCTGATCGGCATCGAGAGCACCCCTATCTACGAGGTCGAACAGCCCTGCCCAGTGGCTGATGGCAGCGGCGATCACCTGGCCGCCGGCGCGGCACACTCTCCGCGCTTCCCTGAGGACGGCTCGCCGGTCGGCTGCCTCTGGAAGGTGGTAGAGGGGTCCCAGTAGAAGTACCGCGTCCGCCGACGAGCTGGGTGCTGAGCGGTGGCGGGCGTCCCCCAGCTCGGCAACGAAGCGGCCGTGTGCGAGTTACGTCGCTTGGTCAATGTGGAGCGGCACGGGATCGATGAGGCGAACCGCGTAGCCGGAGTCTGCAAGCGAACTCGCATAGACGCCCGGCCCCCGCCCACGTCGAGCACAGTCGCCGGCGGCGGTGGAAGGTACCGGTGCAGCAGCGCCTCGGTTCTCACGCGCTCCAGGACGCACATATCGGTCAGTCGGCGTGCCTCCCGTCCGCGCTCGTAGTAGGCGATCACGTCAGGGTCGGTTTCAGTCATATTGATCGCTGAGCCAGGCTGGCAATTCGGATGTGAGAGGGGCCGCGGCTTGCGCCATCCTCTAGATCGACGAAGTCGAACAGCATGCCCTCGAGCTCGCCGTCTCGGAAGCAGTAGCCGTGATCGCCGATGGGCTCGGCGAACCCTGAGGTGAAGCCTGCTGCCTCGCCAGAGAGCGGGTCCAGGTCGGTGAGTTCGAGCTGCAGGCCGTCCCCTCTGGGCTCAACTTGGATGGAGCTGGTGCAGGAACTGTAGTGCCCTGCCAGCATGCCCAAGACCTCGGCATCCGCTGGCACGGCCTGTGGCGGTGTCCAGTTCAGTCCCGCGAACTTTCCCATGGCCCAGTCGGCGATCTGGCCCATAGCTACGGATCGGGAGCTGTTGGTCAGGACGACGAGAGCGAAGTCCCGGGAGGGCACGATTCGGAGCGTCGTCGCGAACCCGGCCCCGCCGCCATCGTGCTTGAAGACCAGTTCGCGTTCCAGCTCTTCAAGGCACCATCCCCAACCGTAGTGTCCTCCCCATCCGGGTGCTGCGGCCCTCTGCATCAGGTACCCGAGATGCTCCCCGTCCAGCAGGTGACTGGTGGTCGAGCCAAGGTACAGGCTGGCGAAGGTCAGCAGGTCTGGGGCGGTGGAGATCAGGCCTCCTGAGGGCACGCGGACACGGGCAGGCGCGTAGCAGTTCCGAACGACCGAATGGACGCGAGATGACGGACCGACTGGGCGGTGACCAACTGCAATTGGCCGCGTGATGGCTTCGCCGGCGAAGAGGAATGTTTGGTCTAGTCCAAGCGGACGCAAGAGCCGATCTCGCATGGCGGTCTCAAACGTGGTCGACGTGCATCGGCCGGCGATGGCACCCAGCAGCCAATAGCCAAAGTTGGAGTAGGAGAAGACGCGACCGGGTCTCGCCCAACGCATTACAGGGGGCTGGCTCGCCGCGAAACGGCTGGCAGCGTCATCGCCGTTCCCGAACGAGGTCAAGTTCAGTGGAGGCTCTGTGTCTAGACCGGATGTGTGAGTGAGTAGGTGCCGGACCGTGATTTCAGCCTCGCCTGACTCCGGGAGTTTGAGGTCGGGAACGTAATCGGCCAGTGGCCCGTCGGGGTTGATCCGCCCCTCCTGGATCAGGGTTGCGACCAAGGTGGCGACGAATGGTTTGGTAACCGAGGCGATCCGGAAGGCAGAGTCCGGGAGCACGGGATACCCACTCTCGACGCTTGCAACACCGAAGGCGACAGCTTCCGGCTCCCCTCCCCGCAGCAGTCCAACCACGACGCCGGGAACTCCCCAGCGCTCCATCTCGGCCTCGACAACCTCCCGAAGGCCCGGGTCAAGCTGCGCCGTCATACGGACGAGCTATTGGTCGACGCTGCGTTGCCCTCGGGTGGGGGTTGGAGTCCGTACCTCCCTCTTGATGGCATTCCCACGTGGTCTCTTGTCAACTGGCTGGTGACGAAGGCATCCACTTGATCGAGGATCTGCCCCCGACCCCTCGCTACGCACCTTCGTGGTGGCATCTGGACAGACTACCGCGAAGAGAAGCTTCGCTCTCCGGCCGGGTGAGTCACAAGACTCCCTGCGGGCGCGGGGAGCCTCCGTTTCCTTTGGGACCATCGTCGCTGTTCATCTCAAGGCATCCGCGTTCCCGGTGGACCGATGTCGGCTGGGTCTGACTGCGGCTGGGAGGCACCGTAGGGCAGCGGGCCCAAATGGTTGCGCGGGCACCCGAGTTGTGGGCGTTGAGTTGGCGGTCGTTGTACTCGGCGCGGGGCCGTGGGAATGTGACGCTGGCAACGGCTGCTGGTGGTTGCCGGGTCTCGGACGGCCCTGGTTCGGTGGTGACGATCTTCAGCATCCTACTTCGCTCCTGGGACCACTCGCCGGAGTCGTCGCGGGGCCTCACTCGCAGCCAGGCCCCCAGGACGGGGCTTCTCCGGGTTGTTGTCAAGGTTGTTGTCAGAGGTCCGGTCCAGTGACTGATAGCTCCTTGATTTGAGATCAGAAACTGGTGCCGAGGGGCGGGATCGAACCGCCGACACCGGGTTTTTCAGACCCGT
>JAJYPP010000157.1 GCA_021795235.1 bacterium
CCTATGTGAATCCCGCGGTCGCCGTCATCCTGGGGGTGACCGTGCTCCACGAACACTTCACCGCCGGTATCGGCATCGGCTTCGGGTTGATCCTGATCGGCTCGGTGCTGGCCAATCGAGTCCGCGTCAGGGGAGCGTCACCTCCTTTGCCTCGAGCACTCCTGGCGGAGCTCTGAGGGGAGCAGTTCGGTCAGGCGCAGGCGGCGACTATTGCCCGCCAGTCCTCAGGGACCATCTCCACAAACCGGGGCAGATCCCGATGGGCAAGTCCGGCCTCCCCGAGCGACGTCGGCAAGTCGAGGCTCTCGATGAACGTTCGGCAAGCACTTCCCACCAGCTCTGTGCTGTCGACCCCGAACACCTCCTGGAGCGGTGCCACCAGGCTGGGGTCTGAGCCAGCCATGTGTTCGATGGTGGCGGGCAGGAACACACAGGAGGTGATCCCATGACCGATGCCGAAGGTGGCGCCGAGGACCCTACCCAGGTGGTGGCTGGGCCCCATGGTGTTTCCCGCCAGGCCGAGGGCTGCCCACCAAGCGGCGATCTGAGCCTGCTCCCGCATCACCACATCGTCCGGCGCGCGCAGGCAAGCGGGGAGGCTCAGCCGCAGCCGTCGGATGGCCTCCAGCGCCAGCATTTGAGTGAGCGGATCACGCTCCGGTGCCCATACCGTCTCCACCGCGTGGTCCAGGGCGCGGATCCCCGTCGAAAGCCATAGGCGCGGTGGCGTCGGCAGGGTCACCTGGGGATCCAGGACAACTCGTTGGGGAGCAGCCGACGGGTCGATGACGCCCCGCTTGCGGTGGGTCGAGTCGTCGGTAACCCCAGCGGAGGCGGTGAACTCCGCGCCGGAAAGGGTGGTGGGGATGGCCAGGTGCTTGATCTGGTCCGGACCGCGCAAGTGGATCGCCGCCTTGCAGCCATCGATGACGCTGCCCCCGCCCAGGCTGACAACGCCGTCGGCGGCGGTCTGGCCGAGCAGGTCCGCCAACTGATTGACAGCGTTCTCGGGGGTGTGTTCGCGAATTCCCGCGAAGGTCGCTTGATGCCGACCCTCCAGTAACTCCTCGGTTGCGCGCACCAGGGATGAAGAGGCGGCCAGGGTCGCGCTGGTCACGAGCACGATCTTGCCCATCTTGGCCCGGTCCACTTCCGCCCGAAGTTCGCGCAAGGCGCCCGGGCCCTGAAGGACCCGCCTGGCGGGCGAGCTCTGATGGAGAGCGATCATCGGTTCAGGAGTTCAGGAAGTGACGGAGCACGTAGGGTAGTACACCGCCATGGCGGAGGTAATCGATCTCAGTCTTGTTGTCCACTCGGGCCAAGACCGGCAGATCTATCGAGGATCCATCCTGCCCGGTCACCCTCATCGGAATCACTGCCCCGGGCGCCAGGCGCCGGTCCAGGTCCAGCAACGAATAGCGCTCGGTCCCATCGAGGCCGAGTTGGGAGGCCGACTGCCCGGCCTCGAACTGGAGGGGGAGGACTCCCATCCCGATCAGGTTGCTTCTATGGATTCGCTCGAAGCTCTCGGCCAAGACCGCTCTCACCCCGAGCAGGGTGGTCCCCTTGGCCGCCCAGTCCCGAGAACTCCCCGATCCATATTCGCGGCCGCCGATGACGATCAGGGGAACCCCCTCCTGGCGGTAGCGTTCAGCGGCCTCGAAAATGGTGGTCAGCTCTCCGTCGGGCAGATGCCGGGTGAAGCCTCCCTCCTTGTCGCCGGCCATCCGGTTGTGGAGGCGCACGTTGGCGAAGGTTCCCCGGACCATCACCTCGTGATTACCCCGCCGGGATCCGTAGCTGTTGAAGTCCCTGGGCCCGACGTCCAGCGACTGCAGGTATTCGCCGGCTGGGCTGTCTGGGGAAATCGAGCCGGCGGGCGAGATGTGGTCGGTGGTGATCGAGTCCCCCAGAAGTGCTAGCACCCTGGCATCTGCGATGTCAGGAACCGGTTGAGCCGTCGTCGAGATGCCCTCGAACAGGGGCACCTCACGGATATAGGTGGAGCTTTGCTGCCACGCGTAGGTGGGGCCGGTCGGGGAGTCCATCCCGTGCCAGTGCTCGTCGCCATTGAAGATGCGCTCGTACTCACGGTGGAAGAACTCCGGGCGCACCGACTCTCGGATCACGTCCGCCACCTCTTGGGAGCTCGGCCAGATCTCGGACAAGAAGACGGGCTTGCCGTCTCGATCCAGCCCCAGTGGCTCGCTGGTCAGGTCTCGCCTGACCGTGCCTGCCAGAGCGAACGCCACCACCAGCGGCGGCGAGGCCAGGTAGGCGGCACGGACCTGGGGATGGATGCGGCCCTCGAAGTTGCGATTGCCACTGAGAACAGCCGCGACACTGAGGTCGCGTTCCCGGACCGCATCAGCCACCTGGTCGGGCAGTGGCCCACTGTTGCCGATGCAGGTGGTGCAGCCATATCCCACGACGTCGAACCCGACCTCGGCCAGGGGTTCGAGCAGACCCGCCTGGCCCAGGTAGTCCGTGACCACCCTGGAGCCGGGAGCCATGCTGGTCTTCACGAAGGACGGGGGGCGCAGGCCTCTGGCAACTGCCTTCTGGGCGAGCAGGCCCGCGGCCACCATGACCCCCGGGTTCGAGGTGTTGGTGCAGGATGTGATCGCGGCGATCACCACAGAGCCGTCCTCCAGCACCGGATGGCCGGGGCGCGTCTCTCCAGCATTTTGGGTGGCAAAACTGGAGGTGAAGCTCTGCTCGGTGTCGGCCAGTGCCACCCGGTCCTGGGGGCGCTTTGGCCCCGCCACGCTCGGCTCGATCGAGTCGAGGTCGAGTTCCAGCATCTCGCTGAACGTGGGCAGCGGATCCCCGGTCTCTCGGAAGAGCCCCTGGGCTCTGGTGTAGTCCTCGACCAGCGCTATCTGCTCCGGACTTCTTCCGGTCGTGCGGAGGTATTCGAGCACCGTCCTGTCGACCGGGAAGAGGGCCGCGGTGGCGCCATACTCGGGGGCCATGTTGGAGAGGGTGGCGCGGTCCGCCAGCGACAGGCTGTCCAGGCCGTCCCCAGCGAATTCGACGAACTTGTTGACCACCCCGTGCGCCCGCAACCACTGGGTTACCCGCAGCACCAGATCGGTGGCGGTGACTCCCGCGGGCAGGCGCCCTTTGAAGTGGACTCCGACCACGGTGGGCATCCCCAGCAGCATGGGCTGGCCCAGCATCGCCGCCTCGGCCTCTATCCCACCCACACCCCAACCCAGCACCCCCATGGAGTTGACCATGGTGGTGTGGGAGTCGGTGCCGACCAGGGTGTCCGGCACCGCGACCTGCTCGCCGTCCATTGACTTCAGGGCAACCACCTTGGCGAGGTATTCCAGGTTGACTTGGTGGACGATCCCCATCCCTGGGGGCACGACCCGGAAGCCACGAAAGGCCTGCTGGGCCCAGCGCAACAGGCTGTAGCGCTCAGAGTTGCGTTCGTACTCTCGCTCCAAGTTGAGGTTGTAGGCGCGAGGGCTGCCAAAAGCGTCGACCTGAACCGAGTGGTCGATGACCAGGTCGGCGTCCACCAAGGGGTCAATCCGCCCAGGGTCGCCCCCGCGGGCGAGCATGGCAGACCGCATGGAGGCCAGGTCCACCACCGCAGGCACGCCGGTGAAGTCCTGGAGCAGCACCCTGGAAGGGAAGAATGGGAGTTCCTGGTCGGATGCCTGGCCCGGGTTCCAACGCGCCAAAAGCAGGGCGTCCTCCGGACTCACGTGCTCAGACCCAGCCTGCCGAAGCAGCATCTCCAGCCATACCCGGACCGTCACCGGCAGGGCCGCAGGCTCGGCCAGCCCCTGCTCTTGGAGGCGGGCGAGACTGTAGTAGACGGGTCCCCCGGGGCCGAGGGTCAGCCTGACTCCGAGCGGGTCCGTCGCGGTACCTGTGGCCATGAACATCCCCCTTGGTCTCTGCGCCCCTGCGACTACCGAACCATCTTAGCCAGGGCCCTGGGCTGGATCGGCGGCCCAAATCAAGATTGACACTGAGATCGGCGCCCGGGCATACTCCCCCGCAGCGGCTGGTGGAGGGCACTCTGGTCCGTCATGGACCGCCCGGTCCGTCTGGGAGGAAAGGTTGAAGTCGGGGCGGAGCTGGATCGGCGGCAAGGCAGC
>JAJYPP010000014.1 GCA_021795235.1 bacterium
CCACGACCGCGATATTCCCGCCCTCCTCTCTGCTGCCTGATCCTCCATCTTTCCTTGCACTTCATCCCGCTCTCACCCACAACATTTGCGCCCCACACGCAAGTCCTGCGGAGCAATCAAATACTGCCCCCGGCGCTGACCGTCCTTGCAATAGACGATCTGCGTCTTCTCCGGGTGCAATCGGAGACCCACCTCTTGCATCCGCTGGGCGATCTTGGCCTGCACGTACCTGGCTTGCTTCTCGCTCACGCAGTGGACGACGCAGTCGTCCGCATACCTTTCAAAGGGGACCGACGGGAAGGCTCGTCGCATCCACAAATCGAAGGCATAATGCATGAACAGATTAGCCAGTACCGGCGAGACCGCTGAACCCTGCGGGGTACCCTTGTCACGCTCGACCAGGGTGCCGTCCTTCCGCTGCAGCGGGGCTGCCAGCCACCGCCTCACGTAGAGTAGCACCCAGCGGGCATCAGTGACCGCCCCCACCGCCTTGAGCACCAGGTTCCAGGGCACGGTGTCGAAAAACTTCTCGACGTCACAATCGACGACCCAGTTGTACTTCCAGCACCGCTCCCGGCATACCGCCACCGCATCCAGGGCGGACCGGCTGGGACGATACCCATACGAGTCGGGGTGGAACCGTGGCTCCGCCCGCTCCTCCAGATGCATCGCCACCACCGTCTGTGCCACCCTGTCCGCGACCGTCGGCACACCGAGCGTCCGGACCCCGCCGCCGTGCGGTTTGGGGATTTCCACCGCCCGCACCGGAGAGGCCATGTAGCTCCCCGAGCTCATCCGGTTCCAGATCTTCTAGAGATTGTTCTCCAGATCGGCCTCGAACCCGCCCAGGGTCTCCTGGTCCACCCCCGGAGCCCCATTGTTGCTTGCCACCCGCCTGTACGCCTCCCACACCGCCTGCTTGGCGATGTCGAACGGCTTGTCCTGCGCCGTTGGTCTGTCCACTCGTCTCCTCCCGGGTCACCCCGGTTGCTCTCGCTGACATCCCCGATGAGCCGGCCCCTTGGCTCCACCCCCACCCCGGCGAGCAGGGACTTCATCGCTGTCGGGTCGGGGGAGGCGGCGGAGCAAGCTCCGCTACCTCCGCCCGCCCTTCCGAACCGCCCGTACAGTTTTCCCGTAGGCGGCTCTCACCGGGAGTAGCCCTTCTGGCGGTAGTAGGTCTCCATGCTGGGGATCAGCTGCAGGAGGTTGACCAGACCCAATTCCCCGTAGAGCCGACGGCGAGGGAGACGCTTCCATCCCTGGTTGCGCCACCGCTTGTATCGCCAGCTCCAGATGCGCCGCATGATCCAGCCATTGAGACGGTGGAACAGCCGCCGGACATGCGCCCGACAGTAGTACCTGCCCCAGCCGCGGATGACCGGGTTTAGCTCGTCCAGTACCCCTGCAAGGGTCTTGGGGTTGCGCCGATTGGTGATCTGACGAACCCTGTTCTTGAATTGCTCGATGGCACGGTCCCGGGGGAACGCGTACAGGTTGGAACCGCCCGCCTTGTACTTCATCCCCCTACCCTGCTTGATCTTGTAGCCCAAGAACTCGAACCCCTGACTGACATGGACGATGCGCGTCTTGTCGGGATGAACTCGTAGCCCAAGTTCTCCCTCCAGCACTGTCCGGGCGCTCGCCAGCGCCCGCTCCGCATCCTGCCGAGAACGACAGACAATCACCCAGTCATCGGCATACCGCGTAAGCGCGTAGCCAGCCTCCGCCATCTTCTGATCGAAGACGTGCAGATAAACGTTGGAGAGCAACGGACTGACCACTCCGCCCTGAGGCACCCCGGTGGTCGTGGGTTCAAACCTGCCATCTCGGTACACACCGGCCTGGAGGAACTGACGCACCAGTTCCAACACCTTGCCGTCAGCCACCCTACTTGCCACAAGATCAACCAGGGTGGAGTGCGTCAGCGTCCCAAAAAAGTCGGCAATATCAGCGTCCACAACCCAGCTATCCCCTGCCTTCAGTTGCCTCCAGATGCGCCGCATCGCCATGTGGGTCGAACGACCGGGACGAAAGCCAAAGCTCTCATCTCGGAACGTCGGCTCAAAGACCGGCTCCAGGACATTGACCAGTGCTTGCTGGCATACCCGATCCAAAATGGTGGGAATGCCGAGCGGGCGCTTGGTTCTTGAGCCTGGCTTGTCGATCTCGACCCGCCGAACGGGCCGTGGCCGGTAGCTGCCATCCTTCAGTCGCTGATGCAAGTGGCCCAGGTAGCGGTCCCGGTTCTCGTCGAACCGCGCAATGGTCACTCCATCGACGCCGCCAGCCCCCTTGTTCCGCTTGACGCGCTCCCACGCCCTGGCCAGATTCTGCGGGTCATAGACCTGGCCGATCAGCGAGTGCGCCTTGTGTGCCTGCACGAATCGCTCCTACCTGGCTCCCCGGTGGAGGCTCTCGGATGTCCTCAACGCCAGCGCCTCGGTCATTGCCGCAGCAACCATCAGTCCGCTGGATCGCCTACTCGTCCGATCACTTCCCCAGATCGCCATCTCCCGACGTGACCCCTTCCCCCTGGTCGGCACCTTTTGGGTTGCCGCCCGCCGTCCCTCCTGGGGGACGGTCCCGGGGCTTTTGTTTTGCCCCGGTTCATGAGTACCGCTGGTCACTCCGACTTCTCGCACGACATCCCCGGCGACTTCACCCTTCGGCTTATACGCCCAGGTACCCGGCCCCGTCGGGCGCGAGACCGTACGAGATCTCCCGGGGTAACGCATGCTCCTTTCCCACCATGCCGCCCGCACACACCTTGATGCACCCAGGCACTCCAAGTATTTCCTTCGCCGCCATAGTGCCGGCTCGGTATCGCCTGGATTTTGGCCGACCGGTTCGCCTTGTTCGCCTACGGCCTGGTGGTTTGCCGCAAACCCTTCGGACCCCACCTCACGGTGGGCGCCCTGTCCTGCGTCCTTGCCGCCGATTTTGCCCAGCCAGGGAGGAGGCATCGAGATGACGATCGGTAGATTGCAGGCGCTCATCCCGGCCGTTTCCTGCACCGGCGCCCATCTCCTGCCACCTTGGATCATCTTCGTGCCCACCTCCTGACTCTGCCCTCAACACCAACGACGCCCGGCGAGGAATTACCCCCGCCTTTGGCTACGAACCCCGCTTGGAGAACGGTCCGGCTGGACTTTCACCAGCTAGGAACATGCACCGCCCGGCGCACACTACGAGCCGGTCCGTCCGCGCGGTGGGCAACGGTACTCGATGCCTTCGGTTGCTGCCTCGGCACACTCCCTCTTTCCCGACGCCCCCGAGGGCCGCCGGGAGGTGTCCCACCTCGCGTTCTCACGTTCCGTGTAGGAGCCGCAGACCGGGCTCGCGCCGCCTTCACGCCGGACACCGCCTAGCCAGTCAGCGGGCTTCCGCCAGGCTGATCACAGAGGGTCCCTTTCCCCTGCTTTTGGTGCCGTCCAAACTATTTCGACGCTTCTGCAGCGAGGTCGACCAGAGTCGACCATTCCGGAACGCCTTCCCGGTCCCCACCTGACGCATCAAGTGCGCCTTTTCCCCATCGTTCACCACGACGGTCTTCAGCCAACGCAGCATGGGGTGGTTTGACGCCTCCCCCCGCAGGGCGACGCCGGAGGGCCGTCTGTCCTCCATCTCCTACACAGATCCACGCGCAGAGGTTCTTCCTACATCAGAACCTCCTTGACGTGTTCGTGACACACAGGGACGTAGTCATCCGTGATCCGCACCCCGGTGAAGGTCTCTCCCAGCAGCGCTTGCGCGTGCCGGCCCTCGCGGCTACTCTCCAATGCGAAGTAGACCTTGGGGCTATGGGCGTCACTCATCGCCCAGGCATAGCCCTTGCCGCCTCGATCCTGGATCGGCCAAGGGGTCTCATCCAGATGCACCACCGACGACGCCTGAATGTCTGCCTTCAGTTGTTGGGCGGCTTCCGACCAATCGCGCTCCTTGGCTTTGAGGATGGCCGCAATTTCGCCATCACTCACATGAATCCGGTAGAGACTGCGCAGCAGCCCGCGCACCCCGGCATAGCTCATCCCCAGCACGCTGACCAGATGCGCCACCAGCAGGCGCACATTGGGGCCGACGGTCACCACTTGGCCACCCAGGTCCATGCCACTGCTGGGCTTCCCGCACCGACCGCACAAACCCCGCTCCACCTGATACTTGGTCACCAGCTTGGCGATGTAGCCGTCGGTCAGATCCGGCAGGGGGATGTCCTCAACGTAGCGGTCATGCACAGTGACATCGACCAAGGTGCCTCCGCAGACACAGCCGCTGACGGAACGCTCGACCGTATAGGTCACCACCTCGTCAGGAGGCACAGCCCGACGGTAGCTCACATCGCCACGTGGCGTAGAAGTGCGAGTTGAGCCACCACCTCCTGACGGACCAGGCGGCGGTGGCGCCTTCCGCTTCTTCTTCCCAAAGACCATGCTTTCCAGCTCGGCGATTCGTATACCCTGCGTCTGATTGCTCTTCTGCAGTTCCTCAATCAGCCGACCTTGCAGCTCAATCTGCGCTTGCTGATCCAAAACCAACGGGCGGAGAAGCAGAATCTCTTCCCAAGCGCCAGCCAACGTGGCAGGCAGGTCCGTGCGCAACTGGTTCAATGTCATTTGCAAAACGTGGAGTGTGATGGAGTGCAGCGACCAAGTCTCTCACCTCAGGCTATCGGGAGAACCGGCCCATGTCAAGGAGGCTGTGAGCAGTTACCCGAGGGGAGCCAGTTCAGAGTCTCGCTGAAGATGATGATCAGGATCAGCCCCAGCCAGAAGGTGGGCATCGAGTAGAAGATGAAGATCAGGCCGGTCCCGGCGTAGTCATCGGGCTTGTTGCGCCGCACCGCCTGCCACATCCCGGCCGGGATCGCCAGCACGATCGCCAAGAAGGCGGCCGTTCCGGTCAGGAACAGCGTCTTGGGAATGCGCTGGGCCAGCAGCGCGGTGACGGTCTCGTTCAGCTTGTAGGAGTAGCCGAGGTTGCCGTGGATCAGGTTGCCGACCCACACCAGGTACTGCACCGGCAGGGGCTTGTTGAACCCGTACTCGATGGTCAGCTGCCTGACCGCCTGCGGGCTGGCCCGGGTCCCGAGGATGGCCCGGATGGGGCTCCCGGGCAGCATGTGCAGGAAGATGAAGGTGATGATCGTCACCCCGATCACGACCACCACAGACTGCAGGAGCCTTCTGATCAGGTATCCGGTCATCGCCTTGGGACTCCTCCTTGAAAGGGCGCTGGTTGCAACAGCCAGGGGTTTGGGGGTCCGGCCCTAGGGCCGGACCCCCTCCGACCGCCTCCCCTATCCCGGTGGATAGGAGAGGCAGGCGGCTCACGAGGCGTCCGTCAACTCGTGAAGGAGTAGTACTGCGGGTAGATCTCGTCGAAGATGCCTTGGGCGTACCCGGCGAGGTTCTTCTTGACCATCGTCAGCTGCACGGGGATGTTGGGCATGTAGACCACCGGCAGCTGCTTGGCGAGGTAGTCCTCGTACTTGAACAGGGCCGCGGTCTCGCCAGCGGCCGTGGACGCGGTGTGCGTTGCCGCGATCAGGTTGTTGGCGGTCGAGCTGTTGTAGTAGCCCGGGTTGCTCGAGGCACCCGTCTGGAAGAGCTCTCCGCCGGTTGGGAGGTAGTCCGGGGAGTAGACCCAGCCGCCACCCCAGTTCCCAAGCTCCCAGTTGCTGCAGGGCTTGGCGGCAGTGCACCCGGAGAAGACGGTACCGATCACCTGTCCGAACGGCTGGGATGTCAGCGCCAGGTTGATCCCGGCCTGGCGCTTCATGGTCGATTGCATCGCCTGCATCACGTTGGTGTCGTAGGCGACGCCGCTCGCGTAGAGAAGGGTGAAGGTGGCCTTGGCGCCTGCCTTGACACCGGAGCCGCAGTCACCGGGGGCTGACCCCGCCTTGCTGCAGACGCTCACCCCGCCAGGGTTGACCGTCCAGCCGTGGTCTCTGAGCAGGCTCACCGCCTTGCTCGGGTTGTACGGATAGATCTGACCACCCGCCTCCAGAGGGCTCACGTCCGGATTGTTCTTGGGCGTGGTCGGCACCGGTCCGACGGTGGGGTTGCCGATGCCGGCCCCGAAGGCCTTGAGATACTGAGGCTGGTTCACCAGCGACTGGAAAGCCTGACGGAAGTACAGCTGCTTGAAGATCGGGCCCACCGTCGGGTTGGTGAAGTTGTAGGGGAAGTAGACGAACCCGAAGTTGTTCCAGGGCTTGTAGGCGTAGCCCGCCTTCTCCATGGCAGCCTTCTGGGCGATGTCCTGGGTCGGGATGTATCCGATCGTGAGGTTGCCACTGTGGAGCTGATTGAACTCAGCGGTGTCGCTGGTGAACGGCAGCTCCTCGAACGCCGAGATCGTCGGCTTGGGCGATCCCGAGTAGCTCTTGTTCGGGACCATCTTCACAAACCCGGAGGTCGTGAACTGGCTCAGCTTGAACGGTCCGTCGACCACCTGCCACAGAGGGTTGGTCGCGTAGGTGGACAGCGTCTGCGACTGCATGTTCAGGAACTGAGCGACGCCCAGTGCTCCCGTACTGCCAGTGCCAACCGTGGTCGGCTGGTACTGGGTCGGACTCGTGCCCGAGATTGGGGAGCGGGTCTGCGCCACGGCATCGTAGTTGCCGACCGTGCCCGAGGCCGAGACCTTATCCCAAGAAGCCTGCGGAAGCGGGAAGATCTGGCTCAACTCGTTGTAGAGGAACCAGGTCGGGTTATAGGAGGTGTTCAGCTTCATGTCTAGCGAGTAGGTTCCGGTCTGTTTGTAACTCACCACGTTGCTGGGGAAGCCCCCGGCGACCGCGGCGCCCCAGCCGGGCCCGGGTGATGTGCTTGTACCAACTGCGGGAGCACTGGGCGCAGTCACCGCGGACAGTAGGTTCATCCAGAAGATCACGTCCCGGGCCGTGACGGGCGTCCCATTTGACCACTGCCAGTGCTTCATCGTGATGGAGACCTGGGTGTTGTTGTGGGAGAACACCGGCTTGTTGGCCACACTGAGCCCGGGGTTGTAGACCGGCTGGTTGCTGGTGTTGCCGAACCAATACAGAGGCAGATACAACTGTGTCGCCAAGTCTTGGTAGTTGACCACGCTGAAGTAGCTCGGACCCTCCAGCGGCAGGATGTAGGTTGGCGGTGCGTTGGGGGCTTCGGCGAAGGTCACCGTACCTCCCGAGACTGTCTTGGGAGTCGTCGTGGCGCCCCCGCAGGCGGCCACGAAGAGGGCCGCCACGGTGACAACTCCCGCCATTCGCCAGAACGCGAGCTTCGGAATGCTACCCATGATCCGCGAGTCCCTCCTGTGTTCTTTAACGTCGAATGCTGCAGCGGTGCACCCGTCAGGAGTACGACGTTACACGGCCAAGATTGGCCCCGGAATCCCCCATTGGGACGAGATTTCTGGAGCCGCCATCCCCCATTAGGACTAGCGGCCACAGCAAACATCCCCCAATAGGATGAGGTTTACTGTGGGAGACGAGTCGCGACCGCTCCGGAGGCACCATGGCGCCGGCGCCTCGGTCATTGCCGCAGTCACCATCAGTTCGCTGGATCGCCTACTCGTCGGATCACTTCCCCAGATCGCCATCTCCCGAAGTGAGGAGCAATCGAGTAGGGCCCGGGGTCACCCTTCGACCCCCAGTGGACAGCCTACTTCAAGGCCCGGCATGACCGGAACCGGAAGGATGCCTACCACGACCGGCAGCGACACCTCTCCCGAGTGGCCGACGGGCGCACCAGCATGTCCTTGTCAATGCCTACGACCGACCGCGGAGTTGCCCGGTCCTTACCAGGGCGGTAGCAGAGGCTTGAGCCGGACGCCGGGAAACCGGTCCGCCCGATTCTGAGGGGAGGGGGCGGCGGTAACGCCGTCCCCTTACCCGACCACCGCCGCGTCTACGTGACGGCCTGTTTGGTGATGACGGGCTCGCCGTCCTACGCAGGCTTGCTCCGGGGGGTCCGCTCCCATTACCTGTGCAGCATCGCGTCCGGTGGCCTCGCCTACTCATGGGTTCCTCCTTTCGCGTTCGTGGCACACTCCAGCACCCCGAGTCTCGGGCCAGTCCCGGGCGCGTCCATCTCCCGACACCATGGCAGCGGGTACAGATCGCTAAGTAGGTCTCTTCTCGAAGGGCTGTGCCCGAATGGGACAAGGCCGTTCTGTGTAGCACTGCCGGAGGAGTTCGCGTGGCGGCCGATGACGCTCTGTCAGCGTGCGGAAGGTTCCATCCGCGATAGGCGCACGTGCATGACAGCGGGCGCACTGACGTGCTCCGCGCAGTGATAGGCGTTACCGATTCCGGCAAGGTCCTCAAAAAGCCTCTCCCCGCTGCCAAGTAGAACTGGCACGATCACGAGGTGCATCTCGTCTATCAGTCCAGCGGCTAGGTATTCGCGGATCGTGGTCGCGCCTCCTCCAATCAATACATCATTGCCACTCGCTGCGTCGCGTGCTCTTTCGAGGGCAACTTCGATGCCGGCGTCGACGAAGTGGGATGTCGTCCCCCCTTGCATCTCGATCGGGGGACGTGGGTGGTGGCTCAGTACGAAGACTGGACAGTGAAAAGGCGGGTTCTCTCCCCACCAGCCCGACCATTGCGCGTCGCCCCACGGTCCGCGGATTGGACCGAACATGTTGCGTCCCATGATGGTGGCACCGATACCAACTTCCCGTTGGGCGAAGAACTCGTCGTCGATGCCTTCGTCGCCCCCATCCTCGCCAATCATCTGACGTCCGGCGCGGGTATTGAACACCCACTCGTGGAGCAAGCGCCCGCCGGCGCCGAGCGGGACGTCGAGAGTCTGTCCGGGTCCAGCGGCATATCCATCGATTGAGATCGAGAAGTTGTGGACTCGCACTTTCGACATGGACTACCTCCTTTGGATCGACGGCTCGCATAACCGAGAGCTGACAGCTTTGCATTTGCGGTAGTCCGCGCACCGCCCGGATGACTGGCACGCCCTACCGCGGCTTTTCGCGACTGAGGTATCGCTCCCAGCCTGGTTGGGTGAGGACAGGTGTCGCTGGGTCCACCTCTCATCTCAAAGAGATGCTACCTGTGGGCCATGGTTCGGAGCTGACCGGAAGGGCTTGATGGGGCCTTCTCGCTGACTGCTAGCCAGGTCCGGTAGGGACGTGTTGGAAGTGCCTGGCCAGTTCGGCTACACCCCAGCCTCGTTGCTCTCGGCGGTGCGCGACTTCCGGGTTGGGGCGACCGACTTCCTCCTTTCAGGCAGGCCTGGCCCCAAGACCGCGCCAGGCAAGGAGGCGGCCCGGGCCCGGATCCTGGAGCTCCACTCTGCAGGTCACACCATCGACGAGATCGCCGCCGCCCTGGCTGTCGAGGGCATCCCCTCAACCGCACCGGGATCGCCGGGGCGATCTCGGCCGAAGGGCTGCCCCGGCTGTGGCGCCGGCCGGACGGTGTCCGGGGAGGAGTGCGACGGGCGCCACAGCCCCGTGCTGAGGTCATGGGCTTCAGCCAGCTTCCGGCCTGGGCGGAGACCAAGCTGGCGGGTCTGCTGCTGGCGATCCCCGACCTGCTCGCCCTGGACCGGCCCCAGCTGGTCCGTGCCCCAGGCCATCCATCCACTGCTCAGATCCCCGCCTCCTCCTACCTGCGCTCTCTACTTGCGCTCAAGCTCACCGCGACAAGGCGGGTGCCACACGTCTACGACATCGCCGCCGATCCCGGGGCGGCGCTGTGCTCGGGGCTGGTCGCCTTGCCCAAGGCCACCGCCCTGACCACCTACTCCTACCGCCTGGAGCACCGCCGCCAGGTGGCGCTGCTGCAGGCGCTGGACCGGGCCAGCCTCGCCCAGGGGCTGGCCAGTGGGGAGGCTCTCAACCTCGACTTCCACGCGGTCATGGGGGGAGGACATCGCCCCGAAGGGGCACTATGTGCCCCGCCGCTCCCAGCGCACCCGCAGCGTGCTCACCTCTTCGCGGAGGACGCCGCCAGCCACAGCCTCCTGTGCACCAGTGCCGACCTGGCCAAGGCCACGCAGGCGAACGAGGTCATGGCCTTCGACCCGCAAACGTGGCACTCTTGCGAGGTGCCCGATGCTGGGACAGTGACGCTCACCCGGCCGTTGTCGATCATCTTGTAGCTCACGAAGTTGAGCTGCTGGCCCCAAGCCCGGTTGAGGATGACCCGGTTCAGCCCGGCCTCCTGGCGCACGTTGCGACCGGGCTCCTCCACGGTCCCGGCCGCCAAGGCGGTCATGTTCTCGACGTCCAAATCCTCGAATGCGGCGGCACGGCAGGTGTTGGCGATCTCCAATGGGAGCTTGTGCTGCCAGTCCTCCCGGCGGCGGGCTCCTTCCGCGCGCAGGGCCGCGATCTTGGCGTAGGCCTTCTGCTCGTTCTTCCCGATCCGACCCTGGCCCTTACCGCCGTTGCGCGCCCACCTCGCATGGCGTTGCCGGGCGCTCTTGTGCTCCAGAAGCGTCAGGCGGCGTGGCTCGGGCTTACTGAGCCACGGCTTGTGGGTGAACTCCGCGCCGTTCGAGCCGGCCAGTGGGATCACCACGCCCCGGTCGAAGCCAGCGACTCGGCGAGTCTCCAGAGGCGGCACGGGGCGGTCTACTGAGAGGCGAGCGGGTCCAGCTGGAACCAAAGATGCCAAAGTTGCGCGACATCTCGGTCCGCCGTTCGGTGCGGATGATCGGCTGCCCGGCGAGTCAAACGCCAACTTGCGGCCGCATGACCCTCCCGCGGCTACCAGCACTGCGGAACGCACGCTGGGGAAGAGCGGGGTGATGACGGGACTCACCCGATGGCTGCGCCTCGAACCTCCGTTCCGCAAGACCCAGATGGTGCGGGCGCGTGGGCTCGCGGCTCTGGGAGACCCTGAACCTCGGCCCAGCATTGCCAAGAGGTGACGTCTGCCGTACGACGGGGCGACAAGTCATCCGGCGGCTTCCTCTGTATCGCGAACCTGACGGAGCAACGCGCCTCCGAGGGGCGGTTCCACACCAGGACACCCGGCCCTGGTGGGCCAGAGCCCGGCTCCTGGCCGTACCACCCCCGTGCCACTGGCCCCGCTCCTCTCGAGCAGGCCGGCCTGGCCGTCTCCGCTGACCTCCAACCCACACCCGGACTCCTGCTCGCCGATCGGGTCAGACCATGGTCAGACTCGGCCCCCCGGACTCGCTCAGGAGCTTGTCGACAGCAGCCTTGGTCGGCAGCGAGCTGGTGGCCCCCGCCACCGTGGTCGCCAGCGCTCCCGCAGCCGCCGCCCGCGCCAGGGCCGTGTCCCGCGGCTCCCCCGCCGCCAGGGCGGCCACCAGCCCGGCACAGAATGCGTCCCCGGCCGCGACCGTGTCCACTGTCGCGACACTGAGCGCGGCCACCAGCGTAACCCCCTCCTCGTCCACATGCACCGCCCCCCGATCCCCGAGGGTGACGACCACCGAACCACACCCCAACTGGAGCAGCGCGTGCGCGGCGCGGATGGCTCCATCCACGGTTCCGGCGTCGATACCTGTCAGCACCTTCGCCTCGAATTCGTTGGGGACGCACACGTCGACCAGGGCCAGCGTCGACCGGTCGATGGGAGCGGCGGGCGCGGGGTTCAGCACCGTGGTCACCCCGCCCTCCCGAGCCAGCCGCAGGGCGGCTCGCGTCGCCTCCAGGGGGATCTCCATCTGGGTCAGCAAGATGCGCGCGGACCGGATCGCCTCAGCGCACCCGGCCACCGCTGCTTCGTCCATGGCAGAGTTGGCCAGCGGCACCATGACGATGCTGTTCTGACCGCGCCCATCCACCCTGATGTGGGCAATGCCCGTCGCCATCCCGACGCACCTCTCCACCCTGGTGGCGTCAACGCCATCGGCGGCCAGCTGCTTCAGCACCCGATCCCCGAAGGCATCCTGCCCTATCCGTCCCACCATGGCGGTGGCGGCACCCAACCGCGCGGCCGCGATGGCCTGGTTGTTGCCCTTTCCGCCGGGCACCATGGAGAACTGACTCCCGAGAACCGTCTCTCCTGCGAGTGGTAGGACGTCACAGTTGGCGGTGAGGTCGATGGTAAGCGAGCCCACGACGACGACATCGGTCAATCCACACCCTCCCGCGCTCCTGATGGTCCACCTCCTGCCTCAGGGCTCGAGCCGCACCGTAGGTGACGCGCCGCTGACTCTGTCGGCTTCCCCCTTGGAGCGGATGGCAGGCGGCCGTCAAGAGGCGCTGGTCTCACTCTGGAGCCCCCAGCCGACGCCTGAAGGTACCCAGGAATCGCCGCGAGTCCACCTGCATCGCCACCTGGACCTGGGGACGGGTCTCCACCACTTCCGCCAGCGTGACCCTGCGGTCGGCGATTGTGGCCCCCCTCGTGTGCCTGCCCTCCAACTCCACCGAGACCGGCATCGGACGGTAGGTGGCCAGCGAGGGATCCGCGAGGATTCCCGCGGCCAGAGGATCGCAAAGCTCGAACTGGGAGTTGGCGCGCATCTGCTGGTTCAGCATCGCCAGCGCGAACCGGGCCTGCGCCGATCCCGCCTCAGCCAGCTTGGACTCACCCTCCAGATCGAGGATCGCCTGGCGGGTGGCATCGAGTCCGACCAGCACCGAGTGCCGCCACCGGGCCCGCAGCACGATCTCCGCCGCCTCGGGATCGTGGGCGATGTTGAACTCGGCCCAGGGACTCTCGTTGCCGGGGCCGAATACCGCTCCACCCATGATCACCACCTCGCGCAGCAATTCGGGGAGATCCGGCTCCAAACTCAGCGCCAGCGCCACGTTGGTCAAGGGCCCGATCGCCAGCAGGCTGAGCGCCCCGGGATGCAGCCGGGCCAGGCGCACGAGCTGCTCGACCGCCGACTCGGTGGACGGGGACCGGCCGGGTGGGGGCAGGGCCGAGTCCCCCAGGCCATCTTGACCATGAAAGTACTCCGCATGCCGGGAGGGCTGGAGCAGGGGCGAGCGCGCGCCCACCGCGACCGGCACCGAGCGGAGATCGGCCATCTCCAGGGCTCGCAGGGCGTTCTCCGCTCCCAGCTCTGGCTCCACGTTGCCGTCCACCGTGCCGATCGCGACCAGCTCCACCCCGGGATCCGCGGCCAGATAGAGGATGGCCAGGGCGTCGTCAATCCCGGGATCGCAGTCGATCACCACCAATCGGCGCTCGGCCTGGCCGGTCACGCTCCGGTCCCGAGCTCCCTTGAGCCTGCCGTCTCACCCCCTTCAGCCCTAGCGCGCCACTCCTGGAGGAGGCCCAGGCACCCTTCGACTGAGGAGAAGACGGCTCCCGCCCGCTGGATGCATCCGAGCACGTAGAGGTTCAGCCCTCTGCCCTCGAAGCCGACCGTGGCCCGAGTGTCGGTCAGGATGCCGACGATCCCGAGCTTGCTGGGATCGTGCTGCATCAAGCCGTAGAAGAGCCCGATCTCGCAGGCGGTGCCGTCGTCCACCGTGGGCCCGTCGAGCAGAGCCACCACCGCGTCCGCCGAGAGCAGACCCTGGTTGTCCTTGGCGAAGATGAGATCCGCCAACGCCTGTTGTCCGTAGCGGCCCTCGAGGTCCGGTGCTGCGCCCTGGCGTTCGTCGGGGAGCACCACCGTCTCCTCGTGGGGAACGAAGCAGTCGAAGCCCAGCGCCCGCAACTTGCCGGCATTCTCCGATGTGAAGGCGCGTTCATAGGGAGTGAACAACGGTCCGGCCATGTAGAGACGCATCGCCCCTCCTCAATCCAGATGTCGAGCGGCACCGAGCCCGCGCCGGTGCAACCGCAGCGGTCCGGCACCGGCACCGCCGTCGCAGACCGATTCTATCGCCGGGTCACCTCGAAGAATAGACCGGCTCTAGCCTCCGAGTCGTTCCAGGCGTGGAGCGGTTGAGCCCCTCCGAGGGGGCGGCGGTCAGGTCCGCTGCCGGACCTGCCCGCCCCCTCTGGTCAGGCCGCCCCGGCAGTGCCGGAGGCGACATCGAGGCTTACCCCGCTGCCGGTCTCCACTCCGCGCACCGCCCAGAGGATGGAGGCGAGAGCCCCCAGCGCCCAGACGGCCAGGCTGAAGTTGACGAAACCACTGAGGCTGTAACTCTGGGTGAGGTAGATGGTGGGAATGTAAAGACCGATCCCCACAAAGCGAACCACCGCCGAGTAGGTGCCGCGCCGACCGGTGGGCCACACCTCGCCCTTCATGGTGTCCTGGGTCAGGTAGCCGACATTGCTGAACACGTTGAGCACCACCAGCAGGAAGAAGAAGAGGCCGACGGACGCCGCCCAAGCACTGGTCGTGAGCGCAATCAGCAGGGTGGCCAGGAAGGTGCCGCAGTAGCCGACCAAGAGCATCTTCTTGCGGCTCCAGCGCTCCGCCCACAGAGCGTAGAAGCCCGAGACGAATCCGGTGATGCTGGCCACCAGGATGATCGCCGCGGTGAGCTTGGGGAAGTGCGCCGGACCCAGGACGTAGGTCAGCAGCCCGAATCCGGTCGTGCCCGCAAAGGCCAGCAGGCTGATGGTCACCAGGCGGAGCCCGAGTGACACCGTCTTCACGCTTCCCTTGGCCCTGGCGGCAGCGGTGGCGGCGGCCGCCGCCTGGTCGCGGGCCCGGTATTCCTCTACCCCGTAGAACCGAGCGATCTCCGCCTCCGCCCGCGCTGTCTGCCCCTGGTCGCGCAGCCAGCGGATTGACTCTGGAGTTCTGGTCCTGGCGAAGAACAGGACCGCCAGCACCACCACGAAGGTGGCGGCGATCATGAGTCTTTGGAAGGGCACTCCCTTGGACACGCTCAAGAGCGAGACCGCAGCCAGAATCAGGCTGCCGAGGTTGATGGCGTTGATCTCCAGCATCATCGTCTTGCTGCGATGCCGGGCTGGCATCACCTCATGCGACGCGGTCAGGATGGTGTTCATCTCCCCACCCGCCGCGAACAGCATGATCGCCAGGAAGATCAGGATCAGCACATACGAGAAGCTGAAGACCAGTCCGATGGCGCCGACCCCGTACAGCGCCATGGTGATGTAGAAGGTCGTCTTGCGACCCACCCGGTCGGAGAGCGGGCCGGCTACCGCCAGCCCGATGATGAGCCAGAGCGGTGCCCATGAGAGGAGCAGCGAGCGCAAGGCGGTGGGCATGGTCACCCACCCGGTCGCGATCGCAGCCATGCCGAAGATGTAAGCCTCGAGCAGCATCCCCAGGCAGAACGAGGTGAAGTTCCAAGAGTCAGTGGGTAGCCAGTGCTCCCCGCTCGCATCGGTAGCCCGCGAGACGCCCATAGTCGATCCCAAAGCCAATCCTCCCAACCGCGCGCTGCCCGATCCCCTGCAGGGAACGAGCTATGTCTAAGGGGTGGTCAACCGGTTTGTCAAGGCGCCCCAGATCGGAGCGCGGGGGAGCGACCCCAGCCGCATGATGGACCGGTGGCAAGAGCCGGACCACCAGCGCCTGCCACCAGCACCGGGTCCGGTGGACCTGATCCCCGGGTCCTCACGGAAGGTCGGGCCGTTTCAGGTGGCAGCCCCGCCGGGATGCCAGGCCGCGCTGACTGCGTCACCGTGACCCGGAAGTCGAGCTCAGACGGTGCCCTGCTCCCAGGAGCTGAGGTAGTGGAGCTGCTCCTCGGTCAGGCTGTCTATCGTCACCCCCAGGGAGGCGAGCTTGAGGCTGGCCACCTCGGCGTCGATCTCGGCCGGCACCTCGTGGACCCCCGGACCCAGCTCCCGCCACGCGGTGGCCATGTGGGCCAGGCTCAGCGCCTGATTGGCGAACGACATGTCCATGACCGCGGCCGGGTGCCCCTCCGCAGCCGCCAGGTTGAGCAACCGGCCCTCGGCCAGCAGGTAGACCCGTCGACCGTCGGCCAGGGTGTGCTCGGCCACCTCGGGGCGAGCCTCCCGCACCTTGGTCGTCAGGCTGTCCAGGGCCGCCAGGTTGATCTCCGAGTTGAAGTGGCCGCTGTTGGCGATGACGCAGCCATCCTTGACTCGCTCCAGGTGCCTGCGGTCGACCACGTTGCAGTCGCCGGTCACGGTGATGATCACGTCGGCGATGGGGGCGGCCTCGGCCAGCGGCATCACCCTGAATCCCTCCATCACCGCCTCCAGGGCGCGCACCGGCTCCACCTCGGTGACGATGACCTGGGCGCCCATGCCCCGGGCTCTTGCGGCAAGCCCTCGACCGCACCAGCCGAAGCCGCAGATCACCATGGTCCTTCCCGCCAGGAGCAGGTTGGTAGCCCGGATCAGGCCGTCGATCGTCGATTGGCCGGTGCCGTAGCGGTTGTCGAAGAGGTGCTTGGTCTGGGCGCCGTTCACGGCGATGACGGGGAACCGCAGGACTCCCGCCTCGGCCATTGCTCGCAGCCGGATCACGCCAGTGGTGGTTTCCTCGGTGCCCCCTCGGATCTCCCCCATCTGCTCTGGAGAGCGCCGGTGCAGCTCTCCCACCAGGTCGCCACCATCGTCCATGGTGAAGTGCGGCCTCGACGCCAGGACGGCCTCCAGGTGACGGTAGTAGGTGGGGTTGTCCTCACCACGGCGAGCGTAGACGTGGACGCCCTGGGCGACCAGACCCGCAGCCACCGAGTCCTGGGTCGACAGGGGGTTGCTGGCGCACAGGTGGACCTCAGCACCCGCGGCTTGGAGGGCCAGGGCCAAATTGGCGGTCTCGGCGGTCACGTGCAGGCAGGCGCCAACCCGCAAGCCCGCAAGCGGCTGACTGGCCACGAAGCGCTCCCGGATCAGAGCCAGCACGCGCATCTCGGCCCTCGCCCACTCGATGCGGCTCCTACCCTCCTCCGCCAGGTTGAGGTCAGCCACGTCGGATCGGATGTCGGCGCTCAGTACAGGGTCAGCCAATGTCTCTCCTCAAAGTTCCAGCAGGGTCTCGACCCGGGCATCCCCCAGCCGGGAGCGGCCACCCAGAGCCAACAGCTCGATCAGGAAGCAGTAGCCGGCCAGTTCCCCGCCGAGCGCCAGGATCAGGTCGCGGGTGGCTGTGGCGGTCCCGCCGGTCGCCAGCAGGTCGTCCACCACCAGCACGCGCTGGCCCTTCTTGATCGCGTCGCGGTGGACCTCCAGGATCGCCTGGCCATACTCCAGGTCATAGCTGGCGCTGATGGTCTCGGCGGGCAGCTTGCCGGCCTTGCGCACCGGCACGACCCCCAGACCCAGCTGGTAGGCCAGCACCGCCCCGAAGGTGAACCCGCGGGACTCGATGGTGGCAACCAGATCCAGTTGCACGCCCCGATAGCGGTCGGCCAACCGGTCACACGCGCTGCGGAAGGCTGTGGCCGATCCCAGCAGTGGGGTGATGTCCCGGAACAGAACCCCTGGAACCGGGTAGTCGGGGATATCGCGTATGAACTGCCGGAGATCCGGCTGCGGGACGCCCTTCTCAGCCTGCACCACGCCATGGTATTGGGTCGAGGTGATCCACCCAGCCGTCACGCTTCCGGCCAGCCGCGGCCGCGCTGCCATCAGAGCGTGGGTCGCGGCCGGGCGGCTGGCAATCTCTCGCGTCCAAGGCCGACGAGCACAAGCTCATGGTGGTGCCCCAGCGCCGGGCAGAGCGCGGCGCCCCCCCCGACGCGATGGTCAGGAGCGCAGGCTGGCGCTCTTGGCGGCCAGGGGCGTCTGAGTCCAGAGCAACCCAAAGACCGCCATCGCGACGGCCCCGATCGCGACCGGGCCCAAGACTATCCCGAGGTGAGTCTTCTTCTCCAGGACCACAAAGCCGACCACCACCACCACCACCGCCAGGGCCACCGACACCAGCCTGGGCACCCGCACCTTCTCCAGGAGCTCACCCACACCGGGCATGGCGACCGCGATTGCTCCGATGACGGTGCCGACTACCAAGCCCAGTCCAAGTCCGGCGAGGATGTCCAGGGGCCAATGGATCCCCGCCAGCACCCGGGCCCAGCCCACCCCGGCCATGACCAGCAGCGAGAGCAGAGAAAGCCACCGCCGCCGGGTGACCCAAAGGGCCGCCACGATCGCGCCGCCGAACGCCATGTGGTCACTGGGAAAGGAATTGCCGTGCGCGGCCGCCGCCAGCAGGGGCACGTGGTACGAGGACAGGTACGGGCGAGGCTCGTACCACAGGAGCCCCAGCACGCGGTTCAGCAGGAGCGCCACCACCGCCGCGGCCGCGGCGGCGGCGGCCTCAAGGCGGGTCCGCTTGCTCGGCGACCCGAGAAAGAACAGTGCCACCAGCACAAACGCTAGGGAGAAGATGCCCCACTCCGCCAGTGCCGCGGCGGCGGAGTTCCAAAGGCCGCCATGCGGTCCCTGTTTGGCCAGCACCTGGTAGCCGGCGTAGTTCCAGCGCAGGATGGCCGGCGAGATCGGAGTGGCGGAAAGGATGAAGGACATGAATGCACCACCTTGAGGATTCCTATTCCTGACACTGTATCGGCTGGGGCTGTGGAGCGGCGGTCGACGCCCGCCGGTCAGAGCCGTCGGTTGGTGGTTGGGCTCTTGGCCGGGAGATCCCGGCTCTCGGTCAGCGGCGCGATCTCAGGGGCTCGGAGTGGGTGCCAGCGGCAGTCCCCTCGGCCAGGCCGCGGTACCGACCGCCAGGACCGTTCACCAAGGTCAGACCGAGAGGCGCTTGGCTCCTACTGGAAGATCTGGGGCGGGCGCCGCGATCCTGGCTCTGGCGTCCACGACAAAGGCGCCCTCAGGGGTCACCGTGACGGGGTTGCACTCTATCTCGGCGAGGGCCGGATGGGCGTCGGCAAGTGCGGCCAGCCTGGCGATGACATCCACCGCCGCGGCAACATCCACGCGCGGCGCGCCGCGGAAGCCGACCAGCAGAGGATAGGTGGTCAGCGCTTCCAGCATCTCCTGCGCCTCGGAGTGGTCCACCGGAGCCAGTCGGATGGAGGTGTCGTGGAGGAGCTCGACGGCGGTGCCCCCGGCTCCGCACGCCACCACTGTCCCGAACTGGGGGTCTCTCACAGCGCCCACCAGCAGCTCCACCCCCTGCCCCAACTGCGGTTGCAGGACGAATCCGTCGACGCGGTGTCCCGACGACTCGAGCTTGGCGCCCATCCCGGCGGCGGCCCGGCGAACGGCCTCTGGGCCGTCGAGGCCGAGGCTGATCGCTCCCAGCTCGGTCTTGTGAAGCAGGGTCGGCCCCTGCGCCTTGAGCACCACCTTGGGCCCCAGGGTTTCGGCCTTCGCGGCGGCGTCCTCGGGATCCAGCGCGGTGAGGGTCGTCACGGTCCGGACTCCGTAGGCGGACAGGAGGCTCAGCGTCTCCTCGGTGGACAGCCACCGTTCACCCTCCCGCAGCCAGCTGGCGAGCTGGGCGGCGACCCTGATCTCGTCTCCGAGCGGTGCCTCCCCACCCGGTTGGGAACGCGGCCGCTCTCTCCACCGGCTGAGGCGATGAGCGGCCGCGAGGGCCCGGGCGGGATTCTCGGGGAACGGGTACGAGGGGATCTGCACCGCCGCGGAGCGGAGTTGGTCCGGCACTCCGGCTGTGGTCATGAAGACCGTGAGCAGGGGAATCTTCCGGGGCAGCGCACCGGCCGCGTCTCGGATCGCGGCTGCCACATCCTCCGGCCGGGTGACCAGCGGCGGGATGAAGATGACGATGAGGGCGTCCACCCCGGGGTCGGCGGCCACTGTCTCGATGGCCCGGCGGTAGTCCTCGGCGCTGGCGCTGGCGATCATGTCCACGGGATTGCCGGTGGCCGCCTCGGCGGGCAGAAAGGCGCGCAGCCGGGCGCGGGTCGTCTCGCTCAGTTCGACCACCTCGAGAGCATTGGCCTCGCAGGCGTCGGCACACAGGATGGCCGGACCTCCCGCATTGGTGATGATCCCCACCCGCGGGCCGCCGGGCAGGGGCTGGGTCGCCAGTAGCGACAGCAGGTCGAACATGTCGGAGAGGGTCTCGGTGCGGAGCACGCCGGTCTGCCGGAAGAGGGCGTCCACGGTGGCGTCGGAGGTGGCGATCAGAGACGCGGTGTGAGACACCGCGGCCCGCGCTCCGGCCTGGCCCCGGCCGCTGCGCACCGCCACGATCGGCTTGTGTCGGGAAACCTTGGCCGCGATCTGAGCGAACTTGCGGGGATTCCCGAAGGATTCCAGGTAGAGAGCGATCAGGTGGG
Source organism: bacterium (assembly GCA_021795235.1). Lineage (GTDB taxonomy): Bacteria > Chloroflexota > Dormibacteria > Aeolococcales > Bog-877 > AG-12. The sequence continues at coordinate 20,065 of JAJYPP010000014.1, forward strand.
TTCGCGGATCCCGGTCCCAGTAGCTGAGCAGATCGTTCCCGCTGATGTCGGCCTTGTTGCCCACCGAGACGAAGCTGCTGAGGCCCAGCCCCAGGCTCCTGGTGCTGTCGATGATCGCGAGCCCCAGGGCTCCGCTCTGGGAGAGGAACCCGATGCCTCCCGGCAGGGGCATGCTGGGCGCGAAGGTAGCGTTCATGCGCACATCGTCGGCCGTGTTGATGGCGCCCATGCAGTTGGGCCCGACCAGCCGGATCCCCGAGCTGTTGCAGAGACGCAGCAGCTCCTGCTGCCGCTCCCGGCCGAGCTGTCCTCCCTCGGCAAACCCGGCCGAGATGACGATCATGGCCTTGACCCCCTTCTCGGCGCACTCATTGGCCACCTGGAGCACCCGCCCCGCCGGAACCGAGATCACGGCCATGTCCACCGGCCCCGGGATGGCCAGGATCGAGGGAAACGCTGGAACCGCCTGGATCACCGCAGCCGAGGGATTGACCGGGTACACCGGGCCGTTGAACTCCGCCGCCAGCAGGTTATGGAAGATCTCGCCGCCGATCGTGCCTCGCTGGCGATTGGCCCCGATCACGGCCACCGCCCGGGGGTGCAGAACAGACTCCACGGCGGCGGTGGCGGCGCGGTCCTCCCGGTCCTGGAACCGCGTGAGCGCGTCCGTCGTCAGCTCAGTGGGGAACTCCACGGTCACCACTCCAGGCCCTGAACTCGTATGCACCGGGAACCCGCTGCCGGAGAACACCTCCAGCATCGCTGCGTTCTCGGGGAGCACGGTGGCCTCGAAGACGTCGATCCCCACAGCGCGGGCGGCCTCGGCCATCTGGGCGAGGATGATCGACGCCATGCCCTGACCCTGAAAGCGGTCGGCGACCGTGAAGGCGACCTCGGCTCGGCCGGGCGCGGTTCGGACGCAGAAGCCGTGGGCGGCAGGTCGGGGCGGGTTTCCGTGGAGCGCGAGCAACCCGAAGGCACGGTCCCCGCCCACTTGCACCAGCAGCTCCGCCGTGCCCTCGATGTCGATCGCGGCGGAGAAGAACCGTGTCGCCCGCGAGTCCGCTGAGAGGTCCTCAAGCAGCTCCCGAACGATGGCCTGGTCCTCTTTCGCGACCGGTCGAAGATGGACAATTGACCCGTCCCCCAGGACGATGTCACTCTCGACCAGACCTGCTCCCGCGGCTGCCATCATCGCCTGACCATTGTGCCTGCGAACGGTCGCGCGCGCCGCGGTGATTCCACCCCGCCGCGTCCCGGGATCCCAACCGGCAGCAAGGTGATCGTGGCGTCGCCAGGGTCCGCCCCGGGCCAGGTGCGCCCCGGTGGCGAAAATCGCGGATGCCAGATCCCGCGCGGACCGGGTACTGGGAGCGAAGAGCTGGCCGCCAGAGTCCGGCGGTTCCAACCAGCCGGCCGTACCGGCTCCGGAGCAGCGGTCCTCAGCGAGATTGATTGGGAAGGTAGTGGGCGAGTTCTGCGGCCAGCTTGGCCAGGGTCAGGGACTGCAGCAGCACCCTGCCGGGACCGGTGAGTTCGACCAGGAAGACCCCATCGCCCCCGAAGAGCTTGTTGGCGATACCCGGGATCGTACGGATAGTGAAGGGCATGTTGGCTGGGAAGAGGCCCACGTGTCCGGGGTGGACCAAGAGTCTCTCCCCGGGCTGAAGGTCGCGCTGCACCAACTCGCCTGACAGCTCCACAAACGCCTTCCCGGAACCCGATAGCTTCTGCAGCACGAATCCCTCACCGCCGAAGAGCCCGGAGCCCAGCCGCTGCTGAAACCCAGCCGAGATGGAGACGTCCCCGAAGGCGCAGAGGAAGCCGTGGCGCTGCAGGAGATATCCGTCCGGGGTGAGGTCCAGCGGAAGGATCTGCCCCGGCAGCTTGGCGGCGAACGCCACCTCGCCCGGGCCCGACTGCGCCGTGTACTCGGTCAGGAAGATTGTGGAACCGCCAGCCGCTCGGCGCAGCGCTCCAAACATCCCACCCCCGCCCGCCCCTGCGGAGGTCCGGAGCCCGATCGTCGCGGACATCCAGGAGAGCTCGCCTCCCTCCGCCAGGAGGGTCTCACCGGGCTGGAGACTCACCTCCAGCACCGGCATCGTCGTGCCCAAGATCTTGCTTTCCAACGCCGTCTCCTCTCCAAGGCCAAATTCCGAGGGAGTGTACAGAAGAGTCGGCATCACCATTTGGGGGCGGACACCGGTCGACCGAGATCGGCGCTCCGGTCGTCCGACGAGACGCTGGCGCAGACGGCGACGCTGCCAGCTGCGACGGATGAGCCTTGAGCGACAACCAGGACTCGGAGAGCCGTATCCGCGAAGCCGCGCCCACTCCCTCGGGTTCATCGGTGCCGGCCGGAGCGCGTCCTACGAGCAACCGGACTTGCCCGGAGATGGGCTACAGAGGCCGGCGGGCCGAGAACCCCCGATCGCGCAAATGCCAGAATCCCACCGTCTGTTCGCCCAGACGCCAGCAAAGGTAAACCGGCTGGCCGTCCATCTGGGCTGGAAAGTCGACCAGCCCGGTCTCGAGATCACGCAGGAGGATGCCCGCAGACTGAAGCCGAGAGAAGTGCTCCTGAGCTCGCTGGCCCGCGGTCAGGATCTCCGAGGCCCATCTGCCTCCGCCGTTGTGGCCGGCAAGCGGAGCCAGGCGCGCCACCTCGGAGGTGGTGAGCCCTACCGCCTCCTGGAGCTGAGCCAGTAGCTGGATCAACTCTGGGAGCACGCGGTTGGCTTGATCTACCGTATAGAGACGCTCCTCAATCACGGCCTCGGCCCAAGGTGCGGTGGGGCATGACCGTGAAAATACAGCAGAGACGTTCGCGGCGCGGCGTGACGAACCCTGGACGGCAGGCCCTGGGCTTGGGGCCCGGGTAGCTCAGCGCAGGTGCGGCGCGACCAGTGATTTCCATGGGGTGGGTTCGGCCCAGCGCTCCATCTCCGAATCCGGGACCCGCCTTCGGGACATGATCTGACGCCTCGCCCGGATCACCTCGGGCGACGACCTGGCGGCGTCGGCCAGACCCAGCAGGGCTAGGGGATGGCGCCGGGCGGCCAGTCCCGCCCGCAGCAGGATCAGACCGGTGGCACTGGCCGCCCCGGGACCGACGACCCAGCTGCGCGGCGCGTTCCGCATCCACAGCAGGGCGCGGTTGGCCAGCACATGGCGCTCGATCATGGCAGTCTGGTGAAGACCGCTGCCGCCGCGGCGGTGGGTGGCTCTGGCGGCGGGCTCGAGGTAGCTCCGCCAGCCCCGCCAGCGAGCCCTCCAGTCGAGGTCCACGTCCTCCAGGTAGGCGAAGAATCTCTCGCAGAACACCTCCCCGTCCAGGGCGACGTCGGTCAGCATCTCTCGGCGGTACACCGCGGCCGCCGCGGTCACCCCGAAAACCTCCTCCGGCTGCTTGAAGTGGTCAGGTCCACCCTGGCCGCGGTTCGACACCCAGCCGCTGCGGTGCAGGACGTGACCGGCTGAGTCGACTATCCCCCCTCCGCCCTCTCGGAGCAGCAGCCCGCCCACGCTGCCCACATCGGGTGCCGAGAGCACCCTGGCCACGGCTGTCTCCAGAAAGCCATCGGCCAAACGGACATCGAGGTTGCAGAGCATGACCAGGGCCGACGAGGTGACGCGGATCCCCTGGTTGGCCGCCTTGGCGAAGCCGAGGTTGGCCCCGTTGGCCACCACGAAGACATCCCCCTGCGAGAGGAACCACTCCAGGGAACCGTCGGAGGAGCCGTTGTCCACCACCACCACCTCTCGGGGAGCTGGTCGCTGCGCCCTCACCGCCGCCAGCGCTCCCTCGCAGTCGCGCCGGCCGTTCCAATTGATGAAGACCAAGGCCAGGTCGAGCGTCTGGTTCACAGCTCGGCCCTCACGGACTCACCCGGGGCCGCCGACGCAGCGCATTCAGTAACAGCAGGACCACCAGCCTGCCGGCGATCCCGGCCGCTACCAGGGGAGCCAGCCAGGCGTCGGGCCCCTGGCGGTAGTGGAGCGAGTAGAAGCGCCACATGGAGCGATGAAAGTGCACCAGCATCCTCAGCGCCGCCTTCTCCGAGCTCTGACCTTTGAGGTGGACCACCACCGCGGACGGCTCGTACCAAACCTTGAGGCCGAGCTGCTTGACCCGCCAGCACAGCTCCAGGTCCTCGCCGTACATGAAGTAGCCCTCGTCCAGCCCCCCGACCTTCTCCCAAACCTCCCGGCGCACCAACAGGCAGGCGCCGGTGCCGCTGTCCACCACCATGGGCTGGTCCGCAGGCAGATGGGTGAGATTGTAGGCGCCGATGCGGGCGCTCCGGGGCAGCAACCGGCTCAGCCCCAGCAGCCGGTAGAGAGCTATCTCCGGGTTGGGAAAGGTGCGGCGGCAGGCGGCGTCGAGGCGACCGTCCGGACGCTGAACCCGGGGGGAGACGACGGCTCGGGTGGGGTCCTCGCGGATCGCCCGGCTCATCCGTGCGAGCGCTCCGGGAGCGAGTCTGGCATCGGGATTGAGGAGTAGCAGCAACTCGCCCCCAGCTCCCGCCGCACCTCGGTTGACGGCCGCCGCGAATCCCAGGTTGCGGCTCATGACCTTGAGGGTCACTCCCGGGAACTGACCGCTGATCTCTGCCCCGGTCCCATCCCTGGAGTGGTTGTCCACCACCGTCAGCTGTTCTGGGGCGAGCCCCTGGGCAAGGCACGACCGGATCGCGTCCGCGACCTCTGCGGCGGAGTCGTAGGTGCAGATGACGACCCGAACGTCATCGGGAGCGGCGCTCTCAGGCACCGCTCAAGGCCGCTCCGACTGCCCCATCCCGCTCCGAGTCGAGGTAGGCGTGAAGGGCGGTTCGCCAATCGCTCAGGCCGGGGCCGCCGAGGCTCAGGAATTCCGAACTGTCGAGGACCGAGTATCGGGGCCGTGGAGCCGGGGCCCCCCATTCGGCGGTCGACACCGGCGAGACTTTAGCCGACAGTCCAACCCCCTCCAGGACCGCCATGGCGAATTCGCACCAGGTGGTGGAGCCCTGGCCGCACAGGTGGTGGGTGCCGAAGTGGGTGGTGGTCAGGAGCCAGGCCACCCCCAGCGAGAGGTCCCTGGTCCAGGTGGGGCAGCCCACCTGATCGGAGACCACCTTGAGCTCCCGGCCCCGGGCGGCAGCCCCCACGATGGCGAGCGGAAAGTTCGGCCCAGAGTTGCCATAGAGCCAGGACGTGCGCACCAGGAAGAGCTCCCCGCCCGCCTCTTGGCAGGCGCGATCTCCCGCCCACTTGCTCTCTGCGTACACCCCTTTGGGCTGGGGCACATCCGTGGTGCGCCAGGGCCGGGGCTCACCGGCCACGGCCTGGCTGAAGACGAAATCGGTGGAGATGTGACACAGGGGCACCCCTGCTTCGGCGCACAGCCTGGCCACCAGGCCCGCGCCGTCCCGGTTGATCGCGAAGGCCAGCGCCGCCTCCGACTCCGCCTGGTCGACCTTGGTGTAGGCGGCGCAATTGACCACCCGATCGAAGTTGCCCTTGGCCAGCGCCGCCTGGACCTGGCTGGGGTCGGTCACTTCCACCTCCGACCTGGTGGTCCCCCTGACCTCGTGGCCGCCAGCCACCAGGACTGGCAGCAGGTCCCTCCCCAGCTGGCCCCCTGCCCCCAGGACCAGGACTCTCATGTCGAGGTCAGCTGGGGGCCGTGGCCGTCCCGGCCAGAGGCCGGTAGTTGCGCCGATAGAAGTCCAGAAACTCCCCCGACTTGATGGGCTCCCAGAACTCCCGGTGGGACTCGTACCAGGCCACGGTCCGCTCCATACCGGACTCAAAGTCCAGCTCCGGGGTCCAACCCAAATCCCTGGCCCGGCTGCTGTCCAGCGCGTAGCGGCGGTCATGCCCGGGCCGGTCCGCGACATGCTGGATCAGGCTGGCCGGACGGCCCGTCAGCCGCAGCACGGACCGGGCCACCTGGAGACCATTGAGCGGGTCACCGCCCTGGCCCAGGTTGTAGGCTCGGCCGGCCGTCCCGCGCGCCAGGACGGTGGCGATACCGCGGGCGTGGTCGTCCACGTAGAGATAGTCCCGGACCGCGCCTCCGTCACCGTAGACCGGCATCGGCAGGGAGTCCAGCGCCTGGGTCACGAACAGCGGCACGATCTTCTCCGGGTACTGATGGGGTCCGTAGGTGTTGGATCCCCGGGTGATCACGACCGGGACCGCGTAGGTGGCGTGGTAGGCGAAGCACTGCATCTCCGCGCCCACCTTGCTGGCCGAGTAGGGCGACCGCGGCCGGGGAGGGTCGTCCTCGACCGAGAGCGCCGGAGCCTCGACATCACCGTAGACCTCGTCGGTAGAGACCTGAAGAAATCGCCGGTGCTGGTGGACCCGGGCCGCCTCCAGCAGCGAGAAGGTGCCATACACGTCGGTCTTGATGAAGGCGTCGGGGTCGAGGATGGAACGGTCCACGTGGGTCTCGGCGGCGAAGTTGACGATGCAGTCGACCTCCCCGGCCAGGGTCTCCACCAGCTCCCGATCGCAGATGTCGCCCTCCACGAAGCGGTAGCCGGGGTGCTCGGCCACCTCCGCCAGGTTGGCGAGGTTGCCGGCGTAGGTGAGCTTGTCCAGGACCGTGACCTGGGGGGCCTGTTGCAGCCCCAGCATCAGCCTCACGAAGGCGGAGCCGATGAAGCCGGCGCCGCCCGCAACCAGCAGCCGGCGAGGCAGCTCGGCCATGGCGTCGGGACCAGGATGTGGGGATTGGCTCATCTCAGATGTTCTCGATCTTCCAGTCGAATCCAATGCGAGGGTCATCCCAGGGTATCCGACCCTCGTCGGGGTCCTCCACCCGGTACGGCTCGGTCACGTAGTAGCACAGCAGGACGTCCCGCTGCGACACCACCTGGTAGCCGTGCGCCACCAGCGGCGGGATGGCCACCACCTTGGGGCTCCGCTCGCCGCTGAAGACCACCTGGATCCGGCCTCGAGTCGGCGAGTCCGGCCTGAGGTCGGCCAGCACGATGCGGGCGTCGCCCGCCACCATGTCCCAGTAATCCCACTGTCGGCTGTGCCAGTGGAAGGCCTTGATGAGCTCGGGTGGGTTGCCCCCTCGGGCGAACGCCAGGGAGCGGGACATCTGGGCAAAGCCGTGCTCGGGCAGGAAGGGCCGGCCCTGGTCGTCGCGATCGCCCCGCTTCAACTGCTCGGTGAAGTGGCCGCGCTGGTCGGCGTGCAACACCAGGGTCTTCACCATGACCCCCTCGATCTGGCCCAGCTTCTGCCCCAGCTGCAGCTTCGCCATCTCCTCGAGCACGCCTTCCATGCCGGGGGTCACCGCCTGCCAGCCCATCAGCCCCTCCTCACGCCAGGCTCACCCGCGAGTGATCGCCCAGCATCAGCTTGTGCGCCCGCGGTCGGGTGTCGCTCTTCTCGATCACCACATCCCGGCCGATCAGGGAGTCCTCGATCTTGCTCGCCCCCCGGATCACGGTGTGCTCCAGCACTATCGAGTGTTCGATCTCGCTGCCCTCGATCAGGACGTGATGGTAGAGCGCGGTGAAGGGACCCACGAAGGAGTCGACCACCCTGGTGCTGGCGCCCACGATGACCGGGCCCCGGATCGTGCTGTGGACCACCTCGGACCCCTCCTCCAGGATCACCTTGCCGAGCAGGCGGGAGTCCCCAGAGACGGTTCCTTCGCGGCGCTCCGGCAGCATGTCCAGGACCACCCGGTTGCACTCCAGCAGATCGTCCATCTTGCCGGTGTCGATCCAGCGGCCCTCGACCAGGTGGGAGGTCACCCGGCGGCCGCGGTCGATCTGCCACTGGATGGCGTCGGTTATCTCCAGCTCTCCCCGAGCCGATGGAGAGATGGCGTCCACCGCCTCGAAGATGCTGGGCTGGAAACAGTAGACCCCCACCAGCACCAGGTCGGACCGGGGGCGCTCCGGCTTCTCCTCCAGCCGCACCACCCGGCCCTGATCGAGCTCCGCGACCCCGAACCGCTCCGGGTTCGGCATCTGCTTCAAGAGGATGAGGACGTCGGGACTGTCCTCCTCGAACTCCTTGACCACTGCCCGGATACCACCGGTGATGAAGTTGTCCCCGAGGTACATCACGAAGGCCGACCCCTCCAGGAACTGGCGAGCCGTCTGCACCGCATGGGCCAGTCCCAGCGGCGCCAGCTGGCTGATGTACTGGACCCGGGCCCCGAACTGGGACCCGTCCCCGACGGCGCGGCGGATCTCGTCTTCGGTGTCGCCGACCACGATCCCGATCTCCTCGATCCCGGCCTCGACCAGGGCCTCCAGGCCATAGAAGAGGACGGGCTTGTTGGCGATCGGCACCAGCTGCTTGGCGCCGGTGTGAGTGATGGGCCGGAGCCTGGTCCCCTTCCCTCCGCTGAGAACCAGACCCTTCACAGGGGGCAAGCCTACCAGCTCGGTCGGCTCAGACCGGGGGCTTCCCGGGCCGGCTCAGTAGGCATGCTGGTGAAAGAGGATCCGCCAGGGGGTGAGCAGGAGGATCTTGAAATCAAAGCCCAAAGACCAGTTCTCGATGTAGTAGAGGTCGTAGAAGATGCGCTCCTCCATCGAGTTCCCCTGGCGCAGGTCGTTGACCTGAGCCCAACCGGTGCACCCGGGCGGCGCCTGCAGCCGCTCCCGGTAGCGGGGATAGTCGAGCTCGAACCTGGCGGCAAAGAATGGACGCTCCGGCCGGGGTCCCACCAGGCTCATCTCCCCCCGGACCACGTTCCAGAGCTGCGGCAGCTCGTCCAGGCTGAAGCGCCGAACCAGGCGCCCCACCGGGGTGGTGCGGTCGTCGCCCTCCCTGGCCATGACGGGGCCGGTGTGGCGCTCCGCGTCCAGCACCATGGAGCGCAGCTTCCACACCTGAAACCGCCGGCCCCTCAGCCCCAGCCGTTCCTGGGCGTAGAAGGGAGAGCCCTTGGAGGTGAGTGCGATGGCCAGGGCGCAGACGGCGACCACCGGGACCACCGGGATGGCCAGGATGATGGTGAAGCAGATGTCGAAGCCCCGCTTCAACATCAGGTTGCGCCCCACCAGTCGATTGGGGCGGATCCCGATGAGGGGCATCCCCGCCACCTGTTCGGTGCGGGCGGCAGAGGTCATGATCTCCAGGATGTCGGGCAGAACCTTCACCTCCGCACCCTGGTCCAGGCAGGCGTTGGCGAATTCCACCACCTGGCTGTGACCGCTCTCCCCGAGCGCCAGCACCACCATGTCAGCGTGCTCGCGGGCAACGATCCGTCCCAGGCCCTGCTCGATGGCGAAGACGGCCAGGTCCGAGGACGGGCCCTCCGCTTGGGGGCTGGCGGTGGCGACCTGCCCCACCAGGTGGTAGCCGTACTCCGGGAACATCCTGAGCCGGCGGATCAGCAGGTCGGCGACCTCCCCGCTGCCCACCACCAAGACCCGGACCGCACCGAAACCAGACCGAAAGAGCGCTCCCTGGAGGCCGCGGATGGCGCCCCGCTCCACGATGTAGAGCATGAGGGCGGCGATGGAGGCGTCGGCCAGGACCAGGCGGGAGTAGGGAAAGCCCCGGTAGAGACCCTCAAGGGCGACCGCCAGGGCCACGAAGAGGGCGACCGACCCGGCGGAGCCCAGGATCTCATCCACGAAGGACTGCCCGCGCTGGACCCGGTAGCGGCCGGTGAATAGGAAGACCAGCAGCCACAGAGCGACCACGAACGGGATCGCCAGGGCATAGTTCTGGAAGCTGGGTATCGCGCCACCGGGAATCGGGACCCCGGAGAGGTGGAAGCGGTAGCCGTAGCCGATCAGGGCACCGAGCGCGACCGCCAGGGCATCGCCCACCACCCGGATCGCGATCAGCGGGCCCAGGCGCCGGTTGTGGGTCGCCGCATGCGAGACCTCGAGGGGCCGGATCAAGGGGCCGGAATCAGCCAAGGCCGCCCCCCCCACTCTCCGGCGCCAGCCGGCGGCGCAAGCTCTCACGCGCCATCGCCAGCTCCTGGTGGGTCACCCCACCGGTGAGCCACAGCGCGGCCAGGTAGCAGATGCCGGCCGCGGGAGCCACCCAGAAGACGTTCTCGGACGAGAGCACCCCCATGACCCCAACCATAAGCCCGCCGGAGACCAGGATGGGGGTGAGCGATCTTAGCCAAGGCAGCGAGCCGAGCTGGCGACGCACCAGCATGTAACCCGCCACCAGCAGGAACACCTCCGTGATCACGGTAGCCCAACTACAGGCAAGATAGCCGGTCTGGCGAGGGAAGAGCGGAATCATGACCAGGTTGAGGGTCACGTTGACGGCGATGCTGAGCCCGGAGAGGATGATGCTGTCCTTCTGGCGGTCCATCGCCCCCAGGCCGAAGACGAAGGTGTTGTTCACGAACAGGAACACCAAAGCCAGGGCGAGGATGCTGACCGCCGACCCGGACTGCGAATATATGTGCAAGAACCCCACCAGGGCGGTGCCGCCGAAAGCCAGCGCCACCGCCAGCGGCATCGCTATCGCGCTCAGCAGGCGCAGGGTGACGGTGTAGGCGCCACGCATCGACCCCAGCTCCCCCAGGTGCAGCACCGATAGCGTTGGGAAAACCGCGTTCATGACCGTCTGGGGCAAGAACGAGAGCCCTTCCAAGAACTTGTAACCAGCCTGGTAGTAGCCCACCTCGGTCGCGCCCCGCAGCGCCTCCAGGATCAGGACGTCGATCTTGAAGTAGATGGTGTTGAGGAAGAAGACCAGGGCGAACGGCAGGCCCATCCCGATCAGCCGGCGGACCAGCGGGTAGTCGATCGCGATCCGGGGGCGGAAGTAGCGACGCGAGATGATGACCACCGCGAACAGGCAGGTGAACAGGTAGGAGGCGGCGTAAGCCCAGAGGTAGGCCGGCAGCCCCAGGTGAGCGACCCAGGCCAGGGCCGTCCCCACCAGCAGGATCGCCCCCTCGGCGATGGTCTCGAATGCCTCGTAGCGCATCTCGCCGGTGGCGTAGAAGGTGCTGCGCAGGACGTTGGCCAGGGAGGTCGCCACCAGCAGCGCGAAGGCCGGCCACAGGAGCGGCAAGACCGAGGGATGGCTGGTCACAGAGGACATCAGAAACAGGCACAGCAGGCTGCCCAGGAGCAGCGGCACCTTGGCGCCCAGGACAGCCGCCAGGTAAGGCTCCAGCCGGTGGCGATCCCGACTGCCCTCGCGCAGGTAGACAATCTGCAAGCCACCGTCGCCCACGATGCTGGAGAGGTTGCTGAGGACCACCACCACCCCGAACTCCCCATAGCGGAACGGGCCCAGCGCGTGCTGCTGGATCAGGAAGGCGACGAACACCAACAGCCGGGCCCCGGTCCGCGCCACGAACAGCATGGTCGTGTTGCGAACCGTGCGGTGGGCTAAGCTCACGCCACTGGCTCAGGTTTTGCGAGGGGGGCGGCGCAACTGCAGTTGGCGGGTGGCTGGAACCACCGCGACCACCACCAGCGCCGCCAGCCCCCACCACTCCACCGAGAGGTCGTTCTTCCAGTACGGGCTGTCCACCAGACCGTGGGCCAGAATGCCGACCCAGGCCAGCAGCAGAGCGGCCGCCCAGGGATGCGACAGCGGGCCGGCCCTGACCACCGGGATGAGATAGCGGGCCAGCTCAAAGAGGAATCCGATGAGGAAGACCAGCCCCATCACCCCCAGCTCCACCCAGAAATCCAGCTCCAACTGGTCCGGGTACACGTGGGTCTGGTGGATGACCTGGTGGAGCGCCACCCGGTATGGCCCCACCTCCTGTTGGTAGTTGGCGAGCCCACTGCCGGTGAACGGATGGGCCACCAGCAGGTCGACCGTGGCGTGCCAGAGATGGACGCGGGTGACCACCGAGTTGGCCGGATTGTTCGGGTTGAGCTCGTTCGCCACCCGGTGGCGGATCGGGGGCAGCGCCAAGGCGGCGACGGCCGCGACCGCCAGCCCCACCAGCAGGATCCGGCGACGGGGGTGGATCACGGCCGCGACCAGAGCTATCAGAACCAGTGCGAACCAGGACCCGCGGCTCAAGGTCAGGACGTCGCCCAGCCCGAGCAGGATGAGCATCGCCCAATGGACCCGGCGATGTCTCACCCCGCCGAAGAGCGCCAGGCCCAGCGCCAGGGCCACCAGCGGGTCCAGGAAGATCCCCCCGAAGTTGTTGTTGGTCCAGAGCCAGGTGGGCACCGGGGGGCTGGTGTTGATGTTGAAGGTGTGGGCTCGCAGCGATCCCGCCAGGGCCACGAACTGGGACACGGTCACCACCGTGCCGCTGACGTAGAGGCCGTAGGTGAGCCGCTCCCAGTCCCAGTTGGAGCGCAGCACGTTGATCACGACGAAGAAGTAGAGCACCGGCTCCACGATGTAGGCCTTGGCAATGCCCAGGGCATCCCGTTTGTCGGGGCTGACCGCCACCCCGATCACCATCGCCACCAGCAGCACTCCGATCAGCACCGTGAAGGGGGTGTCCAGATGGGGCATCCTCCGCTGTTGCCAGCTCTCGAGGATGAAGGCAAGCACGGTCAGGCCGAGCACCACCTCCAGCCCTGTGAAGGGCAGCTTGCCGAGCAAGGTGCCCCGCAGGACGTAGGCGGGAAGTGCCGCGGCGGTTACAAAGACGCCTATACGACTCCACCGCATCGGCGGGATTATATGTTGACCGCCCCTCCGAGCCGGCTTTCAGCCTCCCTGCTCAGGCACCTGGGGAGGGCAGGAGACCGACCCGGCGGCGTACCTCCACCATGGTCCGGGCAGCCACTTCTCGCGCCTGCGCCGCCCCTTGAGCGAGGATGAGGTCCAGAGTGGCGGGATCTGAGGTCAGCTCTTGGAAACGCGCCTGGATGGGCTCGATGGCAGCGATCGCCCGGTCCGCCACCAGATCCTTCAACCGCCCGTACCCCGCCCCTTCGAACGTGGCCCTCAACTCCTCTTCGCCACAACCGGAGAGAGCTCGGTAGATCTCCAGAAGGTTGGCCACCCCGGGCGAGGGCGAGGCCAGTTCCACCACCGTGCCGGAGTCGGTCTTGGCCCGCCGGAACTTGGCCCGTATCCGGTCCGGGGGGTCCAGAAGCGCGATCACCCCCTGGTCTGACTCCTCGCTCTTGCTCATCTTGCGGTCGGGGTCGTCCAGGGACATGATCTTCGAGCCCGACCCCATGCTCCCAATCCTGACCTCCGGCACCTTGAAGGTCTCCCCCAGCAAGTGGTTGAAGCGGACCGCCAGGTTGCGGGTGAGTTCGAGATGCTGGCGCTGGTCCTCCCCGACCGGGACGAAGTCGGTCTGGTACAGGAGGATGTCAGCGGCCATCAGCACGGGATAGGTGAACAGCCCGCTCCCGATCCGCTCCGCCTCCGAGCGCCTGGACTTGTCCTTGTACTGGGTCATCCGCTCCAACCAGCCCATCGGGGTGAGGCAGCCCAGCACCCAGGCGAGCTCGGCGTGCTCGGGGACGTGCGACTGAACCAGGAGGGTGGACCTCTGCGGGTCTATCCCCGAGGCGATGTAGAGCGCGGCCAGCTCCCTGGTCTTGGCGGTCAGGGCCGCCGGGTCCCAGGGCATGGTGAGGGCGTGGAGGTCGACGACGCAGAAGTAGTTGTGGAACAGGTGCTGCTCCAGCACCCACGGTCTCAGCGCTCCCAGGAGATTGCCGAGATGGAGGTCGCCGCTGGGCTGCATGCCGCTGAACACGACCGGGCGCTCCACCATTCCCGGGATTGTATCGGTCGTCGTAGCCGCCTCAGTGCTTCTCGGTCACCCGATACTCGAGGTGGGAGCCGAAGAGCAGGCGGGTCTGGGCCTCCAGGGCCGGGATCACGCTGAGGAGGAGAAAGACCACCGGGTAGGTGATGGTCTGGAGGTCGATCAGACGCCGCCGCCACCAGCCCCACTCCTTGGGACGGGGCTGCATCCGGTTGTCCAGGATGGCGACCGCCAGGATGTTGAGCAGGGTGACCTGCAGGATGAGGCTGGCCGCCGTCTCCAGGATCGCCCCGGCGTCGGAGAGGCCGTAGTCGTAGTTGAAGATGGATGGCAGCGACCCGGCGACCAGGATCAGGAGGGGGACTGTGGCCCAGCTGAGGTGGTTGAAGATCAGCATCTTGAAGCGCTGCAGACGGACCCCAACGGGAATCTCGGAGTGGTTGGGCATCCTGGCGGCCACGTAGGGGATGTCGGTCACCCCCCAGGCCCAGCGCTTGATCTGGTTGTACTGGCTGACTAGGGTGGTGCCGTAGTCGGCCGCCCGAGGTGCATCTCCGTACATCGGCATGAAGGCGCCTCGCACGTTCAGGCGCTCCCCGTAGGTGAAGAAGGCCTTCCAGAAGAAGCGGGAATCCTCCGGGATCACGTCGTCGTCCCAGAACCCCACCTCGGAGACCAGCTGCAGCGACATCGAGTAGGCCGAGAACATCACCAGCCGCTTGGGATGCTGGTGCAGGTAGAGCTGCCACTGGGTCGCCAGCGTGGCCATCGAGCGGACCGCGGCCGGGACCTTGAAGAGGTTGTTGAGGAAGATCGGGACCGGCTGCCAGATCGAGGTGAGCCGATCCTCGGCCAGACAGTAGTGGTAGCTGATGTACGAGAAGTACTGGGGATGGACCCGATAGTCGGAGTCGAGATCGGTCACGATCACCTTGGTCGGGTCCAAGCCCAGAGCGTGCAGGCCGCGCTCCAGGACCGGGCCGGCGTAGGCCATGGCCGCCGACTTGCCCACCACTATCCCCGGCAGCAGGGGATCCTTGATGTGCCAGAAGGCGAGGAAGCGTTCACCGAACTCCTCCTGAAGGCGAGCAACGTTCCGGCAGCCGTCGAGGTCGGTCTCACGGGTGATGACGGCCACCACCTTGAGCCGCTCTGGGTAGTCGGCCTGGGCCAGCGCCGACACCGTGGACCGCAGGGTCTCGTACCGCTCCGTGTAGGTGGGGATCAGGACCGCGTGCACGAGCTCCCCCGGGCGGGGAGCATCAGCGGGCAACTGGGCCGAGGCCAGGATCGCCCCCCAGTCGGTCGCCTGCGACTCCTCCAGCTTGCGGATCCCGCCGAGCACGAAGCGGAAGGTGTAGACGAGCTTCACCAGCCAGTAGAGATCGATAATGACCGCGAACACCCCCAGGATCCAGAGGTACTGGAAGTTGGTGAAGGTGATCACGAAGCCGACCGCCAGGGGCACCAGCAGACACAGCCAGACCGTGGCGCCGGGCGCCATCTCCAGGGCCCGCTCCAGAATCCGCTGCCGCCGGGACTGGGGCCGAGCGACCCGTGAGAGTCGCTCCGGAGGGACGTATGTCGGCAGCACGCCGACTCTGGGCGGGGGCGCCGTGAGCGGCGAGTCAACCAAGGATGACGATGTCACTGCATCGGATCGTAGTGGCTGGGTCACCGCTTCGAGACGATTCCCTCACGGCGGGGACGATTCCCAGGTTCGAGGTGTATCTTGCAGCCCTGTGGATAACCGGGTCCTGCCGCACTTGCTGAGAACGCTGCGACGTGCGGTCGGCCATCCTGCGACCCGGATCGGGATCACGGTGGCCGCCTTCGCCATCTTCCTCCACTCCGTGAACCTTGGCACCGCCATGGCGGAGTTCGGTCACCTCGGAGGCGGATGGGCCCTCCTGGCCATGGCCCTGGCCGGGCTCTCGGTGCTGGCCAGCGTCGTCGAGTGGGGAGCGCTGCTGCGGGGCGCCGGTCGCCGGGTCGGCTGGCACTACGTCGGATCCTGGTACATGAAGGGCCTCTTCATCAATCAGATCTTCCCCGCAGGGGTCGGCAGCGATGCTGTACGCGCAGTCCAGGTGGGCCGGGTGGTCGGGCATGGCCCAGTGATCGCCTCCCTGGTCGGCAGCCGGATGGCAGGGACTCTGGGGATGGCGGTATGGGGCCTGAGCGGGGCGGTGGTGATCAGCACCGTGTTCCACACCACCGACGTGGTCGGCTTCGCCATCTTCGCGGGCGCCATGCTGCTGGCCTGGGGCCTGGCCCTGGTCGCCGAGCACCTATTCGCCAGGCTGCGGGGCGTGGATCCCAAGGGGCACACGTGGAGGACCCATCGCGTCACCGAGCATTTCGCCACCTTCCTGCGGTCGCTTGGCCGTTACCGGGGAGCGCCACTGGCGCTGGCGGTCTCCATCCTGGCCGGAGGCATCGGGTGGGGCCTGAACCTGCTGTCGATGGAGGCCTTCAGTCGCGCTCTGGGCTACAACATCTCCTGGGGCGTGTTCGCGGTCTCCCTGCCGGTGGCCCTCGTGGTCACCTTCATCCCGATCTCGGCCAACGGCATCGGCATTCGCGAGGGGGTACTGGTCTTCCTCCTGGCCCAGTTCCATGTCCCGGTCCCGATCGCGGTGGCGATGGCGCTCTTCGTGGACTTTCAACTGCTGCCCTTCGCCGCGGTGGGCGGAGTGGTGCACCTGGCGGACACCACTGTGAAGCATGCCTATCAGCGGATGTTCCGGGTCGGGACTTTGGAGGGACACCTGCGGGTGGCCCACGCGGTGCTGCACTGGCTGGTGGCGCCAGAGGTGCTCTGGGAGATCAGTCGGGGCTGATCGCAGCGGTCGGCTCGTGCCGGCCTGGCCCGGGCTCCTCCGAGAAGAGGCGCCATCGACGAGGCGGTCCCGAGAGGTGGTCCTTCAGGATCGAGAGCGGAGCTCCTCGATCCCCCGCTGAGCCAGGGTCAGGATCTGCCCGGCAGCAGTCGCCGCCAGGATCGCTCCCAGGACAATGTCGAAGGCCAAGGTGGGGGCACCAGCCAGCACCAGCAAGGACGATCCGGCCAGAGCCACTCCGCTGGCGAAGGTGTTGACCTTGCCGAACCTGGTGGCGACCATCTCCGGCCGCCGGGGCAGCCACGGGTACAGGGCCAGAAACCCAATCGCCGGTATCGCGTACCGCACCAGCACCAGCAACCCCATCCACAAAGGCACGAACCCCAGCAACAGGCACGCCACTGCGGACAGGGAGAAGAAGGCCGCGTCCATGATCGGGTCCAGGGCCCGACCCAGGACGGTCACCAAGCCCACGCGCCGAGCCACCCACCCATCGAGCACGTCCAGCAGGGCAATCGGCGAAGCGACGCACAGGAAGAGCGGACGGGCCTCGGTCTGAGGGGGCATGGTCGCGTAGAGCAGGATCGGGACCGCCATGTAGGCTCTGATCGAGGTCAGACCGTTGGGGAGGCCGAGGTGATCGAGGGGGGACCGATCCGGGTAGCTGCAGTTGAGATCGAGTGCCACCAGCAGGAAGCCGGTGGTTATCACCCACCAGCAGGCTCCCAGGCCCAGGCCCAGAGCGGCCTGGCCTCCCAGCCACCCTGCCGAGAGCCCGGAGCCGGCCGACAGCACCAGACCCAGCAAGGCCCACCCAATCAGTGACCTCCGGAGCTGGGGTGACTCCGACCATCGTCTGGCCGAATCCCTGGCCAGAGCCTCCACCACCCGGGCGGGGCCACGAACCCCGCGCAGGGTCGCGACGGGATGTTCTGGCGCCGACGACTCCGGGTCGGGGCCGCTGGCTCTCCTCACTCTCTCAAGCTTATGCACTGCGACCGACCGAGGTTGGCTACCGGACCGTGATTGCCGTCGGTAGCAGCCGCGGGCCCGGGCAGATTCGGCAAGCGTCCCGGCCAACCACCAGAGGACGAGGTCCCCGTGGCCCGACTGGGGCCGGTGGGGCTACGCTGCCCAAGCCATGGGCCCGAGCTTCAACCGCCAGACCGCGCTGGTCGTGGTCGATGTCCAGAACGACTTCGCCGACCCTCGGGGCAATCTCTTCGTGCCCGGCGGCGAGCGCGTGGCGGAGCTGGTCCGGGACCTCATGCTGGAGGCGGCGGGGCAGGGGGCGTTGGTCGCCTGCAGCCAGGATTGGCATCCTCCCCAGACCCCCCACTTCCAGGACCAAGGCGGGGTCTGGCCCACGCACTGCGTCGAGAACACCTGGGGGGCCGAGCTCCACCCATACCTTCCGCGGGCGGCCATCGTCGTTCCCAAGGGGCAGGGCCAAGCGGACGGCTACTCCGCCTTTGGGGCCCGGAGCTTGGAGACCGGGAAAGTCATAGCCACTCCGCTCGCTGAGCTGCTCCTCCGCCGCCGAATCACCTCCGTGTACGTGGCCGGACTCGCCTTGGATGTCTGCGTAAGGGCCACGGTCCTGGACTCGGTCAACCTGGGCCTGGCGACCAGCTTGATCGCAGATGCTACCGCCGCGGTGAACCTCAAGCCGGGCGACGGAGACAGGGCCATCGCGGAGATGCGCGCACGGGGTGCGACCGTCGTTTGAGCGCCGCGGTCACGCCCGTCCGGCCAGCTGGGACCGCCGCCCCTTCGCCGGTCCGCCATCCGGCCGCGATCACCGGGTGGCAAAGCGAGCGGGTGGGCCAGCCTCGGAGCCGCGCCGACCAATCAGTCGATCGCCTGGGACGGTCCACGGCGGTCCCCAGCCACCGTTCAGCCGGTGGCGCCGATCAGGGCGCGAGCCGACTCCTGAGCCAGCTTGTGGAATGCCACCCCGCGACGCGGCTCCAGAACCTTGTCGATCAGCCCGTACTGACGCGCCTCCTCGGCGGTCATGAAATAGTCGCGGTCGATGTCGCGCACCACCTCCTCGATCCGGCGGTCGGAGTGGTGCGCAATGATCTCGGCCATCCGGTGGGTGTTGGCCATGACCTCGCGGAGCTGGATCTCCATGTCGCGCGGGGCGCCCTTGGTTCCGGCGGAGCCCTGATGGATCATGATCTTGGCGCTCGGCAGCGCCATTCGCTTGCCGGCCGCGCCCCCGCACAGCACCATCGCAGCCGCCGACATGCCCATGCCGATGCAGAGGGTCGCCACCTCGCAGGAGACGTGCTGCATGACGTCGTAGATCGCCATCCCGGCGTAGGCCAACCCACCTGGGGAGTTGATGTAGAGGAAGATGTCGCGATCGGGGTCCTGGCTCTCCAGGTAGAGGATCTCGGCGACCAACAGATTGGCGATCTGGTCGTCGACCTCCTGGCCCAGAAAGACGATCCGTTCCTTGAGCAGCAGCGAGTAGATGTCGAACGCGCGCTCCCCGCGCAGCGACTGGTCGAGAACTGTCGGGACCATGGTCATCTCCACTCCTCCAGCAGGGCCGCTGGCCGGCCACGCCTATAGCGCATATGATATCTCACATCAGAGATGCCGAATGCCCGGGCCGCACCTCACACTCCGGCCGGTATCCTTGGCCAGAGTCGAAGCCATGCCCCAGAGATTCCACAAGACGCTGTTCCCAGGCTTCGCCGAAGTCGCGGAGCGCCGCCAGTCCCTCGCTGGCGCCTTGGTCTCGCGCCGGTTGGAGCTTGGCCTCTCGCAGACTGAGGTGGCGGCGCGAATGGGGACCTCACAGTCCGCCGTCGCACGCTTGGAGGCAGGTTCTGCGGACACCCGCCTGTCCACCCTGGAGCGCTACGCCATGGCGGTGCAGATGCGGCTCGATGTCCGCGCCGAGACAGATGGCTGAGGGGAGCGGTGATGCGGCGGCCTCGTCCCGAATCCTATTGACTGGCGATCTGGACACTGACCTTGCCGGGCAGGTAGGCGTCCAGCTGATGGCGCACGATGCCTCCTCCGACGGCGGAGTGGACCTTGTCATCCGCAGCGAGCGGGGAACCATCCAGGCCGCCCTGGGCGTGATGGACCCCATCGATGCCATGGGCGTCCCCGTCACGGGAATCGGCCTCGGCCAGGTCGAGGGCCCTGCTCTGGGAGTGCTGGCGATATGCCATCGGCGACAAGCCGGACCCAGCTCGCGACTCCGTCTCGTCGCCCCCTCCCTGACCGCCAGCGGCACAGCGAAGGACCTGGCGGAACAGGTTCAGATGGGCGCCAGGGACCTCGAGAGATTCACCGCCAGGGTCGCCCGAGCCACCGGCCAACCGGCAGAGAAGATCGAGATCGACCTGCGGCAGGGCCGGTACTTCGACCCCGAGGAGGCGATCGCCTACCACCTCGTCGACCGGATCTGGGGCAAGTAGGGAAGTGGTGTGCGGCCCGCCCCGCGACCCTTAGGCATGCCCGCTCCCAGCTCGTGTGATCCAGCCACCACCGCCTTCACGGCCGTGGTCCGGAGGGTCCCTACGGACCGAAGCCCCTGCTATGTTTGGGAGTGCCACCATGGGAGTCACCCGGGATCTGTGCTTTCAAGGTGGGCCCACGAACCAAACCGCGACCGATGCAGGCACCGGGGAGGGCTGCACGCGGACGAGACGATTCCCCGGAGAAGTGGCCGTCCATCCGGTGCTGTAGGTTCGCCCCGCATCGCGCCCTCGTAGCTCAGGGGATAGAGCAGCGGTTTCCTAAACCGCGTGTCGCAGGTTCAAGTCCTGCCGGGGGCACCAGTTTTGAGATCAAAACTGAGGCAGCCGAGTGCCACAGCGTGCCTCCAGTACCCCTGATGTGACGCACGAAAGGCGACCTAGGTCGCCTTTCGTGGTACAGTAGCTGCAGTGGCCGAGAAGGCACGTCCCGGGCGGAAGAAGGGCGCCGGCTTCAAGCGGGCAGACGGCCTCTGGGTGGTCCGTTGGACTGGCACCGACGGGCGCCGGCACGCAGCCACCGGCCACTCGGCCGCTGAGGCGAGAAGGAAGGCCGAACACAAGCGTGGTGAGTGGCAGCCGGCCCAAGCCGGCACCCTCAAGGCGTTCGCCGATCGGTGGCTCGAGGAGAAGCGAGCGTCTCTGAAGCCACGGACTTGGCTCCGGTACGAGCAGCTGATCAGGGTCCACGTGATCCCGACCCTGGGTGGGAAGCAGCTTGCCAAGATTACCGAAGGCGACTTGGACTCCCTGTACGCGGGGTTCAGAGCGAGCGGGATGAACTCGACCACCCAAGCTCACGCGGCCACCGTCCTGGGGACGATGCTGGAGGCGGCCCGGCGAAGGAAGCTGATCCAGGAGAATCCGGTCCGGAACGTGCCGAAGCCGCGCATGGCCCATTCCGAGATGCACATCCTCTCGGAGCACGAGGCCCGGGCCCTCCTTGAGGCCGCGAAAGGCGACGGGCTCGAGGCCCTCTACGTGCTCGCCCTGACGACCGGCATGAGGCTGGGTGAACTGCTCGCCCTGAAGTGGAGCGACATCGACCTGGCCCGTGGTGTGGTCCACGTCCGCGGGGCGGTCACCGTCGGCTGGACGGGGAAGCTACAAGTGATGGCGCCGAAGACCCAGCGCAGCCGCAGGGACATCCCACTCGTCCCAATGGCGGTGGAAGCGGTCACAAGTCGTCGAGAGCGAGTCGGATCGGGACCGTCTGATCTCCTCTTCCCAGGGAGAGGCGGCTACATGTCGGGCAGCACCGTCTACGTCGCCTTCCGCCGGCTTCTGGAAGAGGCGGGCCTGCCTCGGGTCCGCTTCCACGACCTGAGACATACGGCGGCGACGCTGCTTCTGGCGCGTGGAGTGTCCGCGCACGTCGTGGCCGGGCTGTTGGGGCACGCAAGCGTATCGACCACCCTCGGGGTGTACGGTCACGTGACGCGCGGCCTGGAGGCTCAGGCGGCTACCCAGATCCAGGAGATCTTCGCCACACCGTCTTCGTCGACACCCACCTCCTGAGACCGTCTTCCGGGAGCCGCATGATCGATCCGCACCAGACCACCGGCAGTTCGCCAGCGTCCACCATCCGGTAGATCGTGCGCTTCGAGAGGCCCAGCATGGCCGCGGCTTCCGGCACGGTTCGAAGCAACTTGGGTGGCGCCTCCATTGTCGACACTCAGATGGACGGCTCTCGCTCGGTGACACGGCAGCGGCCGGCACCGGCGACCTCGACCCTCTGCCGGCGCTTGCGAGCCACGATGGCAGCAAAGTCCTCGCCCTTCCGCTCGAGATAGCTGGGAACGCCGGGCACCGTCCTGGCCAGGGCCGCTCCGACCCCAGGGGCCGCCCCCAGCGCAGCCAGGCTGGAGGCATAGCCCACCAGTCCCCGGATTATCCGCAGCTCGTCGGCCGACCGGACCATGTCCCGCACCAGTGGCGTGGTGGGCGAGCCTATCTCGGCCTGGCAGATCGCGGCCCACTCCCGAGCCTCCGGCCAGCGGGCCCGGTTCGAGTCGGAGGTCGGGATCCGCAGCGAGAGCCACTGGGTGCCGTAGTGCCAGAGCTCCTGGCGGCTGGCGAGCGCCTCGGCCGGAGTTGAGCACCCCAGAGATACCAGCGAGCGGCGCCGGAACTGAAATTCGACCCGCCACACGGGCTGGTCTTGGTCCCAGTCCACCCACAGTGCCTTGGGCCACTCGGAGCCGCGGACGCTGAGCTCCATGGTCTTGTCGTAGCAGCGGGCCATCAGGTCGCCGCCGCCGAAGACGAAGCCGCTGGCCCTGCGTCCGCGCAGGTGGGCCTGGTCGTAGATCGGCACGGAGTACGTTCGCCGCCGGACGGCCCGGCAGTGGAACTTCTCGAAGTCCTCCATTACCGGCAACCAGCCCTGGGTGTCGCAGTAAAGGTCGAGACGGGATACCCCAAGCACCGGCTCATCACGCATCACGTTGGCGGCCAGCCACTCGGAGATCTCAGCCGCGGCCTGGTCCGCTCCTCTGGAGTGCAGATAGGCAGAGTGAGCCTGGATGAACACCGGCGGGAACGGGGCTGGCGCCCCAATCGCCACCTCGATGTTGGGAGAGCTGGCCCAGAACGGATAGCTCCTCCAACCGTGGGGGCGCAGGGCAACCGAGAGTGACTGCTCGCCCCAGGTGACCACCTGGAGCTCCTTGGTACGCTGAGACTCCTCCTTGAGTGCCTCGAGGAAGACCAGCAGCCCGTCCTGAAGCTCGCCACGGACGGAGCAGTGGAGGGTGTCGACCCCAGCGCTCAGAATCTTGAGATCTTCCATTACGATGGATCCAAGAGTTCGTCTGAAGGGGGGCACGTATTTTCCCACCACTGTGTGACAGGGCCAGTGGTGGGTGGGACGCCCCCGGCACCCCACCTCGCCAGCAGCAGCTCCCGGCTCTCCTCGACCGAGCAGTCGACCGCCTGGAACTCCTCTGTGGTCTCATGGGCGAAGACCGCCCGGCCCGGGTGCGGCGGCAGCAGAGAGGCTTTGTCGCTGTCGAGCAGGATGAAGCTGTTCACGGCGGCTCTGACCCGGAAGGCGACGGTGCCGTCGAGGTTGGCCTTCAGCTGCCCCGGCACGGCCTCGGCATCCGGTCTCTGAGTGCAGCAGACGAGGTGGATGTCCACCGATCTCCCGAGCCTGGCGATCTCACAGAGCCGCCCGGTGGCCGCCTGTTGGGCGGCACGGGCGGCCCGGTCGTCGCCAAGGTCGCGGACCGTCAGTTCGGCCACCTCGTCCACCACGACCAGGATCCGGGGCCAGGTGGCTGGGGCAGCTGAGTCCCCCGCCTCCACCGAGCGCCTGACCGCGGATAGCCGCCGGTCCAGCTCATCCCGGACGCGACTCAGAGTCTCCGCAGCTGCCGCCACGGTGTCGGCGACCGGGTAGAGGGCATGCGGCAACAGGCCGAAATAGGCGAGCTCAACGCCTCCCTTGAGGTCGATGAGCGCCAGCCGCAGCCGCTCCGGAGGGTGGTCGCAGCAGAGGAAGGTCAGGGCCTGGCGCAGGAAGACGCTCTTGCCCTGCCCGGTCATGCCTCCCACCAGCAGATGAGGGCATGAGTCCAGGTCGACCCAGAGAGCGCCACGCCGTCCTCGCCCCAGGCCCACCAGGCAGCGCCCATGGGGACGGGGCCCGGAGTAGAAGGTGCGGTAGGGGACCTGGTCCGGGATCTGGTGCCGGAGCACCTCCATCACCAGCGAGCCCGGCTCCTCCCAGCAGCGCAGCGCACAGTCGCACCTCGCCTCGAGCGAGCTTTGCCGGACCAGGACGTCGGCCAGGGTCACCCCCGGAGGCATCCGCCAGCGCAGGGTGACGTTGCGACCGACCCACTGGCTGCCGAGACTGGCCCGGGGCAGGACGATCCTGCCCCGGGCATCGCGGCCCACCAGCCCGGACTCCGCCATGGCCCGCCGCAGCCTGGCCGCGACCGACCAGTGCCGGCGGTGCATGGTCAGGGCGAGGACGAAGACCGTGACCACCCCGGTCGCGACCCCCGTGATCCCCTCCGGCCAGCCCAGGGCTCCGGTCACATATGGGGTTACCAGGAAAGCCCAGACCGCGGGCTGGCGCACAACCGAGAGCAGGATCCGAACCGGATCCCACCACTCCTTGCGCTCGGTCGTGTACCGGGCCCCCATCACTCGGCCACCTGAGCCGGCGCCGGGACGGGAGCCATGGTCCCAGACGATTGACTGGTGCCGGAGGCAAGCCCCGTGACCAGCCAGAGAATGAACAGAACGATGAGGAGGAGGCAGCCCAGGCGGGCCCCTCCCCTCCTCCAGTTGAGCAGGCTGCGCACGATGAGGAGCACGGCGAAGCCGGTGAAGAGGAGCAGGGCCGCCCCCACCACAAGGGTGAGGACGGCTCCGACCAGCCCGGTCATTTGCTCTTGGCTCGCGGCTCCTCAGCCTCCTGGGCCTTGGGAGCCGAGAGGTAGGTGATGGACTCCGCGACCACCGTCAGTCGCAGCTGCCCACCCCTCTCCTTGCCGTCGGGGTTGTAGAAGGTACCCCGCAGCCGTCCGGTGACGGCCACCCTGGACCCCTTGCCGTTGAAGCGGACCAGGTTCTTCGCCTGGACTCCCCAGGTCTCGACCCTGATCCAGTCGGGAGCCTGGTCTTTGGTCCGCCGCCTCACCGCGCAGAGGAAGCTCGCCTTGGTCTGAGGACCGTTCGCGGCGGAGGGGAACTCCTCCAGCTTGACCTGAGATGCCACGACCCCGATGAGCTCGACATGGTTCATGGCTGGTCCTCCAGCTCCGCGACCTGCTCGAGCTCCTGGTCCAGCCGGCGCTCTCGCTCCTCCTCCTCCATCAGCTCGGGGAGCACCGCCCAGATGGGGAAGTGGCATACCCGGCCCTGTCGCCTGACCCGGTCCCTCCGGTCTCTCTGCTGGTGTAGTCGTCGCCTGTGGTCAGCCATGTCGCACCTCCTGAACTCTGGCACTGCAACGCGCCATGTGGTACGGACCATCCTAGCACGACCACAGGCCTTGTCAAGGGGGTGCGCGAAATCTCGGCTCGAGGAGATCGGGGGCGGTCCTACCGGCCACTCGCGGCAGCGGCGCCGGGCGGCCAGAGGGCTCTGTCGCCGGCCTCAGCAGAGGGTTCGGGCTAG
The DNA here is from genome assembly GCA_021795235.1 of bacterium. Classification (GTDB taxonomy): domain Bacteria; phylum Chloroflexota; class Dormibacteria; order Aeolococcales; family Bog-877; genus AG-12. Next base: position 45,210 of record JAJYPP010000014.1, read on the forward strand.
ATGTGGAGCGGGATCCTGGGGAACACCAGCGTGGTCTGGTCCGCCGGCAGGTGGGTCTCGATCACCGCCACCACCAGATCGTCCTGCTTCATCACCCGGTAGAGCTGGAGCACCGGCACCCCATCCGGGATGGAGAGGACCTGCTTGATGTTGGGTGTCGGCATGGCGGCCTCCACCACGTCCTCCCCCTCCGCGGCCGGCACCCCCTTGATGGCGAGCACATCGGGGAGCCAGTAGCCGTCGAGGTCCTCCTCGGACAGCCCCATCTCCTTCTCCACTCTTGGGTGAAGCCAAACCCGGCAGAGAGACGGAGCTCCCTGGGAGTCGAGGCCCGTCGCCTCCTGCACCAGGACCTCGGTCCCGCCCTCAACCTGGAGCAGCTCCGAGATCCAGGGAGTCGTCGTCATCCGCCGCTCCAGACTCTCCAGGATCGCCGAGAGACGGAAGGACCGAGTCGGGGCCCCGTCCTTGGACTCCTGCCTACGCGGAGCGGGGCGCACCATGCCCACCCGGGTCGCGTCCACCCGGTGCCGGTCCGCCTTGGGATCCCGCACGAAGCTTCCCGCCCCGTGCTCGGCGACCACCATCCCCTCCTGCTTCAGGACCCCGATGGCGCTCCGGACCGTCGTCCTGGTCACCTGGTAGCGGGCCATGAGCTTGCGTTCGGACGGGAACGCCACCCCGGCGGGCAGCCTCCCATCCTCGATGTCCTTGCGCAGGACATCGGCCAGCTGCTGGTACAGCGGCACCGGGCTCTCACGGTCAAGGGTCGGTCTCACCACTGCTACAGTCTACCTGGTGCGGACCAGAATTGCTACCGTCCGGATACGGGGAGAAATCAGTGCGGAATCCCGACAAAGACCGTACGCCTCCAGATTCAACTTTCACTCCGCCGAGCCCATCATCGTCATGGGCAAGCTCCACCTCAGGGTCTCTGTCCCTCTCCGGGTTCGCTCATGGCCCACTCAAACAGCAGTACCGCCGGAGAACTCTCGTGCGGAGTTTGGACAGCAGTTCCCCTGCCGACCCAGTCATCCCTGTGCCCCCTTCTGCCAGTTGGCACCAGCGCAGTGTCTCGACCAGTGCGGCTGAGTTCGCTAGCCATTCCTCTTAGCCACCACCGTAGCCAGGGCGTCCTGCACACCGCCAATGAGAGGATGGCCCGGGGGCAGCGCCTGACTGTATATCTCCAGCGCCTCACGGAACAGCCCCTCCGCCTCGTCGAGGCGCCCCTGTCGCGCGGCCGAAATGGCCAGGTTGCAGAGCGAGGCGGCATTGTCCGGATGGCCAGGGGGCAGCGACTGGCGGCGCATCGCCTGCGCCTCCCGTTGCAGCCCCTCCGCTTCCTCGTAGCGACCGTGGGCCCTGACCACAACGGCCAGGCTGCTGAGTGAGGTCGCGATGTCCGGATGTCCCGGGGGCAGCGCCTGGCGGCGTATCTCCAGCGCCTCACGAAGCAGCCCCTCCGCTTCCTCGTAGCGCCCCTGGGCCCTGACCACAATCGCCAGGTTGCTGAGCGAGGCGGCGATGTCCGGATGGGCCGCCGGCAGCGCATTGCGGACCATCACCAACGCCTCCCGGTACAGCCCCTCCGCTTCCTCGTAGCGCCCCTGGGCAAAGACCGCCTGTGCCAGGTTGTTGAGCGAGGCGGCGATGGCCGGATGGCTCGGAGGCAGCGCCTGACGGTATGTCTCCAGCGCCTCACGAAGCAGTCCCTCCGCTTCCTCGTAGCGACCCTGGACCCTGACCACAATCGCCAGGCTGTTGAGCGAGTTCGCGATGTCCGGATGGCCCGGGGGCAGCGCCTGACGGAGTATCTCCAGCGCCTCCCGGTGCAGCCCCTCCGCTTCCTCGTAGCGCCCCTGGGCCCTGACCACAACGGCCAAGTTGTTGAGCGAGTTCGCGATGGCCGGATGGCCCTGAGGCAGCGCCAGGCGGCTTATCTCCAGCGACTCCCGGTGCAGCCCCTCCGCTTCCTCGTAGCGCCCCTGGGCAAAGACCGCCTGTGCCAGGTTGCTGAGCGAGGCGGCGATGTCTGGATGGCCCGGGGGCAGCGCCTGGCGAAGTATCTCCAGCGCCTCCCGGTTCAGCCCCTCCGCTTCATCGTGGCGCCCCTGGGCCTGGACCACGCCGGCCAAGTTGTTGAGCGAGACGGCGATGGCCGGATGCGCCGCCGGCAGCGCCTGGCGGCTTATCTCCAGCGCCTCCCGGTGCAGCCCCTCCGCTTCCTCGTTGCGGCCCTGGGCAAAGACCGCCTTTGCCAGGTTGTTGAGTGAGTTCGCGATGGCCGGATGGCCCGCCGGCAGGGCCTCGCGGCGAATCTCCAGCGCCTCCCGGTTCAGCCCCTCCGCTTCCTGGTAGCGCCCCTGGGCCCGGACCACAGTGGCCAGGTTGCTGACCGAGGTGGCGATGTCTGGATGGCCCGGGGGCCGCGCCTTGCGGAATATCTCCAGCGCCTCCCGGTGCAGCCCCTCCGCTTCCTCGTAGCGCCCCTGGACAAAGACCACACCAGCCAGGTTGTCGAGCGAGGCGCCGTTGACCGGATGGCCCGGGGGCAGCGCCTCGCGGCGTATCTCCAGCGCCTCCCGGTGCAGCCCCTTCGCTTCGTCGTAGCGCCCCTGGGCAGAGACCGCCTGTGCCAGGTTGTTGAGCGAGACGGCGATGGCCGGATGGCCCGGTGGCAGAGCCTGGCGGCCTATCTCCAGCGCCTCCCGGTGCAACCCCTCCGCTTCGCCGTAGCGCCCCTGGGCCTGGACCACATTGGCCAGGTCGTTGAGCGAGGTGGCGATGGCCGGATGGCCCGCAGGCAGATGGAAGCGGGCCCACACCAGGTTCGCCTCCGCCCAGGCGCCAGCGAGGGGAAGGAAGCTCATCTGACGCAACAAGCTGCTGACAGCGCTGACGCCTCCGAGCGATCCCCAGTCCACATCGGCTGCGCCCCACTGGCTCGCTAGCCGCTGGAGGTCCTCTGACACCTCTGCCCGGCCGGCGCCCAGCACCCCCAGCGCCAGCGTCAGGACCCCGGGGTCGCTCGTGGCCAGCGCCGCGACATGAGCTGGGGCGGCCAGATCAGCCAGAATCCCCTGATGGTCCTCAAGTCGGGCCCGCTGATAGACGCGCTCAGTCAGACTGCGGTCATCTTCCCCGTCGAAGTAGTCGATGAGGCGGCGTCGCGTGCGTGCTTCCTGGCCTGCCGGGAGGGCGCCGGCGCCAAGGGCAGCGTGCATCAGCGCCTGCATCCCTGCGTTGCGCAACAGGTACGGCGCCATCCATGTGAGAAGAGGCCGGAGCACGGGGTCCGCCACCCGGGGCCGGTGACTCGCGGGATCGATGGGGTCCGTCTCGTGGGCCATCAACTCGGCCAGCTCGCGATCCTCAAGCCCCCGGTAGCTGGCCGCCAGAAGGCCAGCCAGCTCTTGGGCCGGATGGCTGTGGTCGGCGTTGGGAAAGTCAGCGGCAAAGTCCTCGTCCAACTCTCGCAGCAGCGCTTCGAACAGGCGCGCCGGAGTCGGCCGCTGGAGCCGCTCGCGAAGCCTGAGCGGCAGGTCTTGATGGGTGGCGTGCACCCGCAGGTCCTCCAGCACCAGACGCAGGTACAGCGGGTTCGCGCATGCGGGATTGCCTGTCAGCTCCCCGACCAGCTCCTTCGGCAGGGCGTGGCGGTAGCTCTTGGTCACCTCCACGATGATCCGCTCCCTTTCCTTCGCCGTGGGTTGGCGGAGCTCCAGCGTCTCGAACAGCACCAAGCGGCTGCCTCGCTCGTCGGCCAGAGTCGCCACCAGTTGCACCCCCGGGGGCCAGACCAGCGCTCCCAGACGATCGAGGGCACCCGGGGGATCAATGAGTTGATCCACCCCGTCGAGCATCAGCACAATCCCCGTGCTCAGCTTGGCCGTGGCCGCGGTGAGCTCGGACGCGAACCACTCCCACGGGTCTGTCGAGCCCGGGGGTTCTGTCTCCGTCCCCAGGTGCTCGAGCACCCGCACCCGCCAGCTCTCCAGACCGCGCTCCCCATCGGCGCCCACGAAGTGGGTGATGACCGTGGCCCCGAGCTCGTCGCGTGCGCGGCCCGCAACGTGGGCGAGGAGGCTGCTCTTGCCGAGCCCAGAGGCCCCCGTGACCAGGATCGGACCCGGGGCCTCACCCGCCAGGTGAGCACGCAGCCGGCCAAGCAGCCCGTCCTCAAAGTCCACCAGCGGCAGGTAGCCCTCGAGGCGCACTGCCGCGAAGTGGTCGTGAGCAGCGTCCCGACGCTGGCGGAGATCCGGCACCTCACTTTGAGGGAACCGCAGATCGATCGCCTTCTCCAGCTCCACCCCCAGCCGATCGCCAAGCTCCGGCAACGACCGGTACCCGTCCAGGATCACCCGGCCGCTATCGCGCAGCTCCTGCTTCAAGGCTTGGAGCTTGACCGAGGGGCCATCGCGGAACTCGCCCTCATCAGCGGCGCGGGCCTGCTGCAACTCCTCGGTCAGCGCCGGGTCGCGCAGGAAGAAGTAAGCGTGCTCGCGCATTTGGGGCGCCTCCAGCACCCCGAAGCGCATTTCCAGCTCGGTGACGCTCTCCCCCTGGTCAAGCGCCCTAGCGATACGCTCCCCGTAGGCCGAGTCGTGCCGCCTCTCCCAGTAGGCCGCGACGTCCTCTCGCCTCGGCACCCAGCCATACCGCTCCCCCAGGATGCCCACAAAGAAGGGCGGATGCTCCCGGCAGCGCTCAATCTCCTCCAAGCACACCTCGACGGTCCGCCCGTTCTTGGCGTCCTCTTCCTCGATCCCCCACCTCAGGTCGATCTCCACGAAGGCCACGCCGCGCTCTCGACAGTGCGCCCTCAGCGCCGGGAAGACATGGGTCAACAGCCAGCTGCGCTCGTCCTCCATGTCGCGAAACGTCGACGACACAAACACCCGCACCTCGCGCTCCGTACTCATGGTTCCTCCACCACCCGATAGGTCTTGCTGAAGACGCCGCTTCCGACGACCCCGACATCGCCGGGGGCGTACTGAACCAGCCAGTCCCCCGCCTGTCCGACTAGCACCCCACCGGACGGCAATTCGACGCTGATCGGCGCCTGCTCCGCCGAGATGCACACAGCCCAGATCGTTTCAGCGCGCGCGACGTACCGCCCGTCATCTCCCCAGTTCGTGCCGACAACCGGCCGATATCGCGCCGCGAAGACTGCCCGCTCGACCGGCCAGTGCTCCCCTTCCACCCCGGTCAGGATCGCGTCCCCCGCAACGTAGGGGAACCAGCCCCTCCCGGGTGGCCACGGTCCCTGCTGCCCTGGCGAAGGTGGCCTCCAGAGAACTGGACATGAGGGGGTCAAGCGGCGCGTTCCGAATGGTGCACCGCCACCTGATAGGTGACGGGGAGATCGGTCCCCGGGTAGGCGGGGTGGAGCTGGATGAGGTCAGCGCAGGGGCCGCGTAGAGCTCCGCGGTGCAGGGGGAGTCGGGCGGATCGAGGCTTAGGGTCATCCCCTCAGCAGTGGTGCGGATCTCGCCCGACAGCTCGGCGAAGGACCGCGGCATCTGGCGGACGTCGTCAGCACTCTGGTAGTGCGGCGCCAGCCGCTCCAGCAGCCACTCCGCGGCGATGTAGGCGGTGAGCTTGACCCGGTCCAGGATCGCCTTCTGCTGCAGCTTCGTCACGTCGTGATGGCCCACGGTCTCGAGGGGAACGTGACTGGGCAGGCGATGGCACTGCTCAAGTAGCCGGGCCAACTCCGTCTCCAGTTCCCGGATCTTCTTCACCCCACTCCCGTGGGCGGACTTGAGGCCGCGAGCGCTGTGGGAGGAGTCCCGGCGCTCATCCAAGCGCGCCTGTCCCAGCTCCGCCCATCGGCTCACTTCGCTATCCAATGGTCCGGCCTCGGCACCACCCGTACCTTGCTCGTTCCCTCACCTCAAGATCTGGCCGGGAGCATCGGGCACATGACAGACGTACCCAGCCCTACTCAACTGGTGCGGCCACGCCCTCACAATGTCCCGATTCTTTTCCTTTCCAAGCTCACTCAGAGCGCTCCATTCCACCAAGTCCGGATGAAGACGTGCGGCTTCATCGCGGACCTCTCCAAAGCGCCACCCTTGGCGCTTCTTCTGCACAGTCCACCGCTCATGTTCCACCCGCGCCAGTTGCTCAACGAACTCCGGCCACATGTCAGCGCCAATACTACTGTCCCCTGGTCGCACCCGAGCCACGCGATAACCAGCGCCCGCAAGCGAGCTGAATATCGAGTAGGCTTGCTCGCGGTTCGTCTCCTTCAGCCCTAGGTCCAACTCCTCCCACGGTTTGTGACTGGGCTTCTCGGGATCCAGCCTCCCCAACCTCCGTGCCTCATCATCCAGAAAGTCCCCGTGAACCTGAATAGCAAGGCGCTCGAACAACGTTCCGCCCATCACATGTGCATACTCACATGCTCGTGCCTCAGCATCGACAAGAACTACGCCGAACGTCTGGAGGGCCTGCCCCTGATCGGCGCTCCCGGATGTGCACACCACCTTGAGCCCCTTGAATTCGCGTTGCTCCGCAAGTGCCAGCGCCATCGAAAGACCGGCGTCTCCCGTCATGTCGCACGCGACAATGCCGTCCGGCGCATCGGCATCCGAGCCAACCGCCCACTTGACGCGCGCATCGACTTCGGTGTCCGGGACGTCCGCCGCGCATGGCATGACCGTCACCAGCTCCGGATCGAGGTCGCGCTTCACCTTCTCAGCGAAGTCCGCGGCACCCATGCCGCCTACGCGCAGGTCCAGGTGGGATGGTCCGCCAACGCTTGAGGTGGTCGTCGCCATCCATCGTCCCAGATCGCGCACGACTTGAGTCGCAAGCGGACCGGTTCCAATGAGAGCGACTTTATATCTTGTAATCTTTGCGAGCCCCTCCGTGACTGTTTGCACTACCTGTTGTGCAGCAACTTCACCTGGTGAAAAGGCGTCCACGTGCACGGCGGCCGAGTCCTTCTGTCGACTCCGTGCATACACGGCCCGCAGGCGGTCGCAAGCCTCAGGGTCGGGCATCCTCGCGATGACGACCCGCGGAGTCCGACGTACGCCCCCGGTCTGGGGAACGGCTGCATGAAGCGCCGAAACGATAGCCAAGTTGGTCGCGGCAGTGCCAGTCAGGCAGAACAGCTTCGCGGCCTGCCCGATCCCCGCCTGCTTCAGCACCAATGGATCTCGGGCGTCCGACAAGATGACCGGAATGCCAAGTGTGCGAGCTGCCGTCACTCCCGCTGCGAAAGGATTCATCTCGACAGCCACAACAGCGGTATGGGGCGGCGCGGTCTGAACAAGCCGGATACCAACACTCCCCAGCCCACAGACCACAATGTGCCCCCGGTACGTCGCGATGCGGGCGCGGTCATACGTTCGTCGGAAGGCAATAGTGAGCAGTCCAATTACGGTTGTGCCCGTGACGACCACCGCCACCAGTCGGGCCAACTGAAGTTCCCACGACAATGCTCCAGGCGGCTTCTGGTAGTCGAAGACAAACAGGGATACCGCGTCATACACAGCCGAGGGGACACTCACTCCTTGTGCCCAGTACCCAAATGAACCCAGGGTGAAAGCAGACCCGGCCGATAAAAGGAGTGCGAACGGCCACCACGGCTGTGCGGCAGTTGACGCGCGGCGTCTGAGGTACCTCACGTGGGGCAGAACTCTCGTGCGGAGTTTGGACAGCAGTTCACCCGCCGACCTAGTCATCCCTGTGCCCCCCTCTGCCAGGTGGCACCAGCACAGTGTCTCGACCAGTGTGTCCCAGTTCGCTAGCCATTCCTCTTAGCCACCACCATAGCCAGGTAGTCCTGCGCGCTGGCGATGAGAGGATGGCCCGGGGGCAGCGCCTGACGGTATATCGCCAACGCTTCCCGGTACAGCCCCTCCGCTTCGTCGTAGCGCCCCTGATCCGAGACCACACTGGCCAGGTTGCTGACCGACATCGCGATGAGAGGATGGCCCGGGGGCAGCGCCTGGCGGCGCATGTCCAGCGCCTCCCGGTATAGCCCCTCCGCTTCGTCGTATCGCCCCTGAGCCGAGACCACAATCGCCAGGTTGCTGACCGACGTGGCAATGTCCGGATGGCCCGGGGGCAGCGCCTGGCGGCTTATCTCCAGCGCCTCCCGAAGCAGCCCCTCCGCTTCGTCGTAGCGCCCTTGGGCAAGCACCGAATCTGCCAGGTTGTTGAGCGAGGCGGCGATGGCCCGATGGCCCGGGGGCAGCGCCTCGCGGCGCATCTCCAGCGCCTCCCGGTGTAGCCCCTCCGCCTCGTCGTTGCGCCCCTGGGCAAAGACCGCCTCTGCCAGGTTGTTGAGCGAGTTCGCGATGTCCGGATGGCCCGGGGGCAGCGCCTGGCGGCGCATGTCCAGCGCCTCCCGGTACAGCCCCTCCACTTCGCCGTAGCGCCCCTGGGCCTGGACCACATTGGCCAGGTTGCTGACCGAGGTGGCGATGTCCGGATGGCCCGGGGGCAGCGCCTGGCGGCGCATCTCCAGCGCATCCATGAGCAGCCCCTCCGCTTCCTCGTAGCGACCCTGGGCAAAGACCGCCTGTGCCAGGTTGTTGAGCGAGACGGCAATGTCCGGATGGCCCGCCGGCAGCGCCTGGCGGCGTACAGCCAGCGCCTCCCGTTGCAGCCCCTCCGCTTCCTCGTAGCGACCCTGATCCGAGAACACACCGCCCAGGTTGCTGAGCGAGACGGCAATGTCCGGATGGCCCGCCGGCAGAGCCTGGCGATATATCTCCAGCGCCTCCTTGTACAGCCCCTCCGCTTCGTCGTAGCGCCCCTGATGCGAGAACACACCGCCCAGGTTGCTGACCGACTTCGCAATGTCCGGATGGCCCGGGGGCAGCGCCTTGCGGAATATCTCCAGCGCCTCCCGTTGCAGCCCCTCCGCTTCCTCGTAGCGACCCTGGGCAAAGACCGCCTGTGCCAGGTTGTTGAGCGAGTTCGCGATGTCCGGATGTCCCGGGGGCAGCGCCTGACGGCGCATCTCCAGCGCATCCATGAGCAGCCCCTCCGCTTCGCCGTAGCGCCCCTGGGCGAAGACCACAGTGGCCAGGTTGCTGACCGAGGCGGCAATGTCCGGATGGCCCAGGTGCAGAGCCTGGCGATATATCTCCAGCGCCTCCCGGCGCAGCCCCTCCGCTTCGCCGTAGCGACCCTGATCCGAGACCACACCGGCCAGGTTGCTGACCGAGGCGGCGATGGCCGGATGGCCCGCCGGCAGCGCCTGGCGGAGCATCTCCAGCGCCTCCTTGTACAGCCTCTCCGCCTCCTCGTAGCGACCCTGGGCCCTGACCACATTGGCCAGGTTGCTGAGCGAGGTGGCGATGTCCGGATGGCCCGCCGGCAGCGCCTGGCGGCGTACAGCCAGCGCCTCCCGTTGCAGCCCCTCCGCTTCCTCGTAGCGACCCTGGGCAAAGACCGCCTGTGCCAGGTTGTTGAGCGAGTTCGCGATGTCCGGATGTCCCGGGGGCAGGTGGAAGCGGGCCCATGCCAGGTTCGCCTCCGCCCAGGCACCGGCGAGGGGAAGGAAGCTCATCCCATACAACAAGCTGCTGACAGCGCTGACGCCGCCGAGCGATCCCCAGTCCACATCGGCTTCGCCCCAGTGGCTTGCAAGCTGCTGGAGGTCCTCTGACACCTCTGCCCGGCCGGCGCCCAGCACCCCCAGCGCCTGCGTCAGGACCCCGGGGTCGCTCGTGGCCAGCGCGGCGACATGAGCTGGGGCGGCCAGATCAGCCACAATCCCCTGGTGGTCCTCAAGTCGGGCCCGCTGATAGAGGCGCTCAGTCAGGCCACGGTCATCTTCCCCGTCGAAGTAGTCGATGAGGTGGCGTCGCGTGGGTGCTTCCTGGCCTGCCGGGAGGGCGCCGGCGCCAAGGGCAGCGTGCATCAGCGCCTGCATCCCTGCGTTGCGCAACAGGTACGGCGCCATCCATGTGAGAAGAGGCCGGAGCACGGGGTCCGCCACCCGGGGCCGGTGACTCGCGGGATCGATGGGGTCCGTCTCGTGGGCCATCAACTCGGCCAGCTCGCGATCCTCAAGCCCCCGGTAGCTGGCCGCCAGAAGGCCAGCCAGCTCTTGGGCCGGATGGCTGTGGTCGGCGTTGGGAAAGTCAGCGGCAAAGTCCTCGTCCAACTCTCGCAGCAGCGCTTCGAACAGGCGCGCCGGAGTCGGCCGCTGGAGCCGCTCGCGAAGCCTGAGCGGCAGGTCTTGATGGGTGGCGTGCACCCGCAGGTCCTCCAGCACCAGACGCAGGTACAGCGGGTTCGCGCATGCGGGATTGCCTGTCAGCTCCCCGACCAGCTCCTTCGGCAGGGCGTGGCGGTAGCTCTTGGTCACCTCCACGATGATCCGCTCCCTTTCCTTCGCCGTGGGTTGGCGGAGCTCCAGCGTCTCGAACAGCACCAAGCGGCTGCCTCGCTCGTCGGCCAGAGTCGCCACCAGTTGCACCCCCGGGGGCCAGACCAGCGCTCCCAGACGATCGAGGGCACCCGGGGGATCAATGAGTTGATCCACCCCGTCGAGCATCAGCACAATCCCCGTGCTCAGCTTGGCCGTGGCCGCGGTGAGCTCGGACGCGAACCACTCCCACGGGTCTGTCGAGCCCGGGGGTTCTGTCTCCGTCCCCAGGTGCTCGAGCACCCGCACCCGCCAGCTCTCCAGACCGCGCTCCCCATCGGCGCCCACGAAGTGGGTGATGACCGTGGCCCCGAGCTCGTCGCGTGCGCGGCCCGCAACGTGGGCGAGGAGGCTGCTCTTGCCGAGCCCAGAGGCCCCCGTGACCAGGATCGGACCCGGGGCCTCACCCGCCAGGTGAGCACGCAGCCGGCCAAGCAGCCCGTCCTCAAAGTCCACCAGCGGCAGGTAGCCCTCGAGGCGCACTGCCGCGAAGTGGTCGTGAGCAGCGTCCCGACGCTGGCGGAGATCCGGCACCTCACTTTGAGGGAACCGCAGATCGATCGCCTTCTCCAGCTCCACCCCCAGCCGATCGCCAAGCTCCGGCAACGACCGGTACCCGTCCAGGATCACCCGGCCGCTATCGCGCAGCTCCTGCTTCAAGGCTTGGAGCTTGACCGAGGGGCCATCGCGGAACTCGCCCTCATCAGCGGCGCGGGCCTGCTGCAACTCCTCGGTCAGCGCCGGGTCGCGCAGGAAGAAGTAAGCGTGCTCGCGCATTTGGGGCGCCTCCAGCACCCCGAAGCGCATTTCCAGCTCGGTGACGCTCTCCCCCTGGTCAAGCGCCCTAGCGATACGCTCCCCGTAGGCCGAGTCGTGCCGCCTCTCCCAGTAGGCCGCGACGTCCTCTCGCCTCGGCACCCAGCCATACCGCTCCCCCAGGATGCCCACAAAGAAGGGCGGATGCTCCCGGCAGCGCTCAATCTCCTCCAAGCACACCTCGACGGTCCGCCCGTTCTTGGCGTCCTCTTCCTCGATCCCCCACCTCAGGTCGATCTCCACGAAGGCCACGCCGCGCTCTCGACAGTGCGCCCTCAGCGCCGGGAAGACATGGGTCAACAGCCAGCTGCGCTCGTCCTCCATGTCGCGAAACGTCGACGACACAAACACCCGCACCTCGCGCTCCGTACTCATGGTTCCTCCACCACCCGATAGGTCTTGCTGAAGACGCCGCTTCCGACGACCCCGACATCGCCGGGGGCGTACTGAACCAGCCAGTCCCCCGCCTGTCCGACTAGCACCCCACCGGACGGCAATTCGACGCTGATCGGCGCCTGCTCCGCCGAGATGCGCACAGCCCAGATCGTTTCAGCGCGCGCGACGTACCGGCCGTCATCTCCCCAGTTCGTGCCGACAACCGGCTGATATCGCGCCCCAAAGGCTGCCCGCTCGACGGGCCAGTGCTCCCCCTCCACCCCGGTCAGGATCGCGTCCCCCGCGACGTAGGGAACCAGCCCCTCCCGGGTGGCCACGGTCCCTGCTGCCCTGGCGAAGGTGGCCTCCACCGGCAGACCCCGCTTGCGCACACGCACGGCCCCCGGCTGCTGCGCTAGGTCCGACCCGGGATCAAAGCTGTTCACGGCTGTTCACGGCTGTTCACGCCCCCTGCCGGAGTTGGACCCACTTCAGCAGGCCCATGTGTGTCCCTGATCTGGCCTCTCCCGTCCAACCCTGCACTCGCGCCGATGGCTGGCAAACTCATGACGACGAATCGCGGAGCGGAGCCGTCCGCAGCGCCCAGGGACACATCCAGTAGCCCCGGCGACAGATGATAGGCGGTCAGGACGGCGTGCGCCCCCAGGCCACTGCCAGCTGTGACGCCGCAGAAGATCTCCGATTGACACAACCAAGGCCCTGGATCTCATTGGCGGCGACTGCCCACCACAAGGCTGGACCGCCTTGTCACCGGACTTCTGGAGCCGCACTTGGACCGTGTATCTCTTGCCAGAGACAACGGCCGTCAGATAAGGGGGCGGAAGGTGGGCCAGGCTGGTGCTGGTTGCCAACCCCTTGAAGTAGCAACTGTCGAAGGCGGGCGCCGGAGCGGACGCGGGGAAGGTGACCAGCATCGTGCTCGACCGCCACGATGGTCGTCCTCGCACTTGGGACGTCGAGATGCCGGACCCACCAAATGCGGCGGCATCGACTTCGTGGCAGCCCCTCGCGAGGCCATGGGCCGATCCTCATCTGCAGAAGGCGGGTGTGCATTGTCATCATGGACTTACACTCTCTGCCTTCCTCAGGGTCTCGATCGGTTGGGGAGATTGACATTGACCACGGCTCACACCACAGCCCAGCGCCTGGCCAGTTCAGTCGACACGCCACCAGAGAAGCTGGCGAAGCTCGCCGAGAGTCGGGATGCTGAGGTCAGGCGACGGGTGGCGCACCGGCCAACCTGCCCGCCCCAGACGGTCGGCCTTCTGGTGGGAGACGTCGACCCTTGGGTACGCTGTGCAGCAGGCGGCAATCCCTCGATCTCAGCCGACCTACTCGCGCGCCTGGCCGATGATGTCGACGATCGCGTCCGCGGAGCCGTGGCCGGGAACCCTGTCGTGCCCGACACGCTGCTGCGCCGGATGGCGACTGATTCGTCCGCCTGGGTGCGAGCAAACGTGGTGATGAATCCCGCTTGCCCGACGGAACTCCGAGAGGCGCTGGCCGACAGCCCTGACTCCGAACTCGTTCGACTGGCTGCCTCAGGGACGATGCAGAGTATGGAGCGCTCCCAACGGCGATCCAGGAGCGACCTCGTCGGCTAGAACGGCTGGAGCGTTCACGCCGCAGGCACTCTTGAGGCGCCGAGGAGCGCCTCCGCCATGCTCACGCTCAGCCCAAGCGCGGGCTCGGGTAGAGGTGGAGGCCCCTGGAGTCTGCACCAATGGCGACTGAAAGGCGACTTCGCCCCGGTTCCTCGATCGCCACGCTCGGTTTCCTAAACCGCGTGTCGCAGGTTCAAGTCCTGCCGGGGGCACCAGCTCTTGGATCTCAACTCACGCGCTCGCCAGACCTCAGCATACCGTTGCCGCCGAGTGAACTGTGGTAAGCGCACTCCTGCGGCACCCCTTCTCGGGGTTCCCTTACGGGTCTTGGCCTCATCGGGTGCCGCCCGAGCCGTTGGCTCTGGTCTCACGCTCCCTCCCACGGCGCCGGATGATCCAGCGTCCTGGCCGTCGCTGCTCCCGCTGGCGGGCGGGGCCGCGGCGTCAACTACACCGCTTGGGCTGGCTATGTCCGGCCAGTCACGGAGGTCTTGGGCAGTGGCTACCCATCCTTGAAGCTCATCAGGACCAACCAGAGCACATCATACGAGCAACTGTTCCCTACCCCCTGCCGGTAATTCCCGCAACTCCACGGGGTCAGGGTCAGGTGCTTTGCGGCCCCTCATCCGCTTCACCGGTTTTGAACGAAGTCCTGCCTTGAGGTATGCTGGCATACCATGAAACGGACTACGGTGAAGCTGCCCGAGACCCTTGACGCAATCCTCCGCCACGAAGCCGAACTCAGAGGAGTCCCCATCGCCGTAGTGACGCGCCAAGCTTTGGAGGCGTACTTCAAGGCCGCTACACCCCGACAGCTCCTGGCAGCCGGGACAGGTCACAGCGGGGCCAGTGACGTCGCCGAACGGATTGAGGAGATCCTGAGCTCGGAGATCGCCCGATAGCCGTCCTCGTCGATGCGGGCCCCTTGTACGCTTACGTCGATGCGGACGACCGTCACCACCTGTCCTGCCGCCAACTCCTGGAGACCCATCCAGGGCCGCTGATAGTCCCCGAACTGGTGGTCACCGAGGTCGCGTACCTGATCGCGACCCGGTTGGGTACCGACCCTGAGGTTCGCTTCCTCGGCGACCTCGCCAGCGGAGCCTTCTCGGTCGAACCGGTGCACCCCGCCGACTGGCTGAGGATCGCCGAACTCGTATCCGGGTACCGGACCCTGCCGCTCGGCACGGTGGACGCATCCGTCATCGTGGCCGCGGAACGCCTTGGGATCACCAACATCGCCACCCTCGACCGCCGCCACTTCGGCGTCCTTCGGCCCAAACACACTCCAGCCTTCAGCATCCTGCCCTGACCGTCCGCGGCAATATGTGCCTGCGAAGGTTGTCCTGGCCTCCGGTGCGCCGCACGATCAGGCCCGCACACCGTCACGGTCATGGCGCCAAGGCCCGGACTTCCGACGCCCTACGGAATGATGTCCTTGCCGGCGATCACCAGGGCGGGAGTCCGCCCCGGGAGACCAGTAGGTGCCATGGTGGAGCCCAACCCTTGGTGGTTGATCTCACGAGTGCGCACTGCAGTAGCCCATTTCGGTGGCGGCGTCTACCAAGAGGCAGCCTGGAGGGTAGACTGGCCTGGTGCACAAGACAGCTCTACGCATCGACGAGGATCTCCTGGCCCAGGCTCGCGCTGTCCTCGGCACGAAAACGGCCACCGAGACCATCCACACGGCTTTGGCCGAGGTGGTGGACAGGCAGGGCCGGGCCCGGCTCTTCGAGCGGCTGCGCAGCCTAGAGGGCATCGACCTCGCAGACTATGCGGTCATGCGCGAGGCGTGGCGCTAGGGCATGGCCCGCTACCTGGCGGACAAATCGGCTCTTGCCCGGGTTCACTTGGCACCAGTGGCCAGTCGGTTGGAGTCGCTGTTCCTCGCCGGTGAGGTTGCTACCTGCGGCATCGTTGACTTGGAGCTGCTCTTCAGTGCCAGAAGCACCGTCGACTACCTGGCCATCCTCGCTGACCGGCGCAGCCTGCCGCGCGCCGAGGTCGGCGAGGCGGGGATAGAACGGGCCGTCGTGGTCCAAACCGCTCTGGCCCGCAAGGGCCAACATCGCAGCCTGTCGATCCCTGACCTTCTAATTGCGGCCGCCGCAGAAGCCGCAGGGCTCACAGTCCTCCACTATGACTCCGATTTCGACCTGGTGGCCGAGGTCACAGGGCAGCCGACCGAGTGGGTCGTGCCCAAGGGCAGCTGTCCCTAGTCCCGCCATCTCGGCCTGGTCGTCTCCACCGATGCCCGGGTGAGGTCAGCCAGACCAGTTTGGTCCCATGACCAGCCGGTAACCGGTACTCTCGGCGGGTCGGGAACTATTGTTTGCCGGGCGTGGCGGATGGTGTGAACCACCTCCCCATGAAGGAGGAGGCTTCCGCGTCCGCCCAAGGGTTCAGGGAGGCTTCGCAGCCCGGTGCCGGTCATCCGGCGACCAGTCCTTGGGCCGTTTGGTTTTCCCGCATCCAGACCTGTTGACATAGTGCTGGCCGGGTAGGTCGGATTCGTATTCAGGAAGTACTGATTTTGGCTTGACATCCGGCCCCTCGTGTACTATAATAAGCGCAAGGTTTCTTTCGGATTCTGGAGG
>JAJYPP010000052.1 GCA_021795235.1 bacterium
CCTCGCTGGGGCCGGCGGGCGCGGGAGCCGCGCGGCTCGCGAGGGCGCGGGCGCGCGCAGGGGCCGTGCTAAATTCCTGTCAAGATTCTGCGTCGGTTGGTTAAGACTACGCCAAGCCGCTTGCCGTGCGGGTGGGGAGTGCGCTATCAGTAGTCCCGCGTGATCGAGGTTGGCCCGGCGGTTGTAGACAGGAGGTCCAGGTGACCTGGCAAGGAGTGGCCCAGATCTTTGTGCTGCTGGCCGCGGTCGCCGTGCTTGCCCGAGTCATGGGTGGGTACATGTTCCGAGTCTTTGAGGGTGGCCACACCTTTCTCGACCCCGTTCTGGTTCCCGTGGAGCGGACCGTATACCGACTCTGCGGCATGCGCGCCGACGAGGAGATGCGGTGGACCGTGTACCTGCGCAACCTCCTGATCGTCAACGCGGTCGGCTTCGTCCTGCTGTTCGCCCTCCTTGGCCTCCAGCAATTCCTGCCCTTGAATCCGGCGCATCAACCTCGTGTCCCCTTCTGGGTGAGCGTGAACACCGCCGTCAGTTTTGTCACCAACACCAATTGGCAGGTGTACGCGGGCGAGACGACCCTGAGCTACCTCTCCCAGATATGGCTGACCGTCCAGCAGTTCGTATCCCCCGTGACCGGCATCTGCCTGTTCCTGGTGATCGCCCGCGGTTTCGCGCGCCACCAGACCGGGACTCTCGGCAACTTCTGGCATGACTTCGTGCGCGCCCTGCTATGGGTGGCCCTGCCGCTGGCGATCCTGGGGGCGATCGTGCTGGTGGCTCTGGGCAGTCCCCAGAACTTCAGCGCCTATGTTCACGCCACCACGCTCCAAGGTGGCCATCAGCTGATCGCCCAGGGGCCGGTCGCCTCGATGACGTCCATCATGCAGCTGGGAGACAACGGGGGGGGCTTCTTCAACATGAACGCGGCCCAGCCCTATGCCGGCCCGAACGTCGTCGCCCTGGTGGTGCAGCTGCTCCTGGGCTTCGCGGTGCCGGCCGGGTGCATCTACCTGTTCGGCAAGATGATCGGGGATGTCCGGCAGAGCTGGGCGTTCTACGCGGTCATGGCGATCATGTTCCTGGCCGGTGCGCTGCTCCTCTACCACTCCGAAGCGGTCGGCAATCCGATCATCAACCATCTCGGAGCCGCGGGCCAGTCCAACTGGGTGGGCAAGGAAACCAGGTTCGGCATCGGCAGCACCTCGCTGTTTGAGAACTCGACCACCGCCATCTCGTGGGGCTCGGTGGCGGCCTCCAACGACAGCCTGACCCCACTGGGTGGGATGGTGACCCTGTTCAACATGATGACCGGTGAGGTCATCTTCGGATCCTGGGGCGTCGGCATGGTCGGGATGATCGCCTACGCGGTGCTCGCCGTGTTCCTGGCCGGGCTGATGGTGGGGCGCACCCCTGAGTACCTCGGCAAGAAGATCGAATCGTTCGAGGTCAAGATGTCCGTGCTGGCCATGATCGTGCCCAGTTTCGTGATCCTGATCCTGGCGGCCATCTCGGTGCTGTCCGGCGCCGGCCGGGCCGGGATATTCAATCCCGGGCCGCACGGGCTCTCGGAGGTCCTCTACGCTTTCAGCTCGGGGGTGGGGAACAACGGCTCGGCCTTTGGCGGGCTCAATTCCGCCAGCCCCTGGTACTCCGCCACGGTCGGCCTGGCCATGCTGCTGGGCAGATTTCCGATGTACATCCCCCTGGTGGCGATGGCGGGTGCGCTGGCACGCAAGCAGCGCATTCCCGTGACCGCGGGAACCTTCCCCACCCACACACCGCTCTTCGTGGGGCTGCTGACGGGGACCGTGGTGGTGGTGGGCGCGCTGCTCTTCTTCCCAGCCCTCGCTCTGGGCCCGCTGGCGGAGCAGTTCGTCATGCAGGCTGGCCATGTTTTCTAGTGAGCGTGCCGAAGACGGCATGTATACGGGGGCAGCCAGGTGAGCGTTGAATTGGACGCGCCTAACATGACCGCAGACCCGGCCAGCGGGGGCAGGCGGCCGCGCCGGCAATCCTTCTGGACCTCCGAGTCGGTTCGGCAAGGTCTGCGCCAGGCGTTCGTGAAGCTGGACCCGCGCACCCTGGTGCGCAATCCGGTCATGTTCGTGGTCGAGGTGGGGAGCGCATTCACCACGGCCGATGCGGTGCGCTATGCGGTCGCCGGCAACCTGGGACAGTTCTCGTTCGTGGCGCAGATCTCACTGTGGTTGTGGCTCACCGTTCTGTTCGCCAACTTCGCGGAGGCCATGGCGGAGGGAAGGGGCGAGGCGCATGCCCAGTTCCTGCGCCAGTCGCGGACCGAGACAAGTGCCCGCAGGCAGCTGCCCGACGGAACCGTGGAGGTGGTCGGCGCCTCTGACCTGAGAAAGGGCGACATCGTGCTGGTCAGCGCCGGCGACGTGATCCCGGGCGACGGGGATGTCATCGAGGGGATCGCCGCGGTGGACGAGTCGGCGATCACCGGGGAGTCGGCCCCTGTCATACGGGAGTCGGGCGGCGACCGGAGCGCCGTCACCGGGGGGACGCGGGTCATCTCCGACAGCCTGAAGGTACAGATCACCGCGTCCCCGGGGGAGTCCTTCCTGGACAAGATGATCAGCCTGATCGAGTCGGCGAAGCGTCAGAAGACCCCCAACGAGATCGCGCTCGCGCTCTTGCTGGCCGGTCTCACACTGATCTTTCTGGTGGTGGTGATCACGGTGGCCCCCTTCGCCGCCTATTCCCACGCCACCGTGTCGGTGACAGTGCTGATAGCGCTTCTCGTGGCGTTGGCACCGACCACGATCGGGGGGCTGCTCTCGGCCATCGGCATCTCGGGTGTCAACCGGCTGTTCGAGCGCAATGTTCTGGCGCTCTCGGGCCGGGCGGTAGAGGCGGCCGGCGATGCCAACGTGATCATGCTCGACAAGACTGGCACGCTGACGCTCGGCAACCGTCAGGCGACGGAGTTCCTGCCCGCTGTGGGGGTGAGCCAAGCCGTGCTGGCGAAAGCCGCGGAGCTCTCATCCTTGGCCGACGAGACTCCCGAGGGACGGTCCGTGGTCATCTTGGCGCAGACCAAGTACGGGCTGGAGGAGTCGCCATCAGATGCGGACGGAATGACGTTTGTGCCCTTTACGGCCGAGACCAGGATGAGTGGTGTGGATGTCGACGGGCGACAGATTCGCAAGGGGGCAGTGGACTCGGTCGTGGAGTGGTGCGGCCAGGCTCCGGACACCGCCCTGCGAGAGCAAGTGGGCCGGATAGCAGGTAGCGGGGGCACCCCGCTGCTCGTGGCCGAACCCGCGCGGATCCTCGGCGTCATCCATCTCAAGGACGTGGTGAAGCCAGGGATTCGGGAGAAGTTGGAGTCGCTACGGCAAGCAGGCATCAGGACGGTGATGGTGACGGGCGACAACCCGGTCACCGCGGCGGCCGTCGCCGCCGAGGTCGGGGTGGATGACTTCTTGGCGGAGGCAACCCCAGAGCGGAAGATGGAGTACGTCAAGTCCATGAAGGCAGAGGGCTACATGGTGGCCATGGTCGGGGACGGAACCAATGACGCCCCCGCGCTGGCCAGCGCCGACGTAGCCGTGGCCATGAACACCGGCACCATGGCGGCACGAGAAGCCGGCAATATGGTCGATCTTGATTCGCAGCCGACCAAGCTCATTGAGATCGTGGAGGTGGGCAAGCAGATCCTGATAACGCGCGGAGCCCTGACGACCTTCTCTGTCACCAACGACGTAGCGAAGTACTTTGCCATCATCCCGGCCATGTTCGTGGTGGCATACCCGGGCCTGAACGCTCTCAACATCATGCATCTGACTTCGCCGCAGACGGCAATCCTCTCGGCGATCATCTTCAACGCCCTGGTAATCCCGGCGTTGATTCCGTTGGCGCTGCGCGGGGTTCGTTATCGACCCGCCAGTGCGGCAGTGATTCTGCGCAAGAACCTGCTCATATACGGGCTGGGAGGACTGGTGGTTCCATTTGTCGGCATCAAGCTGATCGACCTCATCGTGACGGCCCTCCATCTGGTCTCGACGGTACGGTGATGAAGATTGCCTGCGACGTCCAGCTGCCGGGTTTGACGTCAGCCAACGGGCTGGCGGCGAAGCCGGAGCCGTGGTGCCGGGAGTCGGCGTCACGCCCAGTGGAAGTAGTGGAGGCGGGAAGTTGACCCTCCGGAGTATCTGGTCTGCGATCCGGCTGATGGTGCTCTCGTCACTGGTCCTGGGGCTGGCATACACCTTTCTGATCACGGGGATAGCCAGTGCGGTCTTTCCTCAGCAGGCGGCGGGCAGCCTGGTCACCCTTCACGGTCGGGTGGTGGGGTCACGGTTGATCGGTCAGGAGTTCACATCCCCCGGCTTCTTCTGGGGCAGGCCCAGCGCCACGTCTCCAGCCTACAATGGCGCCTCGTCCGCGGCGAGCAACCTGGGTCCGACCAACGCGGTGCTGATCGCCCACGTGAAGGCGCGTCTGCAGGCCTTTCTCAAGGCGAATCCCGGAGTGACGGCGAGTCAGGTGCCGCTCAGCCTATTGGAGAGTTCGGCTAGCGGCCTGGATCCCGACATCACACCAGCGGCCGCGTTGATCCAGGTGCCTCGGGTGGCCCGAGCGGACCACCTGAGCCCGGGTCGTTTGCGCAGTCTGATCCAGCAGTACACAAAGGGACGCTTCCTGGGGATCTTCGGCCACCCATACGTGAACGTGTTGGAACTGAACCTCGCGGTGCTGAGGCTCAGACGGCCCTGAGCACGGGAAGGAGGAGTGGCAAGGTGTTTGTCTTGACGTGGTTCATCGGGGGAGTCGTGGTCCTCGGCCTCTTCTGGCTATTCGACGTGTATGCGAGAGCTTGCGACCGGCTGTGAAACAGTTGGCACCGGTCGGCCGCTGGGTTGGAGGCTCCGGCTTATGAGCGTGATCGAATGGGTGGGCTTGGGCGTCAGCGTTGGCTTGGTGGTGTTCCTCTTTTACGCGATGCTATACCCTGATCGCTTGTAAGCCAGCCACGACTGGCGCAAGGCTGGCTTCATCCTGGCTGGAGGGGACGACCGCCACTCCGGGCACGAGTGACGGCGACGGGGATGTTGAACAAGAGGCGGCCGCAATCCCCGTCCGCAAGGGCGGGGTCACAGGAGCCCATCTGACATCGCTCGGGTGCGCCAGTGAGCTGCAACACGAACGCATGACCGAATCCCCGGCCAGGTGTGCCGGCCAGCGCACCGGGATCTGCCCGGTGACTCTGGCCGAGGCGGACCACCTCCGGGCCCACGATGCCTGCCATTCGGCCGCTGGCCTGCGGAACCAGACCATGGGCTGGGTGCGGTCGAGGTGGCAGGTGAGGCTCTCGCCCGGCAAGTACGACATTCAGTCATTGCTCACCGCGCTCCCGGGTGCCGAGCGGCCTCTGCACGCGCTCACGACCGAGATCGTGGCCCACGATCTCCAGGAAGCCACCGCCACCTCCTCCACCAACCGCAGAGGTTGGCCTTGAGAGTCCGCGCCCCATGGCGGAGGCAGAACCACCGGCCGCTCAGCCTCACCGTCAGCTTCGGTTGGTGGGTTGTGAACAGTTGAGCGCGCCGTTGGCCAGTATCGGCCAAGGGGCAGGCGGGCGCAGCATCATGAGGTTACCAGTGAGCACGAGGACAGCTCTCGCTGCGGGGAGGCCGATCACGTCCGGGACATGCCATAGGTGGTGATCAGCTTCCCGGAGCGCCTCTATGGCCATCGCTCAGCTCAGAGTCCCCAAGCTTGTGTTCCGGGTGGACTTAAGCAGCGTGAGTGACGAGGTCACGGCGGAGGAATGGATCGCGGACCCAGGGACCTTCCCGCTGCTCTGGGCTTTGGGGGAGGAGTGGTCCACCGCCATGCGTGAGGTTTACCGGCGGGTGGTGATCCGGGGCGAGCCGTGGTTCACCCAGGGCAAGGGCGGAGTCAGGAGCGAGCTGATCGCCCGCGGCTGGTCCCAGCGGGAGGCCACCTCGATGCTGGTGGCGGCCAGAGGCGCTCAGGATGCGGCGGTCGAGGCCACCAAGTTGTCCTTGGAGCGGTCCCGTGAACAGCTGGTGGAGACGGCCACGCAGCTGGCCAAAGCCCAGCGCGGCACCTCAAAGAAGGCGGTCGACAAGCGCCATGGCCTGGCCAGCAGGAGATCCCGTCTGATCTCCTGCTGCCAGAAGCTGGAGGAGCGGCTCAGTAGCGGTGGGGTTCGGGTCTGCTTCGGGAGTGCCCGGCTCGCCCGGGCCGGCTCCCGGCCCAAGTCCCACGACTACTTGAGCCACCAGGAATGGCGGGGGGTGTGGGAGAGGGCGCGGGCCGGCCAGTGGTTCTGCCAGGGCAACGTTGGCTTTCCAGGCGGGAACTCCTCTGCCCGGATCCTGGTCTCGAGTGATGGGAGAGCCGATGCTTTGCGCCTGCGCGTCCCGGCTGTCGGCAATCTTCGGAAACTCTCGAGCGGAGCCGAGTCTGTGGAGATCCGCCTCGATGGCTTCTGCTCAGGCCGGGAACGCAACCGCAACAAGGCAGGCCGAAGGGCGGGCCTCGCCAGAGTGCTCGAACCATCGGAGAGCGCGGCCGCGGCCAGGCTCCGATGGCAACTGGACACCTCGGCCTGGACCAGTGGCTCGGCAGCCTCCGTGAGGCGTCCACCGTCCACGCCCTACAAGGCAAGGCTGGCCTCTGGTCCGGTGAGTGTGCGGGTCTTCTGGAGGGAGCGCACGCGGCATCGAGTGGAAGACCAAGCACGAGCGCCGGGCCGGCCGGCAGCGCCGCCAGCAGCTCTCCCGTTGGTCGAGAGGAACCCGGAGGAGCTACCTGAGAGAGAATGCCGGGGTCAAGATCGAACATGTCAGCGAGTCCGGATCCACCAGGACCTGTCCCAAATGCCTGACCAGCGACCGCTCCACGGGGCGGCACCACCGGTGCCGGAGATGTGGGTTCACCTGCCACCAAGACGCCGTGGGAGACATCAACGTCCTCCAGAAGGAGATCGCTTCGGCGCACGTCCTGTGCGACCGGACACGAAGATCCGGGTCACCCACCCCGGGGCCGTCGAACTTTGGTCCCCGGATCAGCGCCAGGCGCCCCGTTTGGTGCACGGCCGCGAGGCCAGGGCCCTGAGAGTCGCTCCGGACCGGGCCCTGCCGCAGGCAATTGCGGCTGGCGAGAGCGATCCAGTCAACTCCTCCACCGGGGCTCCCGTGCCAGCCAGGTCCGTTGGCTGCGGGGGCGTGAGCCGGGCGATGGCGCGTAACCACGGCCCCGCGAAGGGAGAACCCGAAGCTCCGTCCGTAAGGGCTGGGAGGTTCACATGAGGCAGCAAACTTTCGGTGCCTTCCCTGGAGAGACCAGGCGGGACCCGCACCGGGGCAGCCTGGGCATATACCTTGGCTATGCCCCTGGTGTGGGCAAGACCTGGGCCATGCTGAACGAGGGCCGCCGGCGCCGCGACCGGGGTACAGACGTGGTGGTCGCTCTCTTGGAGACGCACGGGCGGGAGCGCACTGCGAGGGAGGCAAGAGACTTGGAGGTGATCCCGCGCCTCCTGGAGTGCCGACCGGGCGAGATGGATGTCCAAGCTGTCCTTCGGAGGCAGCCCCAGGTAGCCCTCGTGGACGAGTTGGCGCACCAGTGCGGTTCGGAGGGGGGCCAGAGCCCACGATGGCAGGAGGTCTCACTTCTGCTCGAGGCCGGAATCGACGTGATATCCACGCTCAACATCGAGCACCTGGAGTCCCTGGCGGATGTGGTCGCTCAGATCACCGGGGCGGCGGCCAGAGAGACCATCCCGGACGTGGTGGTGCGCTCGGCCGCCCGACTGGAGCTCATCGACATGGCGCCCGAGGCACTGAGACGGCGCCTGGCACATGGCAGCATCTACCCTCCGGAGCAGGTCGATGCGGCCCTCGGCGACCACTTCCGGCTCGGCAACCTGGCGGCTCTGCGCGAGCTTGCGTTGCTCTGGGTGGCCGACCGGGTCGACGAGTCCCTGGAGAGGTACAAGGATGAGCACGGCATCTCCGAGCGATGGGAGACGCGGGAGAGAGTGGTCGTCGGAGTGTCGGCCGAGGATACGGACCTGGAGCGGATCCGCCGTGCCAGCCGGATGGCTCTCAGGAACAAGGGGGATCTGCTGGCCGTTCATGTCCAGCCACCCAGGCGCCAGAAGCGGGATTCGTCTCGTTCGCTGCAAGCTCAGCGGGAGCTGGTGACGGGGTTGGGAGGGACTTTCCACGAAATTAGAGGGCGTGACACGGCCTCCAGCCTCCTCGCCTTCTGCCGCGCCCAGAGGGCCACTCGCCTGGTGGTGGGAGTGTCCAGCGGGTCGAGGCGTGCCGGCTGGCTTCGGAGATCCGTTCTCGGCTACCTCTTTCGCGGCTCCGACCAGATCGACCTCCATGTCATCTCTCACCCGGCGGAGCCTGGGCACCGCGTCTCTTTACCCAGGTGGTCCGGCGTGTTCTGGGTGGGCCGCAGGGGACTCGCTTGGGGTCTGGGCGTCATCCTCGTGGTAGCGGCGGTGATGGCTGAGCCGTTCGGGGTCGCGTTCCAGGTCCTGGCGGCCCTCGCTCCGGTCATGGCGGTCATGCTGGTCTTCGGACCGCTGCTGGCGCTGGCCGCAGCAGGCGTGGCAATAGGTGCCGCCGCAGTCATAGATTCGCAGTTACCGCACCTAGTGGGCCCGGGGGTGGCGACCGTTGTGGTATTGGCGATTGTGATCCTGAGTGGCGCCGTCGCCGTTGTCCACGGGGTCACTCCGACGAGCAGGTGGCTGCGGCGCTCCGAGTTTGAAGCCGAGGCGTTGGCGCGAACTGCGGCCCACCTTCGACACGGTGGGCGGGCGTTGGACCTCATCGTCGAGGAGTTGCGGCGCAACCTGAGTCTGAAGAGTGTGGCGGTGCTGGCTCGCACGGGCGGCGGCTGGAGCGTTCTGTCCGCTCAGGGAGCCGACCCGCCCCGTTCACCCGACGAGGCTGACGAGAGCCTCAAACTTCCCGACGGGCTGACCGTGGCAGTGAGCGGACAGGTCCCCAAAGCCGCAGACCAGCGTTTGCTGCAGACAACGTCGGTTCTAGTGGGAGTGGCGGCGGAACTGGGGAGGTTGGAACGGGAGGCCCGTGAGGCCGCCGATCTGGTCGCTAATGAGAGCCTCCACGGGGCCACTCTGGCGGCGGTTTCGCACGATCTGCGGACGCCGCTGGCCTCCATAAAGGCTGCCGCCAGCAGCCTCCTTGACAAGGAGGTCCGGTGGACGGCTGAAGCCGAGCATGAACTGCTCGCAACCATCAGTTCCGAGGCGGACCGGTTGGGAACGCTCGTGGGGAATCTACTCGACATCAGTCGGCTCCGGACCGGGGCGGTCACGCTGACCTGCCGTCCTCTGAGCCTGTATGGAGCGGTGGCCGGTGCGTTGGCAGGCCGCCACGATCCGGCCGGGTCGCTGCGGGTCCGGGTTCCGGAGACGCTCTTGCCTGTGCTGGGAGACCCGACCCTGTTGGAGCGAGCCATCGCGAATGTTGTCGACAACGCCTTGAAGTGGTCCCCACCGGATCGTCCCGCCGTCCTGGAAGCGGGAGTTGTGCGGGATCAAGTCATCCTGAGAGTGGTCGATCACGGTCCTGGGATCGCACCGAAAGATCGGCTGGCGGTCTTCCGTCCCTTCCAGAGGCTGGGTGACTCTCCGCGCGGTACAGGGGTCGGGCTGGGCCTGGCCGTGGCTCGTGGTTTCATGTCGGCTATGGGGGGGAGCCTGGAGGTGGAGGACACTCCCGGCGGCGGTTGCACCATGGTGTTCCGACTTCCCGTAGCTACCTACCCGGCTTGTCCGGAGGCCGTGACGACGCTGTGAGCACCATCCTTCTAGTGGATGACGAGCCCACCTTCTTGCGAGCCCTCTCAACCATCTTGCGGGCTCACGGGTTCAAGGTCGAGGGCTGCGCGACCGGTGAAGAGGCATTGCGGAGCGCTCCCGGGGTCCATCCCGATCTGGTCATCCTGGACCTGGGGCTACCTGGGATCGACGGCAGCGAGGTCGTCTGCGCGCTGCGGGCTTGGTCCCAGATGCCAGTCCTGGTTCTCTCCGCGCGTGCGAGCGAAGAGGAGAAGGTAGCGGTGCTGGACGCCGGGGCGGACGACTATGTCACCAAACCATTCGCCATGAACGAGCTGCTGGCGCGCATTCGAGCAGCTCTGAGGCGGGCGGCCCCAGCGGGCGAGGCAGCAGTGGTGAAGACCGACCACTTCGCTGTCGACCTGGCCAGCAAGCAGGTGGTCCTTGGTGGTGGCGAGGTGGTCCGGCTCACGCCGACACAGTGGCACCTGGTGGAGACGTTGGTGCGCAATCAGGGCAAGCTGGTTTCACAAAGGCAGCTCTTGCAGGAAGTGTGGGGGCCCCATCATGTGGGCCAGTCCAACTATCTGAGGGTGTACATGGCCCAGATACGGGGCAAGCTTGAGCCCATCCCCTCGCGGCCGAGGTACTTCCTGACCGAGCCGGGGATGGGATACCGTTTCGTGGCCTGAGCCGGGCGAGTGCGGCTGCGAGCGGCGTCGTGGTGAGGGGGATTCGGGTGGCAGAGCGGTGTCGGCACCAGCTCGCCAGGGCCGCCCCAGAGTCAGCTCACATACGCCGGACCAGCGCTGTGCGGGGACGTTCTCCAGGCCTCCGGGCGGCACTCGATAATCAGGAGGCAGTGGGATGGAGAAGCGGCCAATGACCGAGAGCTTCCCAAGTGGCTCGCCACGGAGTGCGTCGCCCGCCCGCCGGGGACGCTTGAAGGTTTTCGTAGGCGCTGCACCGGGCGTGGGGAAGACTGTCGCGATGCTCCAGGAGGCCCAGCGGGTCAGAGCCGAAGGCGAGGATGTCGTCATTGTCTGGGTGCAGACCTATGGGCGGCCGCGCACCGATGAGGCCGCCGAGGGAATCGAGCGGGTCCCGACGCGGAGGGTCCGGTATCGGGGCGTCGGGGTCGACGAGCTCGACTTGACAGCAGCCATCAGTAGGCACCCGACCATAGCTCTCGTGGATGAACTGGCCCATACAAACGTGCCTGGCGTGGTGCACCAAAAGCGGTGGCAGGATGTCGAGGAGCTGCTCCAGGCGGGGATTGAGGTGTGGACCACTGTCAACATCCAGCACATTGAGAGTCTCCGGGACATAGTCGAACGAGCCACGGGGGTCGCCGTGCGCGAGACCGTTCCCGACCACGTTCTGGATGAAGCCGACGAGATCACCCTGGCCGACATCACGCCAGAAGCGCTCCGCAAGCGAATGCGGCACGGCAACGTGTACCCGCTGGAGCGGGTGGAGGCGGCGCTCAACAACTTCTTTCGTGAGGTCAACCTGGCTGCTCTCAGGGAGCTGGCCATCTGGTACGTCGTCCAGCATCGGTCCCGGGCTGGCGGTCAGGAGGCGATCGAGTCGGCGGACCGAGTTCTGGTGCTGACCTCCGGTGGTGCCGTGGCCCCGGGCCTGATCCGACGCGGGGTGCGCATGGGGCGTCGACTGCACGCGCCGGTCAGCGTCCTGGTCCTGCGCCAGCAGGGAACGCTGGAGGCCGATGTCGAACCTGTCCGGCAACTCACGGTTGACCTCGGGGCCCAGTTTGAACTTCACGTCTCCAGGGACCCTCTGGCCAAGGCGCTGGAGAGAGCTGACGCCTTGGGAGCAACTCATTTGGTGGTGGTGGCGGGAGCGCCGTCTCGCCGCGACGACCTTGGTTGGTCGCTCGTGGAGGGGTTGCTCCGCAACCTGCGCGGCCGCCACCTCCACGCTATCGGACGGCGGCTCGGGACCAAGGCCACTTCCTTGGCTGATGCTCGGTCCCACCCGATGTCTCTGCTGGGAGGAGATGGTGACAACCGAGGGGTGCGCGGAACCCTGCGCCTATACCTGGGCTATGCACCGGGCGTTGGGAAGACGACCAGGCTCTTGGAGGAGGCAGTGCGGCGGCAGACCCGAGGCGCCGAGGTGCTGGTGGCGGCGGCCGCAGGGGGCGGTCGCCCGACGGTAGAGTTCCTGCTCGGCCAGCTGACCGTCGTTCCAGCGCTGGCGACTGGGGGCATCGACGTCGAGGGCGTGCTCCGGCGCAATCCAAGCGTTGTGTGCGTGGACGACGTCGGCATCCAAGACCTGCACACCAAGGTCAAGCGCTACCAGCAGGTGCGGCATCTACTCGATGCCGGAGTCAATGTTGTAGGCACAGTCGGCGCCATCGACCTACCCGGCTTCGAGGTGGCCCGGGAGCTGCTCGGGCCGTTTCGGGGCGAGCAGCCCGGAGCCCGCTGCCCGGTACCGCCCTGGGTGGTTGACGCAGCAGAGGAGATTGAACTGGTCGACCTGCCCCCATCTGAGCTGAGAGAGCGGGTCAGGGCCGGTGGGGTTACGGCGCCAGACTCCGTGGCCGCAGCGCTCCAGGCCTTCTCTGCTCCGCTTCTGGAGGAACTGCGCAGTGCAGCACTCCGCCGCGTGGCTGCTCACACCGAGCGGCGCCGTCGGCGCTATTCGGGCCTGGACGGGACCCGCGACCTCTGGCCGGTCGAGGAGCGAATGATGGTTGCTCTCAGATTGGGCCGCCATGAGCGAGCCTCACAGCTCTTGGAGGCGGGAATGAGGGCTGCACGGCGGGAGGATGCCAGCTTGGTGGTGATCCCGGTTGTCTCCTCGCAAACGAGTGCGGTCGAGTCTCGGGAGCTCGAACACCTCACGGAGCTCGCAACTCGAAGCGGGGTCCGGCTGGAGACGCTCTCCCGCGAGGGCGCGTTGGCGCCTGCGCTACTGCGTTGGGCCCGGGACCACGGGGTGACGGCAATCTTCATGCCTGCCCCGAGAGCGCGGAGGCGGCTACCGTGGGAGAAGCCCCTAGCGTTTGAGGTGATCTGGCAGGCGGAGGAGCTGGACATCCATCTGTTGGGTGGGCAACTGCCCCCGCAGGGGCCCGCGGGTGTCACCAGCGCCACACCAGCGTGAGTTGAGCTGGAACGTATCCCCAGGGTCAAGGTTGCGCGCGTATAGGGGGGAGCGGGGCTCAGCAGGCGGGTGGGCGAAAGTCCGAGCTGCTGCTTTACGCAACGCCATCAAGACCATCGAGGAGCGCCAGCCCTCGACCACCTCGATGGCCACAGTAGCCGCGGTCACCCGGGTCCGAACCTGCTCAGCCGTTGTCACTCCTCCCAATCATCGGGCGGGGAGTCTCCCAGCGCCACTCCACGCTGCGGCGCTGTTACACATCCGGGCCATCGAAAGATCCACCTGGGCAACCGGGCGACTCGACTTCGTGAAGTCGCGGGATCGCCATCCCGCTCACCGAAGGGAGCAGGTGCCCGGGTCGAAAGACCCGGTGGCGAGATCCCTATTTGACCTCGGCCATCGTCACGTCACACCCTGCAATCGGGATGGGGCCGGGCCGCGTCGACCCATCGGCCCACAGTCAGGCGGTGCCCGGGGACGATTGGTGCGGTTTGGCTGCGGCACGCGACAGCACGCGGTCCAGTCCGACCCCGCGGTCCAATGTGCGACAACTGGAGGCGTGCGTGATGTTGAGTTCCGCAAAAGCGAGATGGCGAGCGCAGCCGCACCGGGTCGCGCAACCTCGTCAGCCAGGCAAAGTCTGGGCTGAGGAACAGAGGGGTGGTGGAGACGACGGATGTCGCGGTCGCAAAGACGGTGGCCGGCTGAGGTGTGACCCCTCGCCGGACCTCCCGGTCACTTCAGCCCCAGCGATGATGGTACGGTCGGCACGTCCCGCCGCGGTCGGGGTCCATGGAACCTCCGGGTCTATGCGGCCCCGGTCGGCAGCGCCGAGCGTCACAGGCGCTCGGCTCACCCGGCGACCGCGCTGGTCCGCTGCAGGGGATGCACCCCGAGCTGCCCGACCGTCTCTACGAGCACCAGTTCGTTGCCACACCCCAAGGCAGGAAGGGACGGATCCGGACACTGGCCGCCCGTCCGGTCAGCCAGCCCAGAATCTGAACCCGACGCTCGTTATCTCCGCCCGCTTGACGCGCAACAGTGCTGCGGCAGCAAGTGTTGCATCGCGCCCATGCTCGCTTAGCAAAGGTGATCACTGCACCGGACCCCGGTGGCCGCATTGGGCGCCGCCCCATCCCGGAGAATCACTCTCCTTAGTAGAGGGGACCGCCGGGACGAGCGACGCCGCCTGTGGGCTCGGAGCTCGCCGAGTGCCAGCTGCGAGAGCAGTGGCGGATGAGCTGTCGGGACCCCTGCCAAGCCGTCGTCCAGACCCCGGAAACCCATGGCCCGCTGGCGGCCTGATCACGCAGCGCGGTCTCGCGCCCGGCGGGGATCCGTTCGAGCCAGAACGGAATTTCCACCCGGACACTGAAGCAGGATGGACCGGGCCGCATCGGTGGAACGCAGGCGGAGGTGCCAACTCGCGTTCGGAGGCAGCGTAATCCCGGGGCCTTCCACGAGCATGCGAGCTCGTCATGCCGTCGCCTGGAGCCGGACCCGCTGGGCGGCTGCTTTACTGGCACTCGCGGTGACGTGCCTGTGGGCGGGAACCTGGATCGCCACCCCGTCCACTCACGGGCTGCGGGCTGCGGTCTCGTCATTGGACCGGCTCCACCGAACCCGACCGTTGACTCGAGACCAGGTGCCCAGGTACCTCGCCGAGGCCATCGTCGCGGTGGAGGACCAGAACTTCTATCAGGACCACGGGGTCAATTTGCAGGGGCTGCTGCGGGCCGCCGTCTACGATCTAATCCACCGCTGCGAGTGCCAGGGCGGCTCCACCATCACCGAGCAACTGGCGGAGGACCTCTATCTCAACGGGAATGACCACTCCATCTGGGGCCGCTGGGTCGACATCGTGCTGGCGCTCAAGATCACTGACCACCTGTCCAAGACCCAGATACTGGACGCCTACCTCTCCCAGGTGTACCTCGGCAATGGAGCGGTCGGAGCTCAGCAGGCAAGCGCCTCCTATTTTCATCAGCCCTTGGCCCGTGACTCACTGGCGCAACTCGCCCTCCTGGCCGGTCTGCCGCAAGCGCCCACCCTGTTGGACCCGCTCACGAGCCCCGAGGGGGCACGCGAGCGCCGGGCGGCGGTGCTGGCAGACATGGTGAGCATGCGATTCATCAGTCCTTCCCAGGCCCGCAGAGCGAACGCGGCGCCAGTCACATGAGCAAGAGACACGGGGCTTCCAGGAAGCGCTGCAGTCGTCCTCATGCCGCCAACTCACTCAGGCCCAGCTCCGTTGCGTCCAGGACCTCGCGCCTGATCCTCGCCGCCACAGAGCAGACTCTGGGGCGACCCGATGACCAAGAGTTGGCCCCACCGGCCCCGAATCCAACGCGAAGTGGGTGATGGCCAGCGTGGTGGTGCAGATCTTCACGGAGGCCAAGCTCCGTGATCCCGATCACCGGCATACCTGGATCCCGCCGATAGGCGACAACAACCATCAAATCGATCGGATCAGCAGCGAGACCCACAAGCGCCCACTGACGGTGCAAAGATCCTGGTCCACTTCGTCCATGTGCTGGAGTATCTTTGGGAGGCCGCCTCGTGCTTCTGTGCAGAAGGTGTCCCGGCGGCAGAGGCCAGGGCGGGCACCAAAGCCCCGGCAGTCCGCAAAGACAGGGCCAGCCGGGCGGCCAGGCGTCAGCCCGGCGGGAGGGCGCCTGCCGCGACCCTGTCGGGGATAGCTTCGATCCGACTGGGATCTGGAGGGTTGGCAGCAGCTGGCGGAGAAGTGTGCGGTAGTGCCCATAAGGGCAGTTGAGTGAACCGGGAAGAGGTTGGCGAGTGGGACTGGATCCAGTCCTAGGCAAAGCTGGCCAGTGGGTACGTTGAGTCAGGCGCGTGCGCGGGGCTCGGCGGGGCCGATCATCGCAAAGGGGGGGTTGACCCGGTGTGGCCGTTCTCCCTGCCTGGAGCGCGGTTTCCACAGGCCGGGTAGTTATCCACCCCTTCCTCCAGACCTCTATCCCTTTCCTGCTGCTACTAACCTCCTCACCTTCCTTGATGACTCGGTCCCATCCTTGCAGTGGGTCAGGCTATGGGCGACTTCTGTTGAGGGCGCCCTGCGACGCCTGCTGGCGGGACATTCAGGGTGTGAAGGATCGGGTCGCCCCGGCGTCAAGGCTTCGGCCAGCACCACCGCTGGTTGAGCCGAAACCCACAGGTCTGATCTTGGCTGTGGGGGTCGGGCACCTGCGCCAGGCGATCACCCAGCTGCTGGACCTGGCCGAGGTGAGTCGTGCCAGGTGCATCACCATCGAGGACCTGGGCTTCTCGGAGGTCCGCTTCGTCGGGCTGGAGCGCCACGGCTCGAGGCACTGGTTGCGCAAGATGGTCTCGGGGATGCTGACCGCCAAGTTCAGGGACCGGCTGGTGGCTGGGGCATCCCGGCGGGGCATAGCGGTTGCCGGCGTCCCCGCCGCCTACTACTCAAACTGGGACAGGCAGCACCGGCTGGCTCCCCTCTTGGCCCAGCATCACCAGGTATCCGGGCACACGGCCGCGGCCGTGGTGCTCGGCAGAAGGGCACTCGGGCACTCTGCCCGGCGCAGACCCAAGGCAAGTCCAGGTGTGACCACATCCGAACAGAGGATCGAAGCGGCGGGGCAACCCGCTGATGTGGAGAGCTACTCAGGGGGAAGCGCCGGCGTGGCAGGTGACGGGTGCGAGGGCCAGTCCAAGTTCCGAAGGCGTGAGGGCAGCCACCCAAGTGGCGCAAGACCCGAAACGGCGACGGCGACCTTGGGCAGCGTCCAGGTCGGGAAAGACCGCTCGTCCCGACCGGGTGTCTTATGGGCACTCAGCAGGAACGGTGCCCAAGTAGTCCTCATACTTCGGGCTCTAGGGACCAATGGCGACTTCGGGGAGTTCCGCCAGAAGCGCTGGATCCACCAGTCACACTACCTCTGCAACTCGATTCCGGGCGAAGCAGACCTCCATTGACGAGAACCGTAGCCTGTCCCCTTCGTCGGGCCTTCACTTCGGACTGATTCCCATAGGCCTACAGTCCGCGATCTCCTTTTAGATCGCGACATGGGTGCAAGGGCCACTCCGACCTCGCAAACTCCCCCGACCCCGTCGATATCGGGTACCGCGTGCATGACAACGGCTCCACGCAGGTCTGCGGCCAGATCATCCTCCTGACCGAGCGTCCAACCTCGTACTTCCAGATGGAGACGACCCGCCTGCTCAGACGGGTCGGGAGCTGAGCCCCGCTCTGCCGAGCTCCGCGTAAAGGTCCCAGAGCCTGCCCAGGACCTGCATACCGCGGAACAGCTGCCTGAGCACCACCCTCTCGTTGGGGGCGTGGATGTGGTCGCCCGGAAGTCCGACCCCGAAGAGCACGCAGGGCACCGAGAGTTCGTCCGCGATGGTCGCGACCGGCGGGATGCTGCCCCCCTCGCGGATGTAGACAGGCGGCTTGCCCCAAACCTGCGCGATAGCGTTGGCGGCGGCGTCGACCGCCGGGTGGGATGTGGGTGTGAGCACCCACCTGCCGTCGTGGATCAGCTCGAACTCGACCTCGACACCAGGCGGTGCCGCCCGTCGCAGGTGGTCGCCCACCAGGCTGGTTATCTCGGCCGCTT
>JAJYPP010000053.1 GCA_021795235.1 bacterium
CCGACCCACTCTGTCCGGAAGCCCCGCTTCCGGTACCGCCGCATAGCAGCTGACTCGTGGGTTCTCTGGCAGCCTCGACACCGGCAACCCCCGAAGCCCTGGAGGTGGAGCCGCGCTCCGTGTCGAGACTTTCATTGTACCACTTCGTGGCTCGCTCGACCCCATGTCTGAAGCCAGGGGCTTGCGCTCGCATTTGGTCAAGTCAGGCGGGCTCCACGGAGCCAAGACGGGTGGGCGCGGGGGCAAGAGGGGCACGGCGGGTCATTTTATGGGACTGAGATCGCGGTCCGGCCAGCCCACCCCCTCAGCGATCTCGAAGGATGAGAAGGTCGGCGAAATTCTCGATGCGCCGCCGGACCGATGGAGGCAGCGGCCGCAAGCTGGCCAGCGCCTCGGAGCTCCATCCGTCAGCCACCGTGCGGGCGGTGGCCACCGCCCCGCTTTCGCGAACCAGGGTCAGGATCTCCGCCCGGAGCGAGGCCGCGTGGGTGGGCTCAGCCTTGTCCATGAGCTGCAGCCGGGAGAGGACCAGGCGCCGCTGGGGACCGCGGAGGGCGCATACCAGCGGAAGCCCGCAGATGCCCTGGGCGAGATCGATGCCAGCGGGTTTGCCGGTGCGCTCGGGATCGCTGAAATCCAGGCAATCGTCGATGCCCTGGAAGGCGAGTCCCAGCTTTCGCGCGAAGCTGGTCACCGCCTGCACCTGACGCCTGGAGGCGCCGCCCGCGACCGCGCCGATGGCGCAGCAGGCCGCCAGCAGAGACCCGGTCTTGAGTTGGGCAACCCGGACGTATGGCACCATCGCGCCGGACCAGACCGATCGCCGGTCGAGTTCGCGAAGCTGGCCGTCGGCTATCTCCACCAGGGCGTCGGCGAAGTGCCGGGAGATGCGAGGGTCCTCGAGTCTGGCGACCAGCCCCGACGACCTGCCGAGGTAGTAGTCGCCCACTCCCAGAGCGACCTGGGAGCCCGAGAGCGCAGCTACGGTGGGGACTCCGCGCCGGGATGCGGCCCCGTCCACCAGGTCGTCATGGCACAGCGTGGCGGCGTGGAGCAGCTCCATGGCCGCGGCCGCCTGCAGCAGCTTGTCCGGGCGGAAGCGTCCCCCTATCTCACCGGTGAGCAGCACCAGCCGCGCGCGAATGCGCTTGCCACCCGCTCCCAGCAAGGTCGCCATCGGCGAGGCGACCTGCTCGGGGTCGGTCGCCAGCACGTGGCCCAGGCGGCCCTCCAGGGGATCAGCCGCCGCCAGCAGCCGCCCCAACGCCTCCGAGCGCCCCACCACGGTCCCCTCCCGCCCCCGGGACAGCATCCTCCCGGCCCGCCACCAGCGCGCCTGGTCAGCGGCGGAGAGCCCGGCGGTCCGAGCGCCGGACAGACCGCAGGCAGGAAGCAGCCGGCGAGCCGCCAGCTCGGCGCTGCCGGTGGCGGCCAGAGTGCTGCCGGCAGCGGTCAGGCCGTCGGCCAGGGCCGCCTCCAAGTCGACATCAGAGTATCGCGAGAGAGCAGCCGCCGCCTGGGCCAGGCAGTAGTCACCGGCGAGGGTTCCCAGGCCAACGGACTGGCGGCCGGCGGCGGCCGCCGCGTGCCACTCCAGGGCGCGCTGGGTGAGTTCGGCCGCAGCCGCGGCCTGGATGCCAGCCATGCCATCGCCTCGCCGCGACTGAGCGGCGCGGAGCGTGAGTCTGGCCGGCAGTCCCAGGCGGACGGGGACCGGCCCCACCGCTCCCGCCCAACCGACGCTGGATAGGAGGTCGCCGGTCGCCAGCTCGGCGGCGCGTGCCGCGACCAGGTGGGCCGGGGCCACCTGGTCGCGAATCGAGTCCAGAGCAGCGGGGCGGGGGCCGACAACCATCAGCTGGCGCGCCGCAACCGCAGCCACGACCAGATTGAAGCCAGCCCCATGCAAACCAGGACGGCCACCACCAGCAGCACCAGCATTACCCCGGCCCCGGTCGCCCCCGCGCCCAGCAGGGTTCCCGCGAGCAGGATGAAAGACACCGTAGCCGTCGGGCCCAAGAGCGATCCTCGCCGGACCGCCCCGCTCGATCCCGCCTGGCCGAATACCGAGGGCACCGGCGCGCGGGCTCCCAGCCCCACCACCAGGGCAGCCGCTATCACTCCGACCACCGCGGCAAGCATCTGCTCTCAGGCCTCGCTATCGGGATTGGCGGCGGGGCCGGTCCGCACCGGAGCGGTCGTCAGCGACGGCTCCGGAGGGGGCAGCAGCAGGTATAGCGCCAGAGCGGCCAGGGCGGCTCCCCCGAGGAGGATGGTGGGGATGCCGATCCCGCTCCCGCCCGCGCCTCCGAAGTCACCGTTGAGCTGACCGACCTCGGCCGCCAGGCTGGCCACGATCGCGACTCCCGAGATGGTCAGGGGAATGCTTCCCAGGTTGCGGCCAGCCTGCAGGGCAGCCGCGGCCGCCAGGCAACCGGCCAGCGCCACCACGAGCAGGAGAGCCTCCACCGGCCACGCCATTAAGCGATTCCTTCCCTGACAACCGCCACCACTTCCCCGCCTGCGACGACGCGGTCATCATCGTAGAGGACGAGTGACTGTCCCGGAGCGATTCCGATCTGTGGACGCTCGAAATCAACTCGTGCCCGGTCGCCGGGCATGGATGTCCACACGGCTTCCTCCGGCTGCGCGTGCGCGCGCGCCTGGGCCAGTCCGGCAAGGCGCGGCGGAGCGGGAGCCGGATAGGAGCAACGCCCAACCTGGCACGATCGAACCTCCAGGGCCCGGCGCGGACCGACCACCACCAGATTGCGGGCAGCATCCAACTCCACCACATATCGAGGTTCCGCATTGGCGCTGGCCACGGCCCCACCCAGTCCGTGACGCTGGCCCACGGTGTAGAAGGGCAGGCCCCGATGGGTCCCGACCGCAGCCCCTGACAGGTCGACGATTGGGCCGGACGCGAACTGCCCCGCCAGCTCCCGCTCGAGCATCACGCGATGGTCCCCCCCGCCGACAAAGCAGAGGTCCTGGCTGTCGGGTTTGCGAGCGACGCCCAACCCCAGGTCGCCGGCCAGCTGGCGCACTCGTGGCTTCTGAAGCTCCCCGAGCGGCAGCAGGGTGTGTGCCAGGATCCCCTGATCGCAACGGTAGAGCGTGTAGGACTGATCCTTGCGATGGTCCGCTCCACGGCGCAGGCTGAGGATGCCGTCGGAGCCCTCGGTGATGCGCGCGTAATGGCCGGTCGCCACGTGGGTGGCGGAGATCGCCGCCACCCGTCGCAGGAGCTCCTTGAACTTCACGGTCTCATTGCAGCGGATGCACGGGTTGGGAGTCCGGCCGGCACCGTACTCCTCCAAGAAATCGCGGACCACAGTGCGCTCGAAGTGGTCTCTCATGTTGAGCACGTAGTGCGGGATTCCCAGCCGCGCGCAGACCCGGCGAGCGTCCTCCACAGCATCCAAGGAGCAGCAGCCGCCCTCGCCCCGCTCCATCTCGTCGCTGCCCCACAAGCGCATGGTGACCCCGATGGTCGCGACCCCCGCGGCGGCGCAGAGAGCAGCCGCCACCGAGCTGTCGACGCCACCGCTCATGGCCACCGCGACCAACGACCCCGTCGGTACACGCCGGGCGAAGCCGGCGAGGTCTGCGGGCTCAGTTCGGGGCAGGACCTGGGCGGCCCGAGCGTAGGGACTGGGCGCCACCCCAGAGGCAGCGACTGCGGTCATGACCATCGCGTCGCCCTGCAGATGGAACCGGACGACGGTCAGGCGAGGCGGGGCCGGCCGCCCGCGACCGCGGGAACGATGCTCAAGTCGTCCCCCGCTTCGAGCGGCGCCTCCAGCCCACCAGCACCACGGATGTCCTCATCGTTGCGGTAGACGTTGACGAAATGTCGCAGACCCCCCGCCGGTTCGAACAGCCGGCCGGCGAAGCCCGGAAAACGCTGGTCGAGGTCGCGCAACGCCTCCCCCACCGTGGCCCCTTCTACATCCACCTCGGAGGCCCCCGCGGTCAGCTGGCGCAACGGGCTCGGGACGCGCACCTTCACGCTCACCAGATCAACCTCGTCATGGCCCAAGTATAGATGAGCGCGGGAGCCGCACCGCCGCTCGCGCCCCCAGAAAGATCTCGCCCTCGACCGTCCGCGCGGCCGCCCCTGGCCCGCTCCCCCGGCCTGGTCCACCAACTGGAAGACCCAGGTGCGCTGGACCATCCGGCGCCGTGGGCGGGAACCTATGACCGGCGGGAGCGGCTCGGGCGGCACCGGATGGGGCCGGAGCCCGCGAGGGGCCCCCGAGCCCAGGGGCTGCAGGAGGGCGCTGCCTTGAGTTCGCTTCCTTGCCAGGAGACCCGCCCAGAGTTCGGCGGCGTCCTCAGCCTGCGGGAGGCGGGGCGGAGGGCGGAGTGTGATCCTCCTGAGCGACGATCACCACGGCAGTCCCGTAGGCCAGGATCTCGCTCACCCCGGGGGCAAGCTCATTGGAGTCGTAGCGCATCGCCACCACCGCGTTGCCTCCAAGGGCGGCGGCGTGATGGACCATCAGGTCGAAAGCCTCCTGACGAGCGTGGTCGCTCATCTTCATGAAGACCGTCTGCCGACCGCCGACGAACTGCTGAAGGCCGGCGCCGAGGTTGCCCACCACCGACCGGGACCGGATCATCAGGCCGCGGACGACCCCCAGCTGACGCACCACCCGGTAGCCGTCGAAGCCGTTGCCGGTGGTGACCCAGAGCGGCGGCGGCGACTGGCCGGTCTCGGGCTCCGGCTGGTAATTCACGGCGCCAGTCTAACAGCGATCACCGACCGATTCAGTCGCCGGCGGACAGCACCAGTTCCAGACCCGGTTCGCCAGCCCCGCCAAGATCGCCGGCGAGGAGGGCGTCATAGACGAACTGGGACCAGGTCTCCATCTCGAGATAGAGGTGACGGAGATCCGTGGGAGCGGCCATCGCCCCCTCCAGCTTGTGGTGTTCCCGCGGCCCAACCATGGCCGATCCGGCCCCCACCAAGATCAGCACTCCGAGATGCACCTGCCCCACCGCCCCGGCATCGTCTTTGAGCAGGCCCAGCGGACGCCCCACCAGCTGACGGTCGCAGGCCACCTCCTCGGCCCACTCCCGCTGGCACCCCGCGACCCAGGCCTGATCAGGGGTCCCGTCACCGGCGTTGATGTGTCCACCCACGCCCAGGGTCACCTGGCCTCGGAGGCGGCGCTCGCTCCCCCCCTGCAACCGACGCATCACCAGTACGCCATGGTCGCCCACGACCACCATGTGGGGGATCAGCTGCTGCCACTCGGGCAGGCTCTCGACCTCGGAGCGAGGCCGAAACTCACCGCATGCCCCGACCTCCTCGAGCAGCCTGGCAACGCCGCCCAGTCGGAGGCCGTGCCAGGCGCCATCGGGCAGCGCGCGCGTGCGCGGGACCACCAGCACCTGCTCGCGGCCCGCCGTCCGGGCTACCGCCGGCGGAGTTGGCATGGCCAGGAGCATAGACAATGGCTCCACCTTGCAGCAGCCCAACCACCTGCCACCTTGACCCGGACCCGCGAGGAGCGAGTCTGCATTGTGGGGGCTGGCCTGGCCGGCGGGAGGCTCGCCATGACCCTGCGGCAGCGAGGGTTCGCCGCTGAGATCGTGATGATCGGCGATGAGGCCGCACCTCCCTACGAGCGGCCGCCTCTCTCCAAGTCGTACCTCACCGGTGACACCCCCAGGGAGAAGCTCCTGCTCCAGCCCGAGGAGAGGTGGCGAGAGCAGGGCGTCGAGTGGCGCGGGCGGACCCGAGCGGTGGCCATCGACCGCGCTCGCCACCAGCTCGAGCTCCAAGATCGGGATGAGATCGGCTATTCCACCCTGGTGCTGGCCACCGGCTCGCAACCCAACCACCTCTTGGTCCCCGGAGCGCAGCTGCCCGGCGTGATGACCCTGGGCAACCTGGAAGACGCCGATGGTCTGCTGGCGAAGCTCGCAGCCAGGCCAAGGGTCGTGGTCGTGGGCGGTGGCTTCCTGGGCTGCGAACTGGCGGCCGCCGCTCGCGAGCTGGGGTGTGAGGTGACGATCTTGGAGATGGGGCGAGCATTGCTGCCGGGCCTGGGCGAGGAGGCCGGCAGCCAGGCGCTGCGCCTGCAACAACAGCACGGAGCCACAGTCCGGCTCGGGACCACCGTGACCAAGGTGGTCGGCGGACCCACCGTGGGGGCGGTTGAGCTTGGTGACGGCTCGGCGATCGCCTGCGAGCTGGTACTGGCATGCATCGGGTCCCGGCCCCGGGTCGAGCTGGCCGCCGCCTCGGGGCTCAGGGCCGGCTCCGGGATCCAGGTGGACGGTACCTGCCGAACCTCCGACCCCGCGATCTATGCCGCCGGCGACGTGGCCTCCTTCTGGCACCCCGCGCTGCGCCGGCGGGTGCGCCTCGAGCACTGGGACAACGCCCAGCGGCAGGGCGCTCACGCGGCCCAGGCCATCCTCGGCAGCCAGCAGAAGTACCGCCCAACTCCCTACTTCTGGTCCGAGCAGTACGACTACCTGATCCAGCAGGTCGGCTTCGCCAGACCGGGCCAGGAGCGGGTGCTCCGAGGGATCCCCGACAGTGGGAGCTTCTCGGTCCTCTACCTCCAGGGCCGACGAGTCGCGGCCTGCCTGGCGGTCAACCGCTACCCCGACCTCGCCGCCGCCCGACGGCTGATCGATTCGAATGCCATGGTGAATCCAGAAGTGCTGCGGGACCCGGAGGCCGACCTGCGTGCCATATCCATGGGCACCGTCTCTTGACCTGGACATCTTGTCCAAGGCTGTAGGCCGCCACTCATGCCCGCGGGCCGATGCAATAGGAACAGTTTGTCCGTAACCTTGGGGTAGAGTGAGCGGCAGGGTCGGTGTGCGGGTGGCGGTCACCGGAATCGGGATGGTCACCCCCCTCGGCGTGGGAGTCGAGGAAGTCTGGGGGTCGCTGAGCCGCGGGCGCTCGGGCGTGCGCGCCATCTCCAATTTCGATGCCTCCTCCTACCCCACCCGGATTGCCGGGGAGGTTCCCGACTTCGACCCGGAACGCTACATGGACCGCAAGACGGCCCGGCATGCAGCTCGCTACTGCCAGCTGGCCCTGGCCGCCGCCCGCATGGCGGTCGAGGACTCCGGACTGCGACCGGAGTCGATGGGGCCGGACGAGGTGGGCGTGGTGGTCAGCTCCGCAGCGGGCGGCATGGAGGAGATTGAGAAGGCTCACGGCGTGCTCCTGCAACGCGGCGTCACCCGGGTGAGCCCGTTCATGGCCCCCATGATGATCACCGACATGGCGGCCGGGCTCATCGCCATCGAGATGCGAGCGGGCGGCCCCAACTACGCAGTGGTCTCCGCCTGCGCCAGCGGCGTCCATGCCCTCGCCGACGCCTCCGAGGTGATCCGCCGAGGCGATGCGGTGGCGATGATCGCCGGCGGAGCTGAGGCGGGCATAACCCCGCTGCTGATGGCCGCCTTCTGCCAGATGAGCGCGCTCAGCCGCCGCAACGACGAGCCCGAGCGCGCCTGCCGCCCGTTCGACACGGGCCGGGATGGGTTCGTGATGTCGGAGGGGGCTGTGGTCATGGTGCTTGAGGAGATGGAGCACGCGCGAGCCCGCGGAGCCACCATCTGGGGAGAGCTGCTGGGCTCGGGGTCGAGCGCTGACATGCACCACATCACGGCCCCGGACCCGGAGGGCCGCGGTGCCGCCCGGGCGATGGAGGCGGCCCTCCGCCACTCCGGCTTGCGACCCGACGCGGTCGACTACATCAACGCCCACGGCACCTCCACCTCACTCGGTGACATCGCCGAGACGCTCGCCATCCACCAGGTCATGGGCGAGCACGCTGGACGGGTGATGGTCAG
Source organism: bacterium (assembly GCA_021795235.1). Classification (GTDB taxonomy): domain Bacteria; phylum Chloroflexota; class Dormibacteria; order Aeolococcales; family Bog-877; genus AG-12. Next base: position 7,834 of record JAJYPP010000053.1, read on the forward strand.
CTCCACCAAGTCGATGACCGGGCACCTCCTGGGCGCGGCCGGAGCTCTGGAAGCGGCTGTCTGCCTGCTCGCCATGCGCCACCGCCTGATCCCCCCCACCATCAACCTGGAGAACCAGGATCCCCGCTGCGACCTCGACTACGTGCCCAACGTGGCCCGCCCAGCCGAGATCCGAGTTGCCCTCTCGAACTCGTTCGGGTTCGGAGGGCACAACGCCTGCCTCGCCCTCGGACGGGGCGAGGTATAGAGACCAATTCAAGGAGACGTGCGCTTGCCCGAGCCAACGACCGACACCGACCAACCGCTTGATTTCGCCGCCCTGCAAGCCCTCGCCGGAGAGATCCTGGGCGTCGACCCCGACCGGGTGCAGCTGGATGTCAGTTTCGCCCGCGACCTGGCGGCGGACTCCCTGGACCTGGTGGAGCTGATCATGGCGATCGAGGACCGCTATCAGGTGACCCTGCCTCCCGAGGAGCTCGAGCAGATGAAGAGGGTGGGCCAACTTTGGGACTACCTCCTGGAGCACAGGAGCGCGGAATGACGCTCTATGCGGCCACGGCTCCAGCGGGGCTCACCCCACCGGTGGCCCTGCTCTTTCCGGGCCAGGGAGTCCAGCGCCCGGGGATGGGCCTGGAGCTGACACGCCGGTTTCCCGGGGCCGCCCGCGCGCTGGAGTTGGCCGAAGAGGTCCTGGAGATGCCCGTCAAACGACTCTGCTTCGAGGGTCCCGCCGCGGAGCTGCTCCGCACCGAGAACATCCAGCCTTGCTTGGTGGCGGTCTCGTACGCGGCGTTCGAGGCCTACCGTGTGAGCTTCGGCATCGACCGGATCGCGGTGGTGGCCGGCCACAGCCTGGGTGAGCTGAGCGCCCTGGCGGCCTCCGGGTCCGTCTCCTGGGAGGAGGCCCTGCTGCTGGCGCGGGAGCGCGGCCGACTGATGGCGGATGCCGCCTCCACCAGCCCGGGGCGGATGCTGGCCATCGTCGGGCTGCTGGAGGGTCAGGTCGAGGAGATCCGCCAGGAGGCCGGGCGGGCGGGGGGAATCTGGATGGCGAACCTCAACTCTCCCGACCAGTTCATCCTCAGCGGGGAAGCGGCCGCGATCGCGGTCGCCGAGTCCCTGGCCAACCGCGCCAAGGCCCGCCGGGTGGTGGTACTGGACATTCCCCTGGGGGCGCACTCGCCGCTGATGGCCCGGGCAGCCGCCAAGCTGGCCGAGCGGGTACGGGCGCTGCCTCTGAAGGCGCCACAGATACCGCTGATCGCCAACGGCAGCGGCTTCGTGCTCCACTCGACCGCATCGATCCGCGCCGAGCTGGCCGGCCACCTGCTGCGGCCGGTGCTTTGGGCCCGCACCATGGCGGCGATGCAGCGGCTCAGGATCGCCACCGTGGTCGAGCTGGGGCCCGGGCGGGTACTGGCCAGTCTGGCCGCCAAGCACATGACCGGCGTCGCCACCTGGAACGTGGATGAGCTGCTCCTGGACGGCCAGGGGGCCTGATCTTGGAGCTGGACCTCTCGGGCCGGACGGCCCTGGTGACCGGAGGCGGCAAGGGCATCGGCAGGGCGATCACCACTGAGCTGGCCGCGATGGGGGCCAGAGTGGTGGTCAACTACCTCTCCGATGAGGCCTCGGCCACGGCGGTGGCGGAGGCCCTGAGTGGGGTCGTAATCCACCAGGCGGATGTCGGGGATCCGGCCCAGGTGACCCAACTCTTCGCCCAGCAGGGACCGTTCGACGTGGTGGTCAACAACGCCGGCATGTTGCGGGACCGACTCCTCCTGCGCATGACCGCGGAGGACTGGGACCAGGTGCTGCGGACCGACCTGAGCGCCAGCTTCCACGTGACCAAGGCCGCGGTGCCCCACATGATGAAGCGGCGCTGGGGCCGGATCGTCAACGTCAGCTCCATAGTCGGCCTGGGTGGCAACCCGGGACAGGCCAACTACGCCGCCGCCAAGGCCGGGCTCATCGGGCTGACCAAGTCGGTCGCCAAGGAGCTGGGCTCTCGGGGGATCACCTGCAACGCGGTGGCGCCGGGTTATGTGCTCACCGAGCTGACCTCCAACTCGATCTCGGAGGAGATGCTGCAGGAGCTCATCCGCCTGACGCCGCTGCGACGCGCGGGTACGGCCGTGGAGGTGGCGGCGGCGGTCGCGTTCCTCTGCAGCCCGGCGGCATCCTTCATCACCGGTGAGGTGCTGGTGGTCGACGGCGGTCTCTCCGCCTGAGCGGGGCCTCAGGGCCTCAGCTCAGCGATCGCCTCCGCCACCGCCCGGGCCGGATCCGTCGCCATCCCAGCCTTCTCGAGCAGGAGACTCCCCACCACCACCGCGTCGGCCAGTCCGGACAGCGCCAGCACCTGCTCCCGGCGCCTGACTCCGAATCCCAGGGCGAGTGGCAGGTCGGTCTGAGCCCTCGCCCGGAGCAGCAGGGCGCGCCCTTCGTCGGTCTCCGCCGACCCGGACCCGGTCACCCCAGTGCGAGAGACGCAGTAGACAAAGCCGGTGCTGAGCTCGGCCGCCCGCCGGATCCGGGGATCGGGGGTGGTGGGAGCGACCATGGTGTTGACTGCCAGGCCAAAGCGGGCCGCCGCCTCCCTCAAGCCGCTCATCTCCTCCAGGGGCAGGTCGGGGACCAGGACACCGTCGACCCCGCTGGCGACCGCGCTCTCCGCGAAGGCCATGAGCCCCATCCGCAGCAATGGGTTGAGGTAGGTCATCAGCACCAGCGGCAGGCCGAACCCGGCCGCTCGCGCCTCCGCAACCTGTGCCAACCCGATCTTGACCGTGACTCCATTGGCCAGCGCCTGCTGGCCGGCCGCCTGGATCACCGGGCCGTCAGCCAGGGGGTCGGAGTAGGGCAGGCCCAACTCCGCCGCCGCGGCACCTGCCCGCTGGGCGGCCAGCAGCAGCCCGACGGTGTCCTGGAGGCGGGGGAAGCCGGCCATGAGGTAGGGCACCACAGCCGGGTGCTGACCACCCCCCACCAGGGCCTGGCGAATCCGCAGCGGCGACGTTTCCGCCATGGTCAGACTCCAGCTGCCGCGGCCAGCACGGTGTCCAGGTCCTTGTCGCCCCTACCGCTGAGGCAAACCAGCACCGGACCATCCTCCGGGGGGGGAGCGGTGACGGCGTGATGGATCGCGTGGGACGACTCCAGCGCCGGGATGATGCCCTCGAGACGCGACAGCAGATGGAGCGCTGCCAGGGCCTGCTGATCGTCGACCACCGCGTAGGTGGCGCGTCCGGATGCCCGCAGCCAGGCGTGCTCCGGACCGACGCCGGGGTAGTCGAGGCCGGCCGAGATGCTGTGGGTCGGCTGCACCTGCCCGTCGTGGTCCTGGAGCAGAAAGGAGTTGGCCCCGTGGAGCACGCCCGGGCTCCCCAGGCTGAGGCTGGCGCCGTGGTCCCCGGCCCCAGGTCCGCGGCCGCCGGCCTCCACGCCCACCAGCTCCACCTTTGGATCCTGGAGGAAGCCGGCGAAGATGCCGATGGCGTTGCTGCCGCCCCCGACGCAGGCCACCACCCGGGCCGGCAGCCGACCCGCCTGCTCCAGGAGCTGCTGGCGAGCCTCGACCCCGATGACCGACTGCAGGGTTCTGACCAACCACGGGTACGGGTGCGGCCCCACCACCGACCCAATCACGTAGTGGGTGTCGCGAACGTTGGTCACCCAGTCGCGGATGGCCTCGGAGGTGGCGTCCTTGAGCGTGCGGGAGCCGCTGTCGACCGCTTCCACGGTGGCCCCCAGCAGCTTCATCTTGGCGACGTTGACCGCCTGGCGCCGGATGTCCTCCGAGCCCATGTAGACCACGCAGGGCAGTCCCACCAGGGCGCAGGCGGTGGCGGTCGCCAGCCCATGCTGGCCGGCGCCGGTCTCCGCCACGATACGGCGCTTGCCCATCCGGCGGGCCAGCAGGAGCTGCCCCAAGGCGTTGTTGAGCTTGTGGGCGCCGGTGTGGAGCAGGTCCTCGCGCTTCAGCCAGATCGGGTGACCGGCGTGCTCCGTGAGGCGCTCGGCGAAGTAGCAGGGGGTGGGCCGACCGGCGTAGTCCCTCAGCAAGCCGGCCAGGTCGCCCAGAAATTGCGGGTCGGCGAAGGCAGCCTGGGCCTCGCGCAGCAGCTCCTCCAGGGCGGGGACCACGGTCTCGGGCACGTAGCTCCCCCCGAACTCCCCATACCTGCCCAGCGGCGGGGGGGCGGTGACAATGGGACTGCCGGGATCGTTCATGGCTGGCCCCCAGTTTGAGGGACCAAGCCCGCCTCGGCGCTGCGCGCGGCCTCGACGAAGGCTCTCACCAGGCGGGCATCCTTGATCCCCGCGCCGGCCTCCAGCCTGGAGCTGGCATCCACGCCATATGGGCGCACTGTCGAGACCGCCGCCGCCACATTCTCCGGACCGAGCCCGCCAGCCAGCCACATCGGCCGGTGCGCCGCAATCGCTCTGGCGATCTCCCAATCCCCCACCTCGCCGGTGCCCCCGGAGCCGTCCGCGGCGAGCCTGTCCAGGAAGATGGGAAGCTGCGGCCACCAGTCGATCTCGAGATCGGGCCCCAGATCTCCCACCCCCACGGTGGGCCACACCGGGACACTCAACTCCAGGGGCAGAGTGGACGGGCAGCTACGTCGGTGCAACTGCAGAGCCTGGAGCTCGCATTCGTCGACCAGGCGCTGCAGGGCGGCGGGCGAGGAGTCCACCAGGACTCCCACGCAGTCGGCCCGGCCCCGCGCCAGGCGGGAGATGCGCAGCGCCCGGGGGCGGTCGACCCGGCGCGGGCTGGAAGGGTGAAAGACCAACCCGATGGCATCCGCTCCCGCCTCCAGCGCGACCAAGGCGTCCTCCTCCCTGGTAATCCCGCAGACCTTGACCCTCACCGCTCCTCCCCCGCCTCCGTCAGCGCCGCCAGCGCCGCTCTCACATCCCCCGCCCTCATCAGGGTCTCACCCACCAGGATCGCTTGAACCCCGCAGGCCCGCAGTCGCCGCAGGTCGGCCGGCCCTCTGATCCCGGACTCGGAAACGACCAGGCGGTCGTCCGGCACCAGCGGCGCCAACCGCTCGGTGGTCGCCAGATCAGTGGTGAGCCGGTCCAGGTCGCGGTTGTTGATCCCGATCAGGCGGGCCCCCTGGGCCACGGCGACCTCCAGGTCGCCCTCGTCGTGAACCTCCACCAGCGCCTCCAGACCCAGGCCGGCCGCCTCCTCCAGACAGGTTCGCAGCAGCGCGGGGGACAGCGCTCGAACTATCAGCAGCACCGCGTCAGCACCGGCGGCTCTGGCCTCCACCAGCTGGAGCGGGTCGACCACGAAATCCTTGCGCACCACCGGTCTGGTCGTGGCCAGCCGGGCCTGCTCCAGGTCGTCGAGGCTGCCGCCGAACGAATCAGGCTCGGTCAGCACCGAGATCGCGGCCGCCCCCCCAGCTTCAAACTCCCGGGCGGCCACGGCCGGGTCGAGGTGGGCTCGGAGGAGTCCGCCCGACGGGGAGCGCCGCTTCATCTCGGCGATGATGGAGATCCCGTCGCCGGTCAAAGCGGCCAGCAGGCTCCGGGGAGCGGCTGCCCGCGCAGCCAGGCGCTCCAGTTCAGCTCGCGAGGGCAGACGGTCGGCCCGCTCCCTGGAGCGGCGCAGGATGGGATCCAAGACACCGGCGCTCATCACCCGGGCATCCCAAGCGCGGGGCCGGCAACCCACGGGGCCCGGCCCCGCGCGGCAGCACCCGCGACCGCGGGCTCAGGGCACAAGTTGGAAGTCCGCAAGCTGTTCGGCCAGGGCCACCCTGGTCTCCTCGATCGACGTGACGGAGGCGGCGGCCGGTCCACGGCCCAGCATGACCAAGAGCCGGCCCACCGAGTCGGTTGCGCCTTGGGCGAGCACCTCCACCGACCCGTCGGGATGATTCCGAGCCCACCCGCAGACCCCCAGCCTACGAGCGGATGCCACCGCAAAGGCGCGGAACCCCACCATCTGCACCCGCCCACGGATCACGCAGCGCACCGCGATCGGAGCCTCGGGGCCGGAATCAGAGCTGGTTGCCACCAACAGAGATTACCGAAGCCGGCCCCTCGACCTCACTTGAGGGTGGTGGCCCCGGACTCCTCCTGACGTGCCAGCATGAACAGCAGGTCGGAGAGTCGGTTCAGGTAGCGCAGGACCTCCTGATTGGCCAGCTCCTGGGCCCTCGCCAGCGCCACGGCCCGGCGTTCGGCCCGCCGCACCATGGTGCGGGCGAGGTCGATGGCGGCGGCGGCCGGAGTGCCTCCGGGCAGCACGAAACCCGCGGGCATTCCCACCTCTGACTCCAGGCGGTGCACCTCCTGCTCCAGGCGGTCAACCGCGGCCGCCTCCAGGGTGGGAAAGTGGCGCAGCAGCTTGGCCCGGTCGGCGGTGGCGGTAGCCATCTCGGCACCCACCGTGAAGCACTCGCGTTCCAGCTCCAGCAGGGACTCCGCCACCTCCTCGTGAGCGCACATGGAACGGGCCAGCCCCATCGCGGAGATGGCTTCGTCCAGGGCCCCGTAGGCCTCGGTGTGGAGGTCGTCCTTGGGTACCCTGCCGCCGTACAGGAGGCTGGTCTCCCCCTGGTCGCCACCCTTGGTTACGATGCTGCTCAAGCAGTCGCCGCCACGGCCACCGGCTCCTCCACCAGCTTGGTGGCGGCCATGGCGGCGGTGGTGGCATCCCCGACCGCGGTGGTCACCTGGCGGGTGAGCTGAGCGCGAACGTCCCCGGCGGCAAAGACCCCCGGGACCGACGTCTGCATGTTCTGGTCGGTGAGGTAGTAACCCTGGGCGTCGTGGTCGGCGTGGACCTCCAGGAGGCCGGTGTTGGGCAGGAACCCGATGAAAACGAAAACCCCTCCCACCGCCAGGTCCGAGGAGGCGCCGTCGGAAAGATGGCGCAAGCTGAGCCGCTCCACCCTCTGGCCGTCGCCGACGATCTCCTCCACCACCGTGTCCAGGAGGAATTCCATCTTGGGATTGGCGCGCGCGCGTTGGACCAACAACGGCTGAGCCCGGAATTCAAAGCGACGATGGATGAGGGTCACCTTGGAGGCGTAGCGCGTGAGAAACACCGCCTCCTCCAGCGCGGCATCGCCGCCTCCCACCACCGCCAGATGGTCACCCTTGAAGAAGGCGCCGTCGCAGACCGCGCAGTAGGAGACGCCTCGGCCCGCGTACTCCTGCTCGCCGGGGATCCCCAGCTTCCGCGGCTGCCCGCCCGCGGTCAGGATCACCGCCTGCGCGAAGTAGGGCTCCCCGTCCTCCACCTCGATGCGCTTGCGGCCGTCAGCATCCAGGCCGATCGCGGTCACCCGGGCGGGCACCATCTCGGCCCCGAAGGAGAGCGCGTGCTCGGTCATCTTGCTGGCCAGATCGGGACCGGTGATGGAGGCGAATCCCGGATAGTCCTCGATGGTCTCGGTGTTGAGGAGCTCGCCCCCGGGGATCCCCGCCTCCAGCAACACCGTCCGCTTCATGGCCCGACCGGCGTAGAGCGCAGCGGTGAGACCGGCGGGCCCGGCGCCCACGATCGCTATCTCGTATTCTCTCGAACTCAAGCTCAACTCCCGACACATCTGGTCCGCCCAAGTTCGATTCTACCCAGGGTGGCCCCCGACCACGCCTCCGAGCTCCGGAGCCGCCGCTCAGACCACGGCGGCCCTGCGGGGCCGGCGGGACACCGGGGCGGTCCTGGGGCCACCGTCCTTGCTGGAGTAACGGTCCCAGACCTCGTTGCCGCCGCTCTTCCAGCTCACGCTGGGCCGCGCCAGCAGGACGTGGTCGATCCGGGCAGCATGCTTCTCCACCATCTGGATCACCGATTCGAGCAGGGTGTCGCCCAGGAGATGAGGCTGGAGGCCGAGGTCCAGCAGCAGCTGGTGCTTGGCGTTGTAGTAGTGCTGCTCCAACTCCACCCGGGGGTTGGGCACGTGGCTGATGGTGGTCTCCAAGCCGTGCTCGCGGCGGACGCGGGCGACCAGCTCCGCCAACTGCAGGACGCTGAACTGTTCCGTGAACTGATTGAAAACGCGGCATTCCCCACGCTCGGCGGGGTTCTCCAGAGCCAGGGTGATGCACGCCATCGTGTCCCGGATGTCCAGGAAGCCCCTGGTCTGTCCTCCCTTGCCGTAGACCGTGAGGGGCTGGCCGACCGCCGCCTGGACGCAGAAGCGGTTGAGGGCTGTGCCCCAGATGGAGTCGAAGTCGAAGCGGGTTTGCAGGTCCGGGTGGAGAACGGTGTCATCGGTCTGATACCCGTAGACAACCCCCTGATTGAGGTCGGTGGCCCGCACCCCCCAGGCCCGGGTGGCGAAGTAGATGTTGTTGCTGTCGTGCACCTTGGAGAGGTGGTAGAAGCTGCCGGGCACCTTGGGAAAGGGCAGCCGATCCCGGCGCCCGTTGTGCTCGATGTCGATGTATCCCTCTTCGATATCGATATTGGGCGTCCCGTACTCGCCCATGGTGCCGAGCTTGATCAGGTGGCAGTCGGGCACCTGATCCCGGATCGCGAACAGGACATTGAGCGTGCCCACCACGTTGTTGACCTGGGTCATCACCGCGTGCTCCCGGTCCACCATGGAAAAGGGTGCGCTGCGCTGCTCGGCGAAATGGATCACGGCGTTAGGGCGGAACTCCTGGAACAGGCTCTCCACGGCCTCGGAGTTGCGCAGATCAGCTCGCCGCCACTCGATCCGTCGGCCGCTCACCGCCTCCCATCTGGCCACCCGCCGGCCCATCGAGCGCAGGGGCAACAGGCTGTAGGTACCACCCTCCCGATCCCAACGCCGCCGGGCGAGATTGTCCACCGCCACCACCTGGTGTCCCAGCTTGGACAGGTGCATCGCCATCGGCCAGCCGATGTAGCCGTCCGCCCCGAGCACGAGGACCGTGAGCCCTCGCTCCTGCTTGTTGGCACTCATGCGCTTTCCGCTCCTATGCTGGTGCTGGCCTGGCGACCCACCGCCTCTGGTGGTCGGCCTCGACAGCCCACGAGGCCCGGCTGCGATGGTTGCAGATGGGCTGGTGGAAGGTCAACGTCGACCTCACTTCGAGTCCCAAAGTCTAAGCAAACTCCTAAGCCGGTGGCCAATAGTCTTGTCAGCTTGGCTGGGGGGCAACGCTGACTGCGAGGTGGCTGTGCCCTGCCCAAGTGTGGTGCCACACGGATATCCACCGCACACATCTGTTCCGTTTCGGCTATACTGAATGCATGTGCCCAGTGCCGCCATCGTCACCAACTCGCTGCGGTGATGGATGCCATCGTCTTACTGCTTCGCATTCCCCGGGCGCTGCCTGGGGCTCAGAAGCTGCCAGGCTCGTCCTGGCCCAGATCCCAGGGCTTCAAGTAGCCCCGGCCGAGTCAAGTGCTGCTCCGCCAGAACGTCTCCGCAGACGTCGCGACGGGAGGGTACAGGCCAGTGCCAGATGGCGCCGGGCTGCTCGGCAAAGTGCCGGGTCTGCACCGCCGACCACTCCGGATGAGCTCCCAACGGCACTCGCCCGAGGGGACCACGCCGGCGCATCGGTGGTGCGTGCCGGACCTGACCAGCGTCTTGCCCAAGGACAAGACTTATGGCCAGGTGCTTAGCGCCGATTTTCACAAAGCGAATTAGCCCCCAGTGGGTCGAGGTCAGGCGAACTCGAAGCGGAGGCGGCGACCGTCCCACCACGGGACTACGACAGAAGGGAGGTCGGCCTGGCGGAGCACCGG
>JAJYPP010000054.1 GCA_021795235.1 bacterium
TGACCTCAGCCGCCATCTCAGCCAGCCACTCCACCCGTTCTGCCAGGGCGGCCCGCTTAAGGGCATCCGAGCTCAGCTCATCCTGGCCGCAGAAGGCGGTGCATGATGCGGTGGCCGTGAGCGCCACCGAGGTGGCGCTACCCGGTTGATCGGTCATCTCCTGAAACCCTCTGCTGAGCTTGGATGAGGAGCCGCCGCTTAGCCTCTTTCGAGCGGATCCCGTACATCCGTCCGGCGAAGGTGGCAACCAGGGCCGTGAAGTCCTCCAGCAGCTCCTCCGGCCCTCCTGCCGACCCCTTGGGGTGGGCCACCTCCAGCAAGACCCCGTCTTTCTCCAACAACTGGCGCAGCCAGGCTGAGCCGAACCGGGCGAGGCGATCCTCGTGGGTGACCCGGACCACGCTGATCCCGCCGGCATGGGCCAGGGCCAGCACCCGATCCAGCCCGGGGCGGTGCTCTCGCAAACCCGAAGCTCTGTCCCGGAACACCCCCACCACCTCACCAGTTGAGCTGGCGCGCAGCTCCTCCTCTTGAGCGGCCAGGGACGACTCCTGACCGGTCGTGCCCGACACCCGCACATACAGCGCCTCGCGGCGGGGTATGTCCTTTGGCGCCTGGCCCAAGAACCGGTCCAAGTCCTCGCTACGGAACCTCCGTTCCCGGCCCGGGCGCACCACCGGCACTCGGCCCTCGTCAGCCCAACGCCTCAACGTCACCGGGTGCACCCCCAGCACCTCCGCCGCCGCCTTGAGTCGCAACAATGCCATGTCACCAAGTATTATATAGCACTCATGCTCGCTTAGCAAAAGCGGTCACTGCTGCGGACCCTGGAGAAACAGAATGGCACCGAGGGGTGAGGCCTCGGCCTCTGGTTCATGGACTCCGTCGGTGTGGTGGAGCTGGCCGGGGCCGTCGGCCTGCTCGTTCCACGGCTCGCCGGAGTAGCTGCCGTCGGCCTCTGCGCTGACATGCTGTTCCGCGACGAGCAGCCTCCGGTCCCGGATGACCCCGTGGCTCCCGCACAACCCTCCGCCGCCGCGCTGCGCAAGGCGTCAACGCACCTAACTGGACGATGGCAGCCCGGTGCACAGTTTCCCTACGCTCCTGAGCTCCCTGGCGGCGATCTGCCGCAATCAGGTGGTCCCCACGGGCCTCCCCGACGAGTCGGCCTTCGAGATCACCACTGACGCCACCAAGCTGCAGGCTCGCGCGCTGGCCCTCGCCGGCGTCAATCTCGCCGCCGCGTAGACACAACCCCGGCAACGGGAGAGGAACCCCGAGAAGGGGTGCCACCAGCAGTGGGCTCACTAGAGTTCACTCAATGGCAACGGGTCGTGCATGACCTCGCGGAGTGAATCTGGTCTGGGACCTGAGCGCCTGGGAAGACTACCTCTGGTGGCAGGCGCAGGACCGTAAGGTCCCCAAGCGCATCAACACGCTGATCAAGGATGTTGAGCGCAACGGCAACGAGGGGATCGGCAAACCCGAACCTCTCAAGCACGGGTCTCACGGCTACTGGTCCCGGCGGATCACCGACGAGCATCGCCTCATCTACAAGACCGGCGAGGACGAGATCCGGATCGCTGCGTGCCGGTATCACTACGGGCGCTGACCGCGCCGGCGGTCCGATCGTCAGCGCGGACAGAATCCCAGCGCATGATCGACCGGCTGCCGACTTGCCCCCCGGGTTTGCGGGTGATGGGGGAGCGCCGGGGCGGTCAACACCGACCCGGCACGTTCATGGCATTCGCGGGCGACTCTCTGGCACGCGGTAGAAGGCGGCGGCGTTGTCGTAGAGCACCGCCGCTGCCAGTCCATCGCCGAGGGCCTCGGTGAGGAAGTCGATGTCGCGATCCCGGAAGGGGTTGCGAACAGTTGCACGTACGATGGGCTCTAGTGAGCGGAGACGAACTTCAAGGAGGGGTAGCCACTGCCCAAGACCTCCGTGACTGGCCGGACATAGCCAGCCCAAGCGGTGTAGTTGACGCCGCGGCCCCGTTCGTTCTCGGGCCGTCCTCGGACGGTACCGGCGGCGGCTCGGATGCTCGGATGACCGGGCACCCGGGAAGTGGATGTAAGACCAGCGCTTCGGCGCGGGCGGTCGGCGGTGAGGCCAGAACCGAACCCGGCAACGGGGGAGGAACCCCGCGAGGGGTGTCACAGCCGTGGGCTTGACTCAAGTTCACTGCTGTGGCAACGGAGGCAGGTGGTCGGAGCGGCCGAAGGCAGTGCCGACTGGCTGGCCGCTCGCGGCATCCCCGCCGCGGTCTCCGACGGGCTCCTGCGGCGTTGCCGCGACGGTCACGTCCCGGGTCTCGTCGGTCACGGCCTGAGATGCCTTCTTGAAGTCGTGCAGGGCCCGCCCCAGGGAATGGCCGAGTTCGGGCAAGCGCTTGGGCCCGAACACAACCAGGGCCAGCAGCATGAGAACTGCAAGCAGCAGCCAGCGATCGCCAAGCATCATGCGTCCCTCCTGAACTGGTCGAGCCGTGGCGAGGCGGGACACTGGCGCACGAGAACCGCGGGTCCGGTCCCGGCGGCTCTTCCAGGTCCCCGCCCTCCTGCAGCGCCTTCGCGGGGCGAGCCCATGTCCTATCCCCTCCTGGCGGCGAGGCCGAAGTTCACGCGCACCACGATCGTAATCAGGGTGATCCAGAGGAGCGCCACCGTGGCCAGCAGCACGTCAGCCACCACTGACCCGATCGAGGCGTCGGGACGCACCGCCTGGACCGTCCCCGCGAAGGGATGTGCGGCCTGGCGGGCGGTGAAGCGGGTCGTGGCCGAGGCGATGGTGGCGCCGGAAGCGTCGGTGGCGGTGGCGACGAAGGTCTGCGGGCCGGTCCAGGTGACGGTGTAGCTGACGGTGGCCGTGCCTTCGGCGTCGGTGGTGGCGGAGCCGATGGTGAGCGGCGGTGCTCCCTCGAACTCCGAGACGAGGACCGAGAAGGTGACCTCCGCCCCCGCGACCGGGACCGGGCTTGACGCCGGCGAGCCCGGTCCCGGCGTCTCGAGGGTCGCCACCAGCACCGCCGTCCGGGGGGCGTGGGCGGCGGTGTGGGCGGACAGGTGGAGGGCGGGGGCCGGTCCGGCCGCCTGCACCTGCGCTCCCGCACCGATCAGGGCGGGGACCGCCAGCACACTCAGCAGCGCCAGCCTGACCACCCGGCGCAGGGCGCTCCAGCCGCCGACCGCTGCTCCGGTTCGCCCGGCCCTCATGGCCGCTGTCCCAACGGGGGGCCTCCGATGTCCCGCCGGGCCGACCATCGCTGGGGGCCGAGTTCACCCCCGCCCGGTGGGTCGCCGGTCGCCGGTGAGGCGGAGGAGGCGGAGACCTGGGGCCCGCCGAGGGGCATGGGGGCCAACGACGGGGCGGCGTGGACTTCGCTCAAGGCGGTCTGGGCCGCCAGCTCCTCCATCTCCACTATCGGCAGGATCGGCACGATCCGGAACAGCAGCAGCAACGCCAACGGGATGGCGGCGGTGGCGGCGACCGTGATCGCGATCGGGATCCAGGTGAAGTGGTAGCTGCCCCAACCCCCGGTGAGGGCTCCGCCGGCGGCGAGCGGCGAGCGGACCAGCGGCTCGGCGACCGGGGGGATCACGATGACCAGCCGCTTCACCCACATCGCGACCAGCACCAGGCTGGAGGCCACCACCACCCCGCGCATGGTGCGGGTGCGGGGGATCGCCAGCAGGAGCAGCGGCAGCAGTCCCGCCCCCACCACGTAGAACCAGAAGGGAATCCAGTACTGCCCGATGATCACCTGGCGGACCCAGGCGGCGTTGCCGACCGTGCCCGAGTAGCCGTCGATCAGGTACTCGGTGAAGGTGAGGTAGAAGTAGACGGCGGCGAAGGCCACCAGGATGAAGCCGAGGCGGACGAAGTGGCGCGGGTTGATGAACGCCTCCAGGTGCCACAGCCGGCGGCAGGCTGCCACGGTCACCACCACCAGGGCCACTCCGGTGTAGAGGGCCCCCACGACGAAGTAGACCGGCAAGATCGTCTCCAGGTAGCCGGCGCGGGAGGAGGAGGCGAAGGCGAAGGACAGCACCGAGTGGACCGACACCGCCAACGGGATCACCATCAGCGCCATCAGGCCGATTGCCCGGTGCAGGAGCTGGCGCTGCTGGGGGCTGCCGTCCCACCGCCCTCCGACGACCTGGTAGAGCCGGCGGCAGGCCCGGAAGTGCAGCCCGGTGCGCCCGGGATCGAGCCAGGCCCTTCCCACCGCCAGGTCGGGGATCAGGGGAAGGTAGAAGAACACCGCCGTCGCCAGCAGGTAGGTGCTGACCGCCAGGAAGTCCCACAGGATCGGGGAGGCGGTGTTCCAGTACGGGGGCCAGACCAGCTCCCAGATCTTCCACGGGCTGCCGAGGTGAGGGATTATGAAGGCCATCCCGATGGGCAGGGTGACCAGCGCGGTGGCCTCGGAGATGCGGGTGAGGGGGGCCCGCCAGCTCGCGTCGGTGAGGCGCAGGATGGCCGAGACCACCGCACCGCCGTAGCTGACCCCGATGAAGGTGACCAGATCGGCCTCGTAGACCGCCCAGAAGGCTTGGTTGTTGTAGCCCGCGGCTCCGAGCCCGAGGCTCAACTGAACCATCCAGGCGACGACGCCGAGGACCACGATCGCCGTCAGCGCGCCGACCGCGGGCCACCACCATCGCGGCACTTCGAGCACCGACCGCATCCCCGCCGCGCGGATGTCCTGACGGGGCTCCAGTCCCTCCGGCCACGCCTGCGAACCCCGGCCATCCTCCCGGCCGACCGCGTCCCGCTGTTTGGGCATCCTCGGTTTCTCCTTCAAGTCGCTTCGCGGGCGAGGCGCGGGACCGGTCCGCTCGCCCCGGGGCTTCGTGGCTGCAGCTGGTAGAGCGAGAAGGCGAACAGGGCCAGCAGGGGCCCCGAGTTGGGATCGGTGCCGAGGCCGGTCAGGATCCCTCCCAGGCCCTCTCCGAGCACCCAGATCGCCAGCGCCAGGACCGCCGCCAGTCCCAGCAGCGCCCCGGCATGCCAGCGGAGCGCGACCCCCACGCCCACCACGGCCAGCAGTCCGGCCACTGCCAGGGTGACCGGGGTGCCATGCGGGCCCACGGCGCTGGCGACTCTCCCCAGCGGCTCCGCGAGCCACGGCGGCTGCCCGGCCTGGGCGTGCAAGAGGTCGGTGCGCACGGCTCCGGGCGCCAGGTTGGCCGGTTGCAGAAGCAGCAGGGCGCCACCCACCCACAGCAGCGCCCAGGCGGCCCGGACCCACGGCTCTCCGAGCAGTCCCCACCCCCCCGCCCCGGTGGGCCCGCGACCGGGCCGCGGCGCGGTCGCCGGCCAGGCCAGCAGCCCGACCAGGCAGTACAGGAGCACCGCCCCCGGTGCCCCGGTCAGCGGCGAAGCCGTGCCGGTGAGCAGTCCCCCGAGGCCCTCGGCGAAGACCCACACCAGCAGGGACCAGGCGAACGAGCCGACCAGGGCCGGACGCACGGTGCGCCGCACCAGCAGCCCGGCCCCGATCGCGAGCTGGATGACCGCGAAGAGCGCGTTCCAGATGGCGATGTGGGGCTCGACGAAGTGGGCCATCCCCTGGATCGCTCCGGCGACCGGGGCGGGGTTGCCACTGGCGCTGGGCAGGAGCACCCCGGTCACGAAGCTGCGTCCGAACATCGCGGGTTGGAGCTGGAGCGCGCCATCGGCAAGCCAGACCAGCCCGAGCAGGATCTGCACGGCCCGTTGGGGATCCCGGGGAACGGAGCGGGCATCGCCTCGCTCGGGCATGAGCCTCATGGCTGCCCCGAGTCGAGGTCGAGGTCCTGGCCGTGACCGAGGATGTAGTAGACCCTCGGGTGGGTGCCGTACTCCTCCTTGAACTTGACCGCGTCGTTGTCCTGGAGGAACTTCGACAGCTTGACCGTGTTGCCGACCCCGTTCACCGCCATGTCGGTCTCGAGGTCGCCCAGGTACAGGACCCCCATCGGACAGTGGGAGACGCACTCGGGAAGCTTGCCCGCGGGCAGCATGGCGGCGCAGAACACACACTTGCCCACCGTGCCCTCAACCTGGGGCACCGGCCAGCCGGGCTCCTGCGGGAAGGGCTGGCGGGGCGCGGACCGGGGCGCCTTCCAGTTGAAGTACCTGGCCTGGTAGGGGCAGGCGTTCATGCAGATGCGGGTGCCGATGCACCGGCTCTGGTTGACCAGGGTCAGCCCCTCGGCGGTGCGGAAGTTGGCGTTCACCGGGCAGACCGGGACGCAGGCGGGATCCTCACACATCATGCAGGGACGGGGCATGAAGTAGCTCTGGCCGGCCGCGTTGCGCATGGTGAACACGTTGATCCAGGTCTGATCGGGGTGCAGGGAGTGTGCCGCCTGACAGGCGCTGGTGCAGAGCTTGCAGCCGTTGCAGTAGCGCAGGTCGATGACCATGGCCCACTGGTGGGCGGCCTTGGCCGGGTTGGAGGAGACCCCGGCCTTGGGGCCGGCGGCGAGGACGCCGGAGTGCTGGAGGAGGCCGTTCCCGAGCACTCCGGCCGCGGCGACTCCCGCTCCCGCGGTGGCCGCCTCGCCCAGGAAGCGCCGCCGGCTGATGCGCCGTGGCTGGAGGTCCGGCCCGGGGGCTCCGGCCGCCAGCTCGGTGGCGCCTCCCCCCTCGGCCGGCGCGGCCGGGGCCGGCTGCTCGGAGGAATCCATCTGTGCTGGGCTCACCCGGCCACCTCCACCCTTCCTTCCATCCACCTCATGGTCGACATGGCCCCGCCCATCGAGTTCGACCCCGAGCCGCAGGGCGCGTAGCACTGCCAGACGAAGCTGCCGGTGCGGGTGGCGACGAACCGGGCCACCACCGTCACCGAGCCGCCGGTCGGGGCCGCCGGGATGGGCAGGTTGAGCCCGAGGCCGACCACGGTGAAGGTGTGGGCAACATCCTGGTTGGGCACCGAGCGCACCGGTCTGCCGTCGACGGACTCGAAGCCCCCCACGGTCCCCTGGACATGGGTGAACATGGTCTGCGCACCCGTGAGCGGGGCGGCGCCGTCGTCGTAGCTGGTGATCCGGATGATGACGGTTTGACCGAGATGGACCGTCCAGGAGCTGTGGGTGTAGCGGGGCCAGCCGGGGTGGCCGTCCATCTTGCCGGTCTGGATCACCATCGACTCGGTCACCGAGTCCTGGGAGAGCGCTGGGCCGGAATCGGCCGCGGTCAGCCGGCTGCCGATGGCGTGCACCCCGTCAGCGATGCCGGCGATCGCGGCGACCGACACCCCCAGGCTGACCAGGATCCCCAGCAGCACCACCAGGACGGCGGCCGGGATCCGCCAGGGCCGGCCGCCGCGACCGGGCAGCTCCACCTTGTCGTTCACGACCAGCCCTCCCCTGGACCGAGCAGACGCCTTCTCCCCACCATCCCCCTCCCCCCGGGGCGGCCCGAAGGCGGCATCGGGCCGACGGCTGCAACGACAGAAACAACCTGGAAAACGATGGCCATTGGCGCATCCTAGGACCGACCCCCGGATCCCGGAACCAGCGATTCCATACCCTTTGGCGCAGGAGGTTTCCACGGGGGTGGGCGGGGCTGTGGCATGCGGATGCCAGCCCAGACGGCGTTGACGAAGGGAGCGGCGCAGGGTCAGCGCACGGGCTCAGGGCCGCCGCCTCGCCCCACACCACTGCCGTTGCGGGCCCGGAGCGCGCCGGCCGCCGGGCCCTCGCTGAGATGGAAGATCCCCGGCCCCAGGGCGGTTTCCCATCTCTCGAACTGTTAGAATTGGGTGTGGCTTCCGCAGGGCGTGATGCTCCCGTCATCGGCGATAGAGAGTGGCAGGGTTCGCGCCGGCGTCGAATTGCCAGGTGCCGTCCCTGAAGGGAGCGAAAGTGGTGGATCCCGATAGCGAGATGTGGCTGCCGATCGACTCCCCAGAGGAGGCTGGCGGCCGACCCGAGTCGGCCGCGCCCAGCGACAGGGCCCCCGAGAAGCCGGAGCCCGGCCCTGGCCAGAACGGGGCAGCGCGGGACGAGGCGGCGCCCCGGGCCCGTCCCGCCCATGGGCACAAGGCGGCCGGCGGTGGCGATGGCTATGACGCCGACCAGATCCAGGTTCTGGAGGGCCTCGACCCGGTGCGGCGGCGCCCCGGGATGTACATCGGCGACACCGATGTCAGCGGGCTCCACCACCTGGTCACCGAGCTCATCGACAACTCGGTGGACGAGGCGCTGGCGGGGGTGTGCAACGAGATCGAGGTGAGACTGGGGACCGATGGGTCCTGCACCGTCAGCGACAACGGCCGCGGCATACCTGTGGACCTGCACCAGAGCGGGCTCCCGGCCCTCGAGGTGGTGATGACCAAGCTGCACGCCGGGGGTAAGTTCGGCGGAGGCGGTTACAAGGTGTCGGGTGGCCTGCACGGGGTCGGCCTCTCGGTCGTGAACGCGCTCGCGGAGCGGGTCGAGGTGGTGGTCTGCCGCGATCAGCGCATCCATCGCCAGGAATACGCCAGGGGCGTGCCGCTGGGGGCCCTGCGCTCCGAACGCGACGGCAAGTCGGCGCAGCGGGGCACCACCGTGCGCTTCTGGCCGGACCCTCAGATCTTCAAGAACACCCGGGTCTTCCGCGCCGAGACCATCAACACCCGGCTGCGGGAGCTGGCCTTCCTCAACAAGCGGGTGCACCTCCGCCTCATCGACGAGCGCCAAGAGCCCTGGGCAGAGACCAACTTCTACTTCGAAGGGGGCATCGAGGCGTTCGTGCGCCACCTGAACCACGGCAAGGGCACGGTGCAGGGCCGGCCGATGTACGTCGAGCGTGAGATCGAGGGCAGCACCGTGGAGGCGGCGATTCAATACAACGGGACCTTCACCGAGCATGTGCTGGCCTACGCAAACAACATCAACACCGTAGAGGGAGGCAGCCACCTGACCGGGCTGCGAGCCGCGCTCACCTCCACCCTCAACCGCTACGCGCGCAAGGCGGGCATCCTCAAGGAGGGAGATCAGAATCTGAGTGGGGACGATGTCCGTGAAGGGTTGACGGCGGTGCTCTCGGTGAAGCTGCAGGAGCCTCAGTTCGAGGGCCAGACCAAGACCAAGCTCGGCAACTCCGAGATGGCAGGGCAGGTCTCCACGGTGGTATCGGAAGCCCTGAACCAGTATCTGGAGGAGAACCCGGCCGACGCCAAGCGGATCGTGGAGAAGTCCCTGACCGCGGCCAGGGCCAGGGCCGCAGCCGTCCGGGCCCGCGAGCTGGTCCAGCGCAAGTCCCTACTGGAGTCGGCGACCCTGCCGGGCAAGCTGGCCGACTGCTCCGAGCGTGACCCCGACCTCTGCGAGATATTCATCGTGGAGGGGGACTCCGCCGGCGGTACCGCCAAGGGCGGTCGCGACCGTCGCTACCAGGCCATCCTCCCGCTCCGGGGCAAGATCCTCAACGTCGAGAAGGCGCGCGAGGACAAGATCCTCCAGCATGAGGAGATCCGCAACCTGATCACCGCTTTGGGCACCGGGGTCGGGGAGCGCTTCGACATCGGCCGGCTGCGCTACAACCGGGTGGTGCTGATGGCGGACGCGGACGAGGACGGCTCCCACATTCGCACCCTGCTGCTCACGTTCTTCTGGAGGCACCTCCAGGCGGTGATCAACGAGGGACACCTCTTCATCGCCCAGCCGCCGCTGTTCCGGTTGACCCTGGGTAAGAAGGTGCGCTGGTGCTACAGCGAGGAGGAGTTCCGAGACGCGGTCAAGGAGCTGGGGGCCAAGGTCAAAGTCCAGCGCTACAAGGGACTTGGGGAGATGACCGCCGAACAGCTGTGGGACACCACCCTCGACCCCGAGCACCGTGTGCTGCTCAAGGTCGAGGTCGAGGATGCGATCCGCGCCGACGACATCTTCGACCGGTTGATGGGAGTGGCGGTGGAGCCGCGCAAGCGCTTCATCCAGGCCTACGCCAAGACCGTCAGGACCATCGACGTTTGAGCATCGCCGATCCGGCGGTGGCAGTCGACGCCATGGGCGGTGACAACGCGCCCGAGGCGCTCGTGGCCGGCAGCCTGCAGGCGCTGCGCGGGGATGCCCAGCTGCGGCTGGTGCTGGTGGGTGAACGTTCCCGGCTGGAGGGGGTGTTGGCCCGGGCCGCAGGGGCTGAGCGACTCTCCCTGGAGGATGCCGACTCCACGATCGCCATGGACGCTCACCCGGCCCACGCTGTGCGGGCTCAGCCGCACAGCTCCATCAACATCGCGGTCGATCTGGTCGCAGGAGGACGCGCTGACGCCTGCTTCTCGGCAGGCAACAGCGGCGCCACCATGGCCGCTGCGCTGCTCCGCCTGCGGCGCCAGCCCGGGGTGGCCAGGCCGGCGATCGCGACCCCGCTCCCGACCCCCAACGGGACCACCATGCTGGTCGACGCCGGCGCCCAGGTCGAGTGCCGTCCCGAGTGGCTGGCGCAGTTTTCGGCGATGGGTAGCGCCTACGTCCGGACCGTCCTGGGGATAGCCCGACCCCGGGTGGGGCTGCTCAGCAATGGGGAGGAGAGCTCCAAGGGCAATGCCCTGGTGCAGACGGCTCACGCCTTGATCTCGCAGATGGATCTCAACTACGTGGGCCCGGTGGAGGGCAGTGATTTGCTCTCGGGCAGGGTCGACGTGGTGGTCTGCGACGGGTTCGTCGGCAATGTCGCCCTCAAGACCGCCGAAGGGGTGGCGGCGATGATCATGGCGGCCCTGCGTCAGGAGGCGGGCGCGGATGTGCGCTCGCGCCTGGGTGCGGCGCTGCTGTTGCCCGGGCTGAGACGAATGCGAGACCGCCTCGACTGGCGGCAGGTGGGAGGCGCCCCTCTGCTGGGGGTGCGCGGGCTGGTGTTCATCGGCCATGGGCGCTCGGACGCCGCCGCCGTCGCCAGCGCTTTGCGGGTGGCTGCCCAGGCGGTGCGAGCGGGCGCAACGCTGACCGCGGGCCTGTTGCCCCCGGTCGAGACCGAGTCGTTGGAGGGCTGAGCAATGGCCATCGACATGGCGGGCGGCGGTACCACCAGGGGCGTCGAGCTGGTCAGCGAGATGCGCGAGTCGTACCTGGTGTACGCCATGAGCGTGATCGTGGCCCGGGCCCTGCCGGATGTGCGGGATGGCCTCAAGCCGGTCCAGCGGCGGATCCTGTACGCGATGCAGGAGCAGGGGATGACCCCTGGGGCCTCGCACCAGAAGTGCGCCGCCATCGTCGGCGAAGTGCTGAAGAACTACCACCCCCACGGCGACATCTCCGTCTACGACACCCTGGTCCGCCTCGCCCAGCCGTGGGTGATGCGCTATCCCCTGGTGGACGGACAGGGCAACTTCGGGTCGCCGGAGGGCGACCCCGCGGCCGCCTACCGGTACACGGAGGCCAGGATGGCCCCGATCGCGGCGGAGATGGTGGCCGACATCGAGAAGGACACGGTCGACTTCGTCGACAACTACTCCGCCAGCACCAAGGAGCCGGCGGTGCTGCCCGCCGCGTTGCCCAATCTGTTGGTCAACGGGGCGGCGGGGATCGCGGTCGGGATGGCGACCAGCATTCCGCCCCACAACCTCAGCGAGGTCTGTGACGGCCTGATCCGGCTGATCGACAACCCCGACGCCGACACCGAGGAGCTCATGAAGCTCATCCCTGGCCCGGACTTCCCGACCGGGGGGATCGTCTACGGCAAGGACATTCCCCAGGTCTACGGGACAGGGCATGGGCGGGTGGTGCAGCGCGCCCGCGTCGCCTTCGAGGAGTCGAAGTCGGGTCGCGAGCAGATCATCGTGACCGAGCTGCCCTACCAGATCAATCCCAGCCGGGTCCTCCAGACCATCGCGGAGCTGGTCAACGACCGCAAGCTGGAGGGGATCGCGGACATTCGCAACGAGACCGGCCGGCGCGAGGGCACCCGCCTGGTGATCGAGCTGAAGCGAGACGCTCGCCCCTACACGGTGCTCAACAACCTCTACAAGCACACTCAGCTGCAGTCCAGCTTCACTTGCATCCTGTTGGCCCTGGTGGACGGTCGTCCCCAGGTGCTCTCCCTGCGGGCGATGCTGGTGCACTACTTGGAGTACCGGCGCGAGGTGGTGGAACGGCGCACCCGCCACGATCTGGAGCGGGCCCGCGAGCGGGCCCACATCGTCGAGGGGCTGAGGATCTGCCTGCAGAACCTGGACGAGGTCATCCGGCTGATCCGCGCCGCCCCCGATGAGGCCACCGCTCAGCGCCAGATGGAGGAGCGGTTCAGCCTGAGCGAGCGCCAGAGCAAGGCGATCGTGGACATGCGCCTGGGACGACTCACCCGCCTGGAGCGCGACCGGCTGGAGGAGGAGCACGCGGAGTTGATGCTGCGGATAGCGGCGTTGGAGGAGATCCTCTCCACCCGCGAGAAGCTGATGTCCGTGGTTCGCGACGAGCTGGTGGCCCTGCGCAAGAAGTACGGGGACGCCCGGCGCACCGAGATCAGCCACGGGGACATCGAGCTCAATGAAGAGGACCTGATCCCCCGCGAGCAGGTGGTCGTGACGCTCACCCATCGCGGCTACATCAAGCGCACTCCCGCCACCGACTACCGCTCGCAGCGCCGCGGCGGGAAGGGCGTGGTCGGGGCCAAGCGGGTGGGCGAAGAGGACTACGTCGAGTTCCTGCGAGTGGCCTCGACCCACTCCGACATGCTCTTCTTCACCAACCGCGGGCGGGTCTTCAGGCTGCGCACCCACGAGATCCCCGACGTCAGCCGCCAGGCCAAGGGGACGGCGGCCATCAACCTAATAGAGATGGATCAGGGAGAGCGGGTCACCTCCATGCTCTCCGTGGACGGGTATTCCGACGAGGCCTATATGGTGATGGCGACCTTGCGCGGGCACATCAAGAAGACGCCGGCCGCGGCCTACGCCTCCGTCCGGCGCAACGGGCTGATAGCGATGAACCTCAGCGATGGCGACGAGCTCGACTGGGTCAAGGTCTCCACCGGGGGGGACGACATCCTGCTCGTCACCCGCCAGGGCAAGGCGCTGCGCTTCAACGAGCGCGGGGTGCGCCCGATGGGGCGCGACACCCAGGGGGTCACGGCGGTCCGGCTGCGCCCAGGGGACCAGGTCGCAGGGATGGACATCGTCACCGAAGGGGGGCACGTCCTGGTGGTCACGCAGCGGGGCTTCGGCAAGTTGACCCCGGTCGCGGAGTACCCGGTCAAGGGGCGGGCCATCCAGGGCGTCTACACCCTGGACCAGCATGCCATCGGCAAGGTGGGCGAGATCGTTGGGGCCAGGGTGGTCGATGATCTCACCGGCGAGCTCATGCTGATCAGCACCAAGGGTCAGATCATCAGGATGCCGCTGGAGGGGGTCCGCATCACCAGCCGCCAGACCAGGGGGGTAATCCTGATGCGGCTGGACGAGGGCGACACCATCGGATCCATCGCGGGAGTGGCGCCTCCAGGCGACCTGGAGGAGGCCTGACCCCGGTCGCCGACCCGCTCAGCTGGCGTAGCCTGCCGTAGCGGCTATGACCCACATCCTCGCCCAGCTCACCCACCTGCCTCCCCTGGGTGTCTATGCGTTCGTCATCGTCTGGTTGGCCGGGGAGTCGGTGGGGCTGCCGTTACCAGACGAGGCGATCCTGCTCACCCTGGGCTTCCTGGCCCACCGGGGCACGGTCTCGCTGGTCCCCCTCATCCTCTGTGCCACCCTGGGTTCGGCTATCGGAGCGACCATTTCCTACCAGATCGGTTACGTCCTGGGCCGACCGGTGGTGATCCGGCTGGCGGCGCGGGTGCGGGTTTCACCGCAGCGCCTGGACGACGCCGCGGTCTGGGTGCGAAAGCGCGGTGGGATCGGGGTCTTTCTAACCCGGGTGGTCCCGTTCGCCCGCAACGTGGCCTCCTATGCGGCCGGCCTCGCCGCCATCCCGCCCCGGGTCTTCTATCCCGCGATGCTCCTGGGGGCGCTGGTCTGGTGCGCCACGGTCACCTCCGTCGGTGATGCCCTGGGGGCGAACTATCGCAACATCCTTCACCTTGGCGCGAAGGGGCTCCTCATCGGTCTCGGGCTGGTGGTGCTGGCGATCCTGGCCTTCGTGGGGTGGCGCCTGGTGCGGCGCATCCGGGGCTGAACCGGCCCGGCGGTCCGGAGAGCCGGCTAACCCGGAGAGCCGGCTAACCCGGGGAGCTGTTCCGCCGTCGCGTGCCTGGCGGATCAGATCGGCTCGCAGCACGCGGGCTGGAAGACCTCGGGCTCCTGGCGGATTGTCCTCTCGGTCGAGCGGGGGCCGGCGCGCCCCGCCCCGCGTGAGGTGCTCAGCCAGGCCGGACTCCGAGGCCGTCGATCCCGAGTTCCGAATAGGCGTCCCAGAGCAGACCAAGAGCCTGCATTCCGCGGAAAAGCTGGCGCAGCACCACCCTCTCGTTGGGAGCATGGATGTGATCGCCGGGAAGGCCGACCCCGAAGAGCACGCAGGGGACCTGCAATTCGTCGGCGATGGTGGCGACCGGAGGTATGCTTCCGCCCTCGCGGATGAAGACAGGGTCTCTGCCCCACACCGACGCCACCGCCAGGGCCGCCGCGTCCACCGCCGGATGAGAGGTCGGAGTCTCGACCCACCGGCCGTCGTGGATGAGCTCGAACTCCACCTCGACTCCGGGCGGTGCGGCCTGTCGGAGGTGGTCGCCCACGAGTTTGGTGATCTGCGCCGCCCCCTGATCCGGGACCAGCCGAGAGGAGAGCTTGGCCGCCGCCCGGGCGGGGATGACGGTCTTGGCCCCTTCGCCCTGATAACCGCCCCAGATGCCGCAGATCTCGAGGGTGGGGCGCGTGGTGCGCCTCTCCATCAGGGTGTAGCCAGCCTCACCGCCGGCGATGGCGCCCACCTCGGACAGGAATCCACCCTCGTCGAACGGAACCTGTGCCAACTCCTGGCGCTCCCCGGCTGAGAGCTCCCTAACCGCGTCGTAGAAACCGGGCACTTGGACCCGGCCCCGAGCGTCGTGCAACCCGGCCAGCATGTCGGCCAGAATCGCGATGGGGTTGAGGACTGCTCCGCCATACACCCCGGAGTGCAGATCGGTCCTCGAGCTGCGGACCCGGACCTCCCAGTAGGCCATGCCGCGCAGGGCGACGGTCAGCCCCGGCACGTCCTCTGCGAGCATCGAGGTGTCGCTGATCACGGCCACGTCGGATCTGAGTCGCTCGCGATGACTTCGCACGGTGGCCTCGAAGTGGTCGGACCCGTCCTCCTCCTCCCCCTCGGCGATCAGCTTGAGGTTGATCGGGAGCCGGCCCCTCGTGTCCAGGATGCCGCGGACCGTCTCCAGGTGCATCAGGAGGTGCCCCTTGTCGTCGGCGGTCCCGCGCCCCAGGAGGAGCCCGTCCCGCTCCAGTGGTTGGAACGGCGCCGCCTCCCACTCCTCGATGGGGTCGACAGGTTGCACGTCGTGGTGGCCATAGACCAAGACCGTGGGCCAGGAGGGATCCTCCAGCCGTTCTGCGAAGACCGTGGGGTGCCCCTCCGTCGGCCAGACCTCAGCGGTGGTCATGCCGCACTTGAGTGCGTAGTCGCGCAGGAACTCGGCCGACCGTTGGACGTCAGCCTTCCGGGCCGGCTCGGTGCTGATCGAGGGGATCTCTACCCAGCTCTTGAGCCCTTCGACCAGGGACCTCTGCCGGGCCGCGATCCCGGCCGCGAGGGCCTCGGCCCCGAGGCTCACCGGCCAGGGCCGGGCTGGACGGCCCGGCCCCAGCCGACTGAGAGCCGAATCAGGCTGCCTTCCCGATCTTGAAGATCTTGGTGCCGCAGACCGGGCAGGTGCCGGTGGTGGCGGGCTTGCCGTTCTTCAGCTGCGTGGGCTGGGGGTTGGCGATCTCCCTCGCCGTCTTGCACTTCATGCAGAAGCCGGTTACGGCCATGTCAGTACCCCTCCGCTGGAAATGGGACCCGAACTCAGGCGCCGGGCGATCAGCCGCATTGTATTGGGCCATCTCATCTCTCGCAAGGCCCAGAGTGATTCTCGGCCATCGACGCCTGCGGCGGGGGACCTCCGGCGGGCCCTCGCAAGGGACCTCATCCGCCCGCCCCGGCGGGCCGATCACGGCGTCTGACCAGCCACCCATGCATCCCCGCGGCATTGGAGGTGAATCCGTTCAGGGTGTCGACGACCGGCTGGCGGCCCGGGTCCTCGGCGGGCTCGAAGACCCGCTCCAAGAGGGCGCTCTCGATGTGGTCGATCGAAGGCTCTTCGGAGAACGCGTGCTCCGCCACCTCGCACCAGCGGCGCATGGTCGTCTCGGCCTCGCTGAGGACCGCCTGCGGCTCTCCCGCCGGGCCGAAGTGGGTGAGGACGATCTGGGAGGGGTTGAGAGCGGCGAACTTGTGCAGGGAGGAGATGGCCAACTCCCGGTCGAAGTCGTCGGGGGGCATGGCGGGGCGCAGGGGGCCGCCGCCGGGCACCTTGACCCCCACCGCGTCTCCAACCAGCAGCACTCCGCTGGACTGGTCCAGGATCGCGACGTGGTGCTTGGCGTGCCCCGGGGAGTCCACCAGGGTCAATCGCCCCGATCCCAGGTCGAGCTCTTGCATGTCCTCGGCGCCCTTGAGGCGGTCGGGGTCGACCGGGGTCATGCGGCCGTACAGCGAGTCGAGGCGGTCGCCGTAGACCAGGCCGGCGGCGGCCACCAAACGGGTGGGGTCAGCCAGGTGACGCAATCCCTTGGGATGGCAGACCACCGACGCGTTCGGGAACTGCCGGGATACCTCTCCAACCGCTCCCCCGTGGTCTAGGTGGATGTGGGTGAGAACTATGTAGGCGAGGTCGGAGGGGCCGACTCCCCGACGCGCCAGCGCGTCCAGGACCCGGGTGGAGTCGCGCTGCGGACCGGTCTCGACCAGGCAGGGACGGCGTCCCTCCACCAGGAAGACCGCGTTCAACTCCGGCCAGCCTCCGAGCTCGGTGTCAATCTGCCAGATCCCTGGCGCGATGAGACGGTCCATGGGCCAACTCCTAACAGCAGCGGACGCCGGGCCGCGGCCGACCCAGCCATCCTCGAGTGTAGACCGGGAGCGGCGGCGGGTTCTAGAGGTTCCGGCACCGCGGCTTCTCTGAGGGTGAGTCGGCCGCTGGGGCACTGGGGCCGGACCTATACTCCAAAAGTGGCCGACCAAGATCCCGATCCTGACGGCACCCACCATGAGGTCGAGGCGGAGGCTGCCGACCCGGCGGGGCCGACCGCGCCCCTGCCGGAATTCCTGAACCCGGAGTCGGCCCACTACCAGCCCTGGGCCGAGAAAGCGCAGATCTCCAATGCCACCAAGGAGAAGCGCTCTCTGGCCGACTTCATGGCCGAGATGGAGGACCGCCTCGGGTCCTACGGAGACCTTCCCGAGGCGCGCTGGAACCCCGACCGCCAGGAGCACCTGCTGGCCCGCTTTGCGGTGGCGGTGACCGCGCCGGGGCGGAGCAGGCGGCGGCGTCGGCGCCGGGCCGACGCCGCCACCCCCACCCAGGCCCCGGCACCCGCGGGCAAGCCCCGTCCTCCCTCCG